>DASRRM010000432.1:0-6574 GCA_035695715.1 Tepidisphaeraceae bacterium
CTTGCAACAGGATGCCAGCCAGGCCGTGAACGATGTGTCAACCGGCAAGAGCGACGATGTGAACCATGTGATGACCGCCGTCGAAAAATCCGATCTGGCGTTCAAGACGCTGCTGGCGATTCGGGCCAAGCTGATGGACGCTTATGATGAGATTAAGGGAATAGCGATTTAGTGCAGTGGCACGGGCTTCGGAGCCCATGCCACTGAACGAGCATGGATGCTCGTGTCACCTGTCCGACGTGTAACCGTGAAACAGCCAAGGAGGGCTGACTCATGGACTTTTTCAAATCCCAGCTCGAACGTATCCAAAAGCAGCTTGGCACGCTCACGCCCAGCCAGAAGATGCTCACCGCCGCCATGGTGGCCATCATGGTCATGACCCTGGTCTGGTGGGGCAAATACGCCGGGGAACCGGAGATGACCAGTCTCCTTCCCCAGGGAATCTCCGCCGACGAGCTGCCGCGCGTCCAGAACGAGTTGGATGCCAAGGGCATCAAGTATGTGATGTCCGGCGACAAGATCATGGTTCCCGCCGACCGCAAGGTGGAGGCGGTCGCGAGCCTGATGTATTCGCACACCCTTCCCAGAAACGCCAGGGACGGATTTGACGAGGTGTTGAAGAACATCAATCCGTTCATGGGGCACGATCAGACCGATAAGATGTGGAACCGCGGCAAGGAAACCACCGTCGGCCAGATCATCACCGATTTCCCCGACGTCGCCGACGCCCGCGTCATGATCGACCCGACGCAGGTTTTCCACATCGGCACCAGCATCGAGCCATCCGCCACCGTCACCATCACCATGCGCCCCGGCGCCAAGGCATCGCAGCAGCTTGTCGACGCCGCCGCCGACGTCGTGCAGGGATCGCTCTCATCGCTTCCGCGCAACAAGATCAAAGTGGTGGTTGACGGCTACCCCCGGCACGTTCACCAGGACGATCCCGCCGGCGGCGGAATGTTTCCCGACGATCAGCAGGACAAAATCCAAAAGGCCGAGTTGCGGCTGGAGGAGAAGATCAAGGGCGAGTACAGCTATATTCCCGGGCTGATGGTCGCCGTCACGGTGAAGCTGAACACGACCAATGAAACCGTCCACGACATCAAATACGACCCCAAAGGCATCATTTCCAAACCAACCGAATCGCACAACAAGACCTCCGATACCACCGGTCCCGGCAGCGCCGCCCAGGAGGCCGGCGTTGGCGCCAATACCGGCCTTTCGGTGAGTGCCGGCCCCGCTCCCGCCGCCCCGGCCGGCCCGACCAACACCCAGGAAGAGACCACTGAGAAATCCCAGGTCTTCGCCTCTTCCACCCAGAGCGATCGGACGACGCTGGCCGGCGACACGACGCCGGTAGGGGCGGCCGTGCGGGTGCCGCTGGCGTATTTCGCGGCGATCTACACCAAGGACCACCCCAGCGTCAAAGACCCGACCGATAAACAGATGCGCGAATTGATCGACGCCCAGCTCCCCCTGATGAAAAAAGACGTCGAGCTTTGCTGTAATCTCACCGGTGCAAATTCCGTCGCCGTCGAAACCTACGTCGACCCGTCGCCGGTCGTCGTCCCCCCGCAGACCGTGACGGCCGGGGTGTCGATGGCGCTGCTGAGCGGCGGGCATATTCGCGAGGCGGTGCTCGGCGTGCTGGCGCTGGTCAGCCTGTTCATGGTGTCGATGGTGGTCAAGAAGGGAACCCCGGCCCCGGCCGTCGCCTTCGCCGCCGGCGGGGGCGGATCAAGTGCCAGCCCTGGCGCGCCGGGCGCGCCCAACTCGTCCCTGATCGACGTGGGCGGCGAAGTGGTCGGCGAAGTCGGAACCGCCGTCACAACGCTGGATGGCATGGAACTCGACGACGAGGCCCTTCGTACGCAACAGATGCTCGATCAGGTTTCCAGCCTGGTAAAGGAAAATCCCGACAGCGCAGCAACGCTGGTGAAGCGGTGGTTAAACCGCACGTAAATGCAAAATGCAGAGTGCAGAATGCAGAGTGGAATGCGAGGGGTTATCCGAATGGGAGTAATTGATGGACGCGGAGCTTAATAAAGGTCCTCTTTGGGATCGGACTAAGAAGTTCGCGCTGCGAGTCATTCAATTGTATGCCCGATTGCCCGAAACCCGCGTGGGGCAGGTCATCGGCGGGCAGGTTTTGCGTAGCGGAACATCGCCCGGCGCCCACTACCGCGAGGCATGCCGGGCGCGATCCCGCGCAGAATTCATCAGTAAGATGGCTGGTGGATTGCAGGAACTCGAAGAAACCGTGTATTGGTTCGAATTGTTGACCGAAGGAAGGATTATACGCCCGGACCTGATCGAGGACCTTCATAACGAAGCGAACGAGCTAATCGCCATGTTCGTTGCGTCGATCAACACCGCCCACGGCAACAAGAATAGTTGAAACTTCGACATTTTGCATTTTGCATTTGCATTCTGCACTCTGCATTCTTCACTCTGCACTTACTAAGCATGGCTCTGGCAACCGAAATCTCCGGCGTTCGCAAGGCGGCTGTCCTGCTGCTCTCTTTGACACAGGACGAGGCGGCGGAAATTCTGCGCCGCCTTCCGCCGGAGGCGGTGGAGGAGGTCAGCCGCGAGATTGCCAGCATTGGGGAAATCAACAACAGCATGCGCGGGCAGGTGTTTGGCGAGTTTTATTCGTTGGCACTGGCCAATTCGTATCTTGCCGAGGGCGGCCTGGAATACGCCAAGACGCTGCTTCGCAAAGCCCTCCCCGAGGCCGAAGCGGATAAGGCGATCCAGCAGGTGACGCAGCAGGTTCAGACCACGCCGTTCTCGTTTTTGCAGAAGGCCGAGAGCGAAAACCTGCTGACATTCATCCAGGATGAGCATCCGCAAACCATCGCCCTGATTTTGGCTCATCTTCCCGCCCAAAAAGCATCGGAAATTCTCGTCGGCCTGCCCAGCCAGAAGCAAATCGAAGTCGTCAAACGCATCGCCAACATGGAGCAGACCAACCCCGAGGTCATCAAGGAAGTGGAGCGCGGGCTGGAACATCGGCTTTCCGATATCGTCAGCCAGACCTTCGAAAAAGCCGGCGGCGTCGACACGGTGGCCGAGATTCTCAACCTCGCCGACCGCTCCACCGAGAAGGGGATCATGGAAGGCCTCGAAGCCGAGGACCCGGATCTGGTCGAGCAGATTCGTCGGCTCATGTTCGTGTTCGAGGACATCCTGCTGGTCAACGACAAGGGCATCCAGGCCGTGCTCAAGGAAGTGGACAACGAGGAGCTGTCTTTGGCCTTGAAGACCGCCAGCCAGGAACTCAAGGACAAGATCTTCAAGAACATGTCCGAGCGGGCGGCCCAGCTTATCGCCGAGGACATGCAATACATGGGCCCTGTAAGAGTCAGCGATGTGGAATCGGCCCAGCAAAAGATCGTCGATATCGTGCGCCGCCTGGAAGATGCCGGTGAGATCATCATCGCCGGCCGCGGCGGGGAGAAGGAGATGGTGGTGTGAGGAAGTGAAGAATGCAGAATGCAGAGTGCAGAATGGGACAGCCCGGCGGATGGCACCTGCCGGTTCTTCCATTCTTCACTCTTCACTCTGCACTCTGCACTTAACCCATGGCACCTGCCGGTTCTTCCATTCTTCACTCTTCACTCTGCACTCTGCACTTAACCCTGCACTCTGCACTTAACCCATGGGTCTCATTAAAGCTCCCAACATCCCCGTAACGGTTTCCCCGTTTTCGATGGCTGACATCGAAGATGCGGCCAAGCGGATGCTGCTGCGCGCCCGCCAGCAGGCGGATCAGTTGCTCGCCGCCGCCCAGGTCGAGGGTGAGCAATTGAAGGCCGACGCCAAGGCCCAGGGGACGGTCGAGGGAATTATTTCCGGTCGAGCGCAGGGACTGGCCGAAGGAAAAAAAGCCGGCCTGGCGCAGGCGCTGGCCGAGCATAAGGCGGAGATTCAGTTGTCGCTTGCCGCGATGAACGAGGCCGCGGCCACTTTGAATACCAGCCGCGGCGATTTGCATTCGATGGCCCTTCAGGAAGTGGTGAAGCTGGCAATCGCCATCGCCCGGCGCGTGACCAAGCGGCAGGGAATCTTCGATCCGCAATCGCTTATTGCGAATCTCGAAGAAGCAATGAAACTGGTGGTGACGCATACCAATCTCCGAATCGAAATCCATCCATCGCAGCGCAAGGAACTGGATATCGCGCTGCCGACGCTCGGATTGAAGTGGCCGAGCCTCAAGCACGTGGAAGTCGCCGAGGACCCGGCGATATCACCCGGCGGCTGCCGGATCGTCACGTGCCAGGGAAGAATCGATGCCGACCTGGATGTTCAGCTTGACCGGGTGGTTGCCGACTTGCTGCCGGCAACGCAGGAAAAGGTTCAGTGAACATGGATGGACAGGATGGACAGGATGAAGAAAGCAATCGATGATTCGATTCATCCTGTCCATCCTGTTCATCCATGTTAATTCCTCTTTGAACATCCCTGCATCCCAACAAGCTGAAAACGTTCTTTGTTGACGGAATCTAATGACCCTCCTCGATGCCCAACTCGAAGCCGTTGATACTTCGATGCCATTCGGCGTTGAGGGGCAGGTGACGGCGGTTGCCGGGATGACCATTGAGGCGATCGATCTCACGCTGCCGCTGGGAAGCCTGTGCCGGGTGCATAGCTTTGGCGGGAAAAGCTCCATGGCGGAGGTGATCGGCTTTCGCAACGACCGCACGCTGATGATGCCGCTGACCAACCCGGCAGGCGTTGCCCGCGGCGATACCGTGCAGGGGCTTTCGGCAGCGCCGCGAATCTGGTGCTCGGAACAATTGCTCGGCCGCGTTCTCAACGGCTTCGGGCAGCCCATCGATGGGAAGGGCGCGCTGCTTCTAAGTGAATCGCGGCGGATCGACCAGCGCAGCCCCGCGCCGATGGACCGTGAAAACATCCGCCAGCCCATCGCCACCAGCGTTCGCGCCATCGACGGCCTGCAAACCTGCGGGCTGGGGCAGCGCATGGGAATTTTCTCCGGGCCCGGCGTCGGGAAGAGCACGCTCCTCTCGCAAATCGCGCGCAATACGAGCGCCGATATTTCCGTCATCGCCCTGATCGGCGAACGTGGCCGCGAAGTGCAGGAATTCCTGCAGCACAGCCTGGGCAGCGGCGGGCTTTCGCGCTGCGTGGTCATCGTGTCCACCTCCGATGAAGCGCCGCTGCTGCGCGTGCGGGCGGCGAAGGTGGCATGCACGGTTTCGGAATTCTTCCGCGATCGCGGCAAGAACGTGCTGCTGCTGATGGACTCGATCACGCGACTCTGTCAGGCGCAGCGCCAAATCGGCCTTGCCGCCCACGAGCCGCCGGCCACCAAAGGTTTTCCGCCGAGCGTTTTTTCGCTTCTGCCGGAAATTCTCGAGCGCGCCGGTCGCACCGCCGCCGGGTCGGTCACGGGGTTTTACACGGTGCTGGTGGAAGGCGATGACTTTAATGAGCCGATCCCCGATGCGGTGAAAGGGATCACCGACGGGCACATCTGGCTGAACCGCGAGTTGGCCAATCGCGGGCATTTTCCGGCCATCGATATTCTGCAAAGCATCAGCCGCGTGCGCGGCGATGTGACTGACAAGGACCACCTGCGCGCCGCCCGGCGCGTGCTGTCGCTCTGGTCGGTTTTCAAGGGGATTGAAGACCTGGTGAACATCGGCGCGTACGTCCCCGGCGTGAATTTGGAATACGATCTGGCCGTGCAGATGCGGCCGCAGATCACGCAATATTTGCAACAGGATTCCAAGCAGCCGGTGACAATCGAGCAGGCGAGAAAGCAGTTGATGGACCTGCTGGTGGTGATCGACCATCACGAGCGGCTGATGAAGTCGCAAGCCCAGGCCAAGGCCGCCGCGACGGCACGAGCCGGAGCGAAGTAAGCGTTGCAAATGACGAATGAACGCACGGGCAGGATGCCCGTGCCAGTGGGACTGCCACCATGGCTCAATTCACTTTCACCCTCGAAGGCGTTTTGCGGCATCGGACGCATGTCGAGCAGGATCGCCAGCGCGATCTGGCGCGCGTCCAGGCGCAGATGCGCGACGCGGAGAATGAGCTGCGGCAGCTCGATCAAACGCTCTCCACCAGCCTGGGCGATGTCCGCGAAAACCGGCTGACCGGGAAACTGGACCTTGGCTTTCTGGCGGCGTATCGCCGATATGTGGCTTCGGTGCATCGCAAAGGATCGCTCATCGCCCAGAAAATGGCGCTGATCCAGCGGCAGGTGGAAAGCGCGCAAAACGCCCTTGCCGAGGCGGCCAAGCAGCGCAAAATCATCGAAAAGCTTCGCGAAAAGCAGTTTGACCAATGGAAGCGCGAGCAATCGCGCAAGGAAGCTGCCGAGCTGGATGAAGTGAGCATGCGCCTCGTCGGCTGGCGCGCATCGCTGGCGGAAGAGGAATTGAAAGAGGAGGAATTGGAGGCTGGGCAGTGAGTCCCTGCTTTAAATACGGCGTATGTATTGTGATCAAATAGTGGAAGAACCCTCCACGCCGGGGCAAGCGGCGCGTACGATCGTGGTTAGTGCGAGCAATGCCAGCGCCGCGCCGCCCCGGATTTG
>DASRRM010000433.1:0-10564 GCA_035695715.1 Tepidisphaeraceae bacterium
TTGAGCAATGTATTGGCTGGCTCAAGGAGTGTAGAAGAGTCTGCACCCGATTCGAGAAGCTTGCGATTAACTTCGTAGCCACCATAAAACTCGCTATCATCCAGCGCTATCTACGTTTAGAGTTTTCAGACAGAGCCTAATCGAGCGTGCGCGACGTCGATTGGCCACAGCACGCGAAGACTGGACTGGATACATATTACGCGAGAGAAATCGAGCAAATGATGATTCCCTTTTTCCTGGCCGCCGCCAACAGTAACGTTACCCTCCACGCGCCAAGTTTGGGCGTACGCGAAGGCGAGCAAGATACTTCGGAGTACCTCAGGATGACGATTGCCCGCTCGATCTACTTGAAAAACGCTCTAAGTTCCAAATCATCCAGGCAATTCCACCGCCGACGGCGTATGCGAGTGCGTCCTTCGGATCGGCGGTGGAATGTTGGTAGAAAACGTGATAACGGGCGAAGAGCCATTCAAAGCAGATCGACCAGACGCCGACATGCAGCGCAACTTCGCCGAGCCGCGGTGGCCGGTCGTGGCTGCGCAGTCCAAGCCGGCGATGAAGCCAGAGAACGCCCGGCAGGAAGAATGGAATCAGCAGCACGTCGTTGAGGTAATCGTGACAGAAGCCGGTTCGCCCCCAGGTGGTTTTCTTCGCCCAAAATCGGTTGACCAGGTAGATGAGAACCGCGGCGATGAAGAGGCCGTCGGCAAAATAGCGAAAGCGATGGCCGCTACGTTGCTCAATGGCCGCTGGCCTGGGCAGCAGCCATGAATTGGATGACATAAGCCACTCCCACCGCAATTAAAACTACCCAAACCATCGCGAAGAAAATCCCCAACCGGCTCTTGGGTTTCGGCAGCTCATCGAGAAATGTGCGAGGCAGCCGACGGTCAAAATATGCGCCGCATTCGGGACATTGACCGGCGTCGGCAAGGCCCTGGAGGTTATAGAGGCACTTGCGGCAATACATCGATCACGTGCTTCCTGCAATCGTTACTTCTTTTCGTCCATGAAGCTTTGCAACGCGGCGGTTGGCGTGAGCCGGCCGTTTGGGGTGCGGTCGAAGTCGGCGTCGAGGCTGACGAGCTTGAGGCCGTGCAATTCGGCGGCGACATATTGATACGCGTCGTCAAAGTCTAGTGCATGAGTGACGCATGCATTGGCGATTTGATTGAGACGAGAGAATTCAACTTGCACGATCGCCAACTCCTGTCCGACTCCAAGCCCGCTTAAAAAGGCGGTGTAGCCTCCGACTTGTTTGAAACGCGCCATTACAACGCCGATCGAATGCACGGTGAAATCGGTCACGAAAAGGCGCGCCCGCGGAATGCCGTCGAGCAACGCCTGAACTTGAGGAGCGTCGGGGCGGCTACGCACAATCTGGATGAAGCAGTTGGTATCGAGCAAGAACATTATTTGACGCCTGCTTCGCGCACGCGCTCGTCGAGAATCATTTGGTTGAACTCCGCATCAGACATTTCCGGATGGATGTGGGCCAGGCATCCCGCCCACCCCTCATAACTGATCGGCCGCTCCGGTGAAACTGATGACGCTGTCGGTTGATCGCGCCGGGTGCCAAGAAACTCCGCGAAATCCTCGAGTTCCTTGAGTTGTGCTGGCGAGAGCTTGGCAGCAAGTTCGTTTAAACGGTGCATGGCGAAAACTCCTATCGCATCATTCTAATTCATGCAGCGTAATCCGTGTAGATCAGCACGGCAGCGCGGACCGTGCAAAATGCAGACCCGAAAAAACGTCGCCCGCGTTCACAACCAACCGACTATCGGCGCTAGCTTCGCCATCGTTGTGACTTCAAAGCCCTCTAGTACCATATGCCGCCAACCGGGGACTTTTCCGACACTTTCCGGACTGGCGTTCCTCGCGGGATCCCATTGACGCAGCTCCCACACGATGATGTGTCCATCCGCCAACCGATCCTGCAGTCCGCCGGCGCAGAACAATTCTCTTCCACTTCCAGTCAGGTCGTCGGGGCCGCGCATTCCTAGTGCCGGAAGCTTTCGAAGCCGCCGAAGTTCTTTGCGATCAGCGATGCGCGCTCGCACGAGATAGAGACTCTCTCGCTCGAAATTGGCGATATCGCTCGCCATTCGATAGCTGCTCCCTGTGTTCCCTTGAAAGCCTAATCCAGCCAATCCTTCTTCTTCAGCCGTGTGGGCACATATTCTTCCGTGACGTAGCTGATGTCCTTGGTAATCAGCGATTCGACTTCCATTTTGAAGCCATTGTCGAGCATGCGCTGAATTTCCTTCTGCCAGCCGCGATGGTCCTTGAACCAGGGATAGGCGGCAATTTCACCGGCGCGTTTTTTGTCGTTGTCATTCAGCTCGATTTGAACATCGTCGCTCAATTCGCATTCGACGTAATCCTTGGCGCGAATGCCGAGGAATTTGGCGTCGGGGATGGCCAGCCGCTCCGATTCAAACGCCAGGCTGATCGAACCCTGCTTGATTACGGAATAAATGTAATGCCCCCACGGATCGCAATCGAGCAGGCAGATCACATCGAGCTTTGCCTCGCGGCTGAAGCGTTGCAGAAGCCGCCGCACGCCGCGTGGAGGCTGGCCGCCGCCGTGGGTGAGAATGCAGTTGTGCTTTTCCCAGAAGCGATCTTCGTTGAATCGATTCCAGACGGTGCCTTTTTCGACATGCAGGACAAAGTCGGCGTCGATCTTTTTAAACTGGATGACATCGCCTTCGGTGATGCTGGGAATGGCGTATCCGCCGCTGCCCATCCGGCGGCAGTCGATTTCATCACCCTTGTCGACCACGGTAATATTTCCCACCATCGCGCCGCGATTCTCGGCGAAGATGTGCAGTTCCTCGCGCAACGACGCGAGGGAGACTTCCAAATCTTCGAGAATGCCGTCCGATTCCCCCTGATCGGTGAATGTCTTTTCCTTTGTCCCGGCGACGGTATGCAGGCCCTTGTAATACATTCCTCGCAGGCTCAGCGATTTCTCAGCGTCGATCAGTTCCTTGATGCTGTTGCCATGCAGCATTGTCTGCATGAACTGTTTGGCCTGGTTCAGGTTAAACAATTCGCGCGTGGCCTTGGCATCGCCCATCTGCAGGATGCGGTTCTTCTTGTTCCAAAGCGTGTTGGATCGGGTTCGTTGCGGGATGGCGACGGAAATTTCCCCGCCTTTGAATGCCGATTTGGAGACGTTGTCCGCCAGATCGACGATCTTGCCAAGGGTGACCTTGTCGCGTTCCTTGGTGCGCTTGTTGATCCGGTTGGCCTGGGCGGCCGAGACATTTTCGGTTTTGCGTTGTTTAGCCATTTGATTCTCGCTGGGATACGCGTAATCGCGCAAGGTTATTTATCGAGGCTGAACGAATTCCAACGCCTTGTCGGCGAAAATGCCAAACCTAAAGGCGTTTCAACGGCTTTTCGTGACACGGGCGTCTCGCCCGTGCCGGTGGCGCAATGCGAGATTGAAACACTTGTTTTCACGAATTCCTAGAGCATTCAATTCGAAGGCACGGCCGAGACGGCCGTGTCACGACCTAGACCTAGCGTCCAACCACACTCAGTTCGCGGATTTCAGAACAACTCGCCTTGCTCCTTCGCGGGCTTTTTCTTCAGCTTCTTTGACGCCGAATCGAGCTTCACTATATCGCCTTCGGCACTGCTTGCGGCATTTTCCGTCGCTGGTGATTCCTCTGCCCCGTTCACCGCCTGTTGCGCCTGGGCCAGGTGCAGCGCCCGGCTTTCGACCATCACCACGCCGTCGTCGTTCTTCAATTCTTCATGCTCGTCCTTCTTCAGCGTTTTGCCTTCTTCGTCGAGTTGGGCGTCGGCAATGGCTGTACGTTTTTTCGCCTCGGCCAACAACACATCATACAGTTTCTTGGTGTCGGTGCCGTTGATGGCATTGATCGCCTTGGAGATTTCGCCGATGTAGCGCTCGAACACATCGCGGCGGGCGGCTTCGCGCTGCATCTTCTGGCGTTTGCGAAGATACGTGCCGAGCTTGCGCCCGCATTCCATCAACGCCAGCTTCATTTCCTTGCGGATTTCATCATAGTCGGCGATGGCTTCCTTCGATTCGCTGGTGAAGGGAACCCACACGCTCGCCATGTGGATCATCACCACCAAAGGCCCTGATGGCAGGCTGCCGCGCGGCTGGCTCAGGTTGTAATTACGCCAGCCGGTTTCGATGACCGCCTTAAAGCTGCTGCACGCGCTCTGCTGGAACAAAAGCGGAACGCGATTGGCGAATCGGATCACCCGCGCCGAATCCTGGGCCGGTAGCTCACCGCCAAATGCAATGGCTGCTTCGATCTGGAACGGCCGCCCGCGATATACGTCCGGCTCGCGGCTGCTGGCGGCGTAAAACTCCGCCTTCACGCCCTTGAGCATTCCCGCCAGTAATTGCCTCACGCCGATCGGCGCCAAACAATCCGTCGGCGGTGGGGGAAGCTTGGCTTCCTGGAATTCCTTGAAAAGCTTTTCCGCCTGCTCGGGCGCGATGTCGTCCACCCGCGTTCGCGTATGCACGCCAATCGCCTTGCAGAAATCGCTGGCACGGGCCGGGCTGACCCGGCTGAATTGGTCCTGCAAAAAGTTATAGAGCGTGCCGGTCTTGTTCGCCGCTTCGTAATCCTTCATCATCTGAAGGAGAATGCCAAGCTCGATTCCCTTGGGGTGCGGCTGAATCTCGTGCGTTTCGGGTGGAAGCTGCTCGGTTCCGCGCGGAAAAAAGATCACGCCATCTTTTTCGATCGTGGTAATCGTCGGGTCGACACCGGAAGGCGTAGTCACTTCGGCCTGCGGAGCGGCATGCGCCGCTTCCTGCGTCAGCGCCTCGGCATGGGTTGCATCCTTGGCCGCGTTGGCAAGGGGCAGATCTTCCTGTTCATCGGCGCTCACCCGGCTCGGAGGGACAAAGGTAATGCGCGCATGCGGGTTGGCGATGGCCGTCAGTTCCAGGAATTCATCAACACTGCCGCGGCCTTTTTGATATCGCCCTTCGAGCTCGATGCTGACGCTGGTGCCGGTGATGTAATCCTCGGAATTGAGAAATCCCGGATCACGCGTGCCGGCGTTAAGCGTTTTGAATCGCCGCGGCGGGAAATCCTCGGTCTCTGAATCCACCGTCACCTCGGCACGGTTGGTTTTCGTGTTCATCGCCAATTCGATGTGATGGGCCGGCTTTTTGCTGCTGGGCCGGGTGTGAATCACCATCGGCTTGCCAGTCGTGATAAGCCCATACATGCCCGCGGCGCTGATACCGATTCCCTGCTGGCCCCGGCTCATCTTCAGGCGATGGAATTTGCTGCCGAAGAGCAGGCGGCCAAACACATTTTCCACCTGCTTGCGCACAATGCCCGGGCCGTTGTCGATCACCGTCACGCGATAGCGCGATTGCTTGGCGGTTGACGGCCGATCCGGTTGAAGGTCTTCGATGATGATACTGACATTGGGAAGAATCCCGCCGTCCTCGCAGGCATCCAGCGAATTGTCGACGGCTTCCTTGACGCAGGTGAGCAGCGCCTTGCGCGGATTGTCGAAGCCGAGCAAATGCCGGTTCTTTGCGAAGAATTCGCTGACGGCGATATCCTTCTGTTTGGTCGCCATCGTCTCGGCCGTCTCGCGACGGCGTGGAGCGGCGAGGGTAGGCGTGGAACGCGCGGGTTTTTCGTCTTTAGGCATGGTGAGAACTGCTTGTCCGCCTGCGGAAGAATCCGACAATCCATTATCCGTAAAAGCCATCCGTGACCTCCTGCCGGCATCCGATGCCGGGAATTCGTTTAGATGAGTTATCGGTCGCTGGCCGTCAAAAACTTCATTTTGCAAATTAGGTTATTGTACGGTTATCGTCGCGAAATAACAAGTCGGGAAAATTTCGCATTACTTATTGAAGAGTAACGAGTCTGGCTGCCGCTGGATCGGCCGATCGATCACCTGGAGTTAAAAGGCGTCACGCTGGAAACGGCGATTCATGCCATCGGCGCCAAGGGTTCTGGTTTGCCACCGCAAGAAAAGGAGAAGGCCGAGTGGCTTACCGGCTTGATCGATGCGAATAACCCGCCGGGCTATTGGCATGGGCGATTACTCGTGTTCGCAACGCCGCTGCGGCAACAACGGGTATATTATTTCCTTCGCGAGCTTCAGGATGGGAAACCAGTTCCGGCCGGCGAGTTTTGATGGCTGGGAGGCTGGGTTTTCTTCTTCTTTTCGCCCGATCTCGTTTTTCCGTGCCTGCCTTTCTCATGATTTCAACCCTGCGGCGTCCTGGCGTATAGTGAGGCAACAGAGGGAGCGATTGGATGCAAATCGCGCATGGCAAAGCAATTTATCTGTTGGCAGCACTACTGCTCATCACGATCGGCATCGAGTTATCGCGCACCAAGCCGCCGGTTGCTCCGTCGTCTGACAGCTGGGAATCACCCCGCGCCGCCGCACTCGCCCTGCTCGATCACACGATTGACGACCTGAGCCTGGAAAACACGACGGTCCGGCAAATCGTCGACGTTTTGCGGAAGAAAACCGGCGTGGCGATCGATGTCGATTGGGCGGCGCTTGAGAAATGGAACGATACGCGCATTGATGTCGAGCTTCATGATGCCAAACTCGGCGATGTCATCGCATTTTTGTTCAGCTATCGGCGGAGCTGCATCAACGATGCGACGATCGCCGACTTCGGAGTCGACCGTGGAGCAGTGGTGATTGCCGCGGCGGAGAAGCTTCCGGCCGCCGCGCTAACCGAGCGCATATACGATGTGCGCGACTTGCTGAGCGATGAATATTGGGGATGCTCGCCCGGCACGCTGACGCCGGAGATTTACAATAATCGCGCGCAGGCCATTTGCCGGGTTCTGCATGACGGGACAGAGGTTCAAAACTGGAAGGACACAGGCATGGGCGGGAGCCGCGGCAGCCATGAGATGGATGGGGAGGGCACATATTGGAATTGGGGCGGCAGATTGTTCATCACGCAAACCGACTACAACCAGCGCCTGGTCGAATCGGCCCTGACCCGGCTGCGCACGGGAAAGACCGGGCCGATGAGCCTCGCGCCGCTGGATCGAAAACTCGACCATTTGGAATTCAACGCCGTTTCCCCGGCGTCGGCGTTTCATGTCATCGGCGTCAAGGCCCGCGCCAGCATCATTTGTGACGGATCGGATTTTTCGCGAGACAGGCCGCTCGGTCCCCCGACGCCGATCACGATGAGGCTTGACCACACGACGTTGGAGGCCGCGCTCGCCGCCGTCACATCGCCGACGCAGGGGATCACATTCAACGAATATGGGAATGGGATCATCGGCGTTGGCGCAGAGTTCGGCGGAGGAGTCATGGAAGCGGTGGATGCCAGCGCGTTGGTAAAGCAGGCGCGCGGGCCGCTCGCGGTTATCGATCCCGCAACCTTCTACGGCGAAATGCCAACTCCAACCGCCAGCGGTGAGGCATTGCTAAACATGCTGGCAGGTTCGTTCAATAACCGACACCCGTACATTCTGGCCACGCGCATCATGTGCAGCGGCCACGCCAGCTCGCGCCGGCAGGTTCGCGGGGCGATCGAGGCACTGTCGCACCCCGTAAGTCTGGGGACAACACGCCCCGCCGTGGCCCCGGCGCCGCATATCGCCCACTTCGCGTGCGACAATGCCTCGGCCAGCGAAGTGCTGCGGCAATTACGACAGGCCGCCGGCCCCAACATCATCTGGCATCTGACCGCTCCCATTGTTGATAATCCCGATCAGAAGGTGTCGGTCGCATTCGATGACACGACACCGCAGGCAATCGCCCAAGAACTCATGCAATATGGCATTGTAGACAAATATGTCGCGTTCTCGATGCAGGACGGCGTTCTTTGCGTTGACCCGGCCGATGGGGACACGCCGAAGATTTTCCGCGCCTATGACATCGCATCGATCATGGATCATTTCAAGCCATGGTACGAGCGGCGGGGATATGACTCGCCGCCGAATGAAAAGGAGAAGGTCGAACGGATTTCCGACTTGATCGACGCTGAAAACCCGCCGGGTTATTGGCATGGACGATTACTCGTATTCGCAACGCCGTTGCGGCAACAGCGATTGTTCTATTACCTTCGTGCGCTTCGGGATGGGAAGCCGCCGCCGATCGATGGGTTCCGATAGCCGGGCATTTTCAAGAGCCGGTTGCACGATTACCTACGCGGAGACTTGCATTGTTCCTCGTCAAGCACCGAAAAACTCCGCTTATCCTCGTTGCGATCGCCGCGACGGCGGTGGCGATTTTGCTTGCGTCTCGTCCGTCGCCGCCGGCCGCGGCGGAAGATCCACTCGACTTTGTGTTGGCAAGACGTTTGAACGGCTGGCCGATGGAAAACAAACCGACGTTGGACGAGGTGATTGCCGGGCTATCAAAGGCGAACGATATTCACATCGTGCTCGACTGGCCGGAACTGAAGTCTGCCGGCGTCTCGCCCGGGCCGCGCCAGATGATTATTTACGGGCAGATTAATTCTCTTGGCACCACGATACGGTCATTCGTTCAGGCGTTTTCCCCCTCGCCGACAAGAACCGACTTGGCGCCGCCGCTGCAATTTTCGCTGACGGCCGATGGCGCGCTGTTTGTCTCGATCGACCATGACGCCAGCCGCAAGATGCGCATTTACGATGTGCGCGATTTGTTGAGCGACGCGTATTGGGGCACGCCGGCCGATCGCGCCCGTGCGGATGACTTTCGGAAAGACCGCGAGCGGACCCTCTGCCTTCTCGTGCTTAACCGCCTGCATGCCACCGACTACACGCTTTCACCCACCGGCTACATCATCAACATGGATGGGGTGGAAGGCGGGCATGGGATGCTGATGGTGACCACAACGCCTGCGCAGCATCGGCGGCTGGAGCGCATTTTGGCGGCGCTTCGCCGGATGAATCGCGAAGGAGCCACAGAGAAAATGCGGCTGCCATAATGATGGATAAATGACATTGCGCGACCAGACGCTTCGAATCTTCGTAGGGTCCGCACCGCGGACCGTGTTTTTCCAATTCAAACGCAATGGTCCGCGGTGCGGACCCTACACGAATCGCGAGATCATTTATGTACACCGTAGTAAGCGGAGCGCGGCGAAACCGGTTACTCCGGAAGTACCCTCCGTGCGCGGCTCATTCGTCTTCGGACTAGGGACCTAAAACCGGACACGCTTAAGCTTACGCGGCGGATGTATCAGGCCGGAAATCCCTTCGAGTTCTTCGTCCCTTCGCGCCTTCGCGTCAAACCATTTCGCGGGGACCGCCCCGCCGCCGAGGTGAAAAGCGTTTATCCAGTGTTGACCTATTTTTTGCAAAATTCCGCGCGGATTAGGATTGACTTTCCGGTTTGATCCATTTATTTTACCAATCAGTTAATTAACCAACTGGTGCAATACATGGCTGTCGATCACTTGAGCACCACCTTCGCGGCACTGGCCGATCCGACCCGGCGGGCGATTCTGGCCCGCCTGGGCGACGGGGAAACTTCGGTCACCGAACTGGCCCGGCCGTTCAAAATGACGCTGCCGGCCATTTCCAAGCACCTGAAGGTGCTGGAACGCGCCGGGCTGATCGCGCGAAGCCGCGAGGCGCAATGGCGGCCGTGCCGGCTTGAAGCCGCTCGGCTGAAAGAGGCTTCCAACTGGATCGAGCGCTATCGCCAATTCTGGGAAGAGAGCTTCGACCGCCTGGATGACTATCTCAAAGAGCTTCAGCAAAAGGAGAAAAAACATGGCCGCAGAAAATGAATCCGCGAACCGAAGTGCCGACGGCGATTTCGTCATCACGCGCGTTTTCGATGCGCGGCGCGAGCTGGTTTTCAAGGCCTGGACCGATCCGGCCCATTTGTCGCGATGGTGGGGCCCGAGGCCGTTCACCACGCCTGTTTGCGAGATGGATGTGCGCCCCGGCGGGAAGTATCGAATCGTCATGCGCTCGGCCGACGGGGTTGATTATCCAATCACCGGCGTCTTTCGCGAAGTCGACTCGCCGCGGCGGCTGGTGATGACAATGGATTGCTCGGAACATCCGCCGCAATGGCACGACATGGTTAAGCCCAACCGATCGAAGGAAGAAACCAACCCCGCCGGGATTATGCTGACGACCGTGACATTTGACGATGAAGGCGGCAAGACCCGGCTGACCGTCCGCACGCATTTCGCATCCGACGCCATCGGCGCGGCAATGAAGAAGATGGGCATGCGCGAAGGATGGTCGCAGAGCCTGGATCGGCTGGCGGAATTGCTGGATGGATGAAGTGGCACGGGCGGCCCGGCGCGTGTTTATCCCGGCCGCGCACAGGCTACGATAGCACTTTTCATGTTAGTAGCGCGTCTGCGCGACCGTCATCCTGAAGTCCGCCCCAACACGCCGGTTCTGAGGTACTCCTCAGCGCGGCAAAGCCGCAACCAAAGCAAATGCGATATCGCCACAGATTGACACAGATGAACACAGATAAAACCTGATCGCGTCGATATTATCTGTACTACAATCCTTCAACTTGTTGTTTTGTTAACAACATCTTTGGCGGGCTCCGGGCCAGACATTTGGTCATTCGTCATTCGGATTTGATTCGGATT
>DASRRM010000434.1:0-7876 GCA_035695715.1 Tepidisphaeraceae bacterium
CCGTGCGCGGCTCTTATCAGGCCGTTGCGTACCAAACGCATGCGCTGTGGATGATCGTCATCCTGATTACTCGCGCGGCCGCGCCACACCCGCAATGGATGAAACAATACGAATCGTAGGGTCCGCCTCGGCGGACGCGTTCGCGACGATGGAATTCGTCGGCGTTACCTTCCGCCCAGACAACCCCTATAAACGCGTCCGCCAAGGCGGACCCTACGGAAACTACGCATGAAATTCACGTAGGGCGGGCACCGCCCGCCGAGCACGGTGTCGGCGGGCAGTGCCCGCCCTACATTTTCAGAGCAGGTACCGTCCTTCCCGTTCCCACCTTCCCCGCTATCCTTATCCGTATGACTCCTGTGCAGATTCTTGAGCTGGTCATCGGGGTGGGATTTCTCTGCGTCTTGATCCTGCTCCTGCGCCGCTTTGGAGCCGGGGAAGGCCGGCTTCCTTATTTCTGCAAGGACTTTCTCCTCTCCCGCGGCGAAACCGCTTTTTACCACGCCTTGCGCCGCGCTCTTCCATCGCACCTGATGATTTGCCCCAAGGTTCGTCTCGGCGATATTCTCGGCTGCTCCGCCGAGGGCTGGAAAGCCGGCTTCGGCGCGAAAATTTCGCAGAAGCACCTCGACTTCGTGCTGGCTGACATCGACACCACCGCCGTCGCCCTGGCAATTGAGCTCGACGACCGCACGCATCAGCGCGCCGACCGCCAGGAACGCGATGCCTTCCTAGACCGCGCCCTTTCCACCGCCGGCGTCCCCATCCTGCGAATTCCCGCAGCGGCGGCATATGATGTGGCGGCGCTGAAGAAGCAGATCGCGGGATTAATCAAGGATACCGGCGATCTCGAACAAGAGCCGCGAAAAATGTAATCTAACATGTGGCGACTGAACTCGGACGATTGATGTCCTTACCTATTCTTCTTGAGTCTCGGCGACTACCCGACGGACATATGAGTCATACCAGAGAGTCACAGTTTCCGATCCGACCCTCGTCATGCCCGGCGCAGGCGGATCAAATCCGTATATCAGTACCCAAAGATATGCATGTCGCCGAACAAGAATCAGCCGGGCTTCGCCACGATTCGTTGCGTCGAGGTAGGCTCGTGCAACCGCCTCGACGTCCGACTGATCGCTGGCTGGTCCGCCCGCGTTTTCTGCCTGGATCCAAACGTGCGTTCGAGTGTCAAATTCTCGAAACCAATTTAGATATCGTGCTCGCAAGCCAGGCGGGCTTGATCCATCGTTCCTCATTACGGCGCCCAGCGCGAGGACGTCGACATGCTCGCAGTCCCGAGTGCAACCGGTGGCTACGATTGCAGCGATCAGCAGCGTCAGCCAATGTTTTATCATACAGGTCCTCGCCAAAGCTAAACGATCTCTTATGCGATTCCTTAGATGGGCCGTCTTTTTGGGATCCTTGCCAGAGGGAGTTCGCAGGGTGGGCGTACTCGCGCGGAGTCGTCCCACCGCGTTTGCTTCGCGGGGTGGCAATGGTAGGCCGACCCACCCGGCGAAAATTTCATGCGTCATGGGTTTGGCGCACCGCAGAAGGACTCGGATGATCCACGCCAGGAATGCAATCCGGTTGTCATTCCCGCCCATGCCGATCGATGCTACCATTACGGTGGAGGTTTGCCTCAATGTCAAAAGCCAATGTTGACCCCGCCGAGCTGCGCCGCTTTGCTCATGACCTCAATCGTTTCAACACCGAATTGCAGACCCTGATGTCCGGCCTGCACTCGCGGCTGAGCGCGCTGGAAGCAACCTGGCGCGATCAGGAACAGCGTAAATTCATGGAAGCCTTCGCCCAGACATCCAAGGGCATCGGCAATTTCCTGGAAGCTTCCCAGCAGCACGTCTCCTTCCTCGGGAAGAAGGCCACGCTGATCGAGGAATATTTGAAACAGAGATAATGTCACGATCCGCCAAAGTTCAAGACATCGACGCACTCAAGGAATTCCGCATTGCACTGCTGAATTTCGCTGAGAAGACCACCAGCGCGCTGGGCGAGGCGGATTCGGAGGTGCAGCGCGTGACCACCTGGCTCGAAAATGAGCAGGTCAGCTATTGGACATCGGAAATGCGCAAGCGCCACGCCGCGGTTATGAAAGCCAAGGAGGCCCTGCGCTACAAGCAGATTTTCAAAAGCCCCACCGGCGGAAAACAATCCACCGTGGATGAGGAAAAAGCCGTCTCGGTCGCCTTGCGCCGCCTTGCCGAGGCCGAGCAGAAGATGGCCAACGTGAAAAAGTGGATCGTGCAGCTTCACAAGGAGACGCATCTCTATCGCGGGGCGGTGCAACGGCTGGCGACGACGGTTTCGGTGGATGTCCCCAACGCGGGGGCGAAAATCTCGCGGATGGTGATGTCGCTGGAGGGATATGTGGCCCTGAGCGCGCAAAGCGCGGCGCCGGCCGCCGAGGGAGGCGACGGCGCGAGCGTATCGCGCGGGGCGGGACCGGAAGTGGGCGTCGATTACAAGAATTTGCGCCATCGCACGCCCGCCGGGCCGGCGAAGGACCGATCAAGCAACGGCGATTCATCCACCGCCTGGTCGGCCGGGGAATTTGCCCCCGGCGACGCCGAGCGGCTGGCGACGGTGCCGGCCGACCCCGATCCGCTGGACCCGGCGGCGGCGATCGTCATCGCGGCGGGGGTGCAATCGGCCCGGCGCATCTATCTCGAACGCTCCGCCACCGCATTCCCCGGCGACAGCGGTTGGTACATCGGCTCAGCCGACGGCCCGGCCGCCTCGGCCTACGAATCCCTCCGCCTCGACGACCTTCTCAAGGCCCGGCCTCATTTTGCCGGGCTGCTCGCGCTGCCGCTCGGATCGCTGATCGTCATCGACCCCGCAGGCATCGCAGGCGTATTAAACGGGAAGGATGAGGATTTGTGGGAAAAGATCGCAGAGTAATTTGCCCGGCGGTGCCTTTGGGTGATGCCAGGCGGCGATAAAAAGTGTAAATTCGCGCAAAGAGCCTCCACGCGGGGGCAGGCGGCGCACCAAATGTGAACGCGCGGGAATCGTTTTCGCCGCGCCGCCCCGGATGTCCGCCACGGGGATTCGGGGACATGTGGAAAAGTTTCGTAGGGTGGGCGTACTCGCCCACCATCTCCGCACCCCGCGGCGCATACGCGGTGGGCGAGTACGCCCACCCTACAAAAGGCGAGCCGCCATTTAACGTGACGGTATTTACTGCTTCCCCCAACCATCCACAGAGGTTCGGAACATGGGCGTATACGAAGGCCGCGGCCAGATCGCCAAGCAGATCAAGGAGCTGATGAACCGCTGGTACGAGACCCGTCGGGTATGGGATGACTCGATGAGCCAGCAGATCGAAAAGGATTGCCTGGTGCCGCTGGAAATGGACGTAAGGAACGGCGTAGGCGCGATGGAGCATATCGCGCAGGTGCTGGCGCAGATAAAATCGGATTGCGGGAGTTCTTAAATGGTCTTGCGCGATTTTTGTAGGGTCCGCACCGCGGGCTCTACACGATTTAAAAGTGGATTGAACGCCAAGACGCCGAGAACGCCAAGTTCGGAAAGAAGAGAAATTCGACCGTATTCTTGGCGGCTTTATCTTGGCGTCCTCGGCGGCTTGGCGTTCACTTTCGGTATTTTTAAGAGTTCCCGGCCGGTCGCGTCACGTATGAATCTTTGACGCGCCACGCAAAACGCTCATACGCTGAGTGATGCTTATTCCGCTATCCTAGAGGATCGATGGAACAAACCCTGACTCAACACCCTGATGCCGCCGTACCCCCCGCCCCAACCAGCGATCGCGATGTCCAGCGCGCCACGCTGCGCGATCTGGTCGCGCTGGCGACCGAATGCGCCGCCACCGAAAACGAAATCGAGCGGCGATATAAAACCGAGGTCGAAAGCGAGAACAGCCGCTCCGATCGCATGCTTCGCGACATCGCCCGCAAATCAAGCAACCTGCGCGAAATGGCCAATCAGGCCCAGCAGCAGGGGACCGAGCAGGCCACTTCCACGTTCGGGGCCGCACTGAACAAGCTGAAATCGCGCGATGAGGAATTCCGCCGCAAAATCTCCGACAAGCACGCTCTGACCATCCAGGAGGTCAAGCGCAAATATGAGCAGGCGATTTGGCTGTCTGAAAGCGTGCTGGAAAACGAACAGAACGGGGCGGCGGTTGATTTCAAGAAGGCAAAGGATCTCGTCGAAGCGCATCGTGAATTGCTTGGCAGCCTGGAAATAAAAACCAAGAAATTTCTCAACACCTACGATTTCGTCATCACGCCGCCGGAGGCTGCCGAGACGGAAAAATGCAAGGCCGCCTCCCCCAAACCCGCCGACGCCGAGGCGGCGTTTGAAGCCCAGCGCGCAGCCGCCGAAAAACATCTGGCCCACCTCGGGTCGCTCATGCTGCCACGATTGTTCGTCGGCATGACGCCTTACCTGGCCGTGATCGTCGTTTGCGTCATTGCAGGCGTGGTGACGCAGGTCATTCTCAAGACCAGCCAATTCCAGCTCCAGCCGGTGGCGATTGCCGCGGGAGCAACCTTTGTCATTGCCCTGGCGATCGGCTTTTTCCTTCGCGGCGTGGCCCACAAAAAAGTCCGCGACACCTTCCTTCCCTTTCGCGAGGCCATCACCATCGCCTACCACGCAACCGATGCCGAGCTGGTGCTGGCCAACACCACTCGCGAACATCGCCTGCACTCGGCCGAGCGCCGGCAAAAGGCCGAGGCCAACGGCGCGCGCACGAAATATGAGCCGTTTCTTTCCGATGCCGCCGGCAAGCGCGATGCATCGCTGGAAACGGTGCGGGTGGATTACGGCAAATTCCTTGCCGACCTTGAAGCCGCCCGCGATCGCGCCATTGCCGAGGCAACCGAAGCGCATCGTCTGCAAATTCTCGACATCAACCAGCGCGAAACCCAGGACACCCAGCGCGGCAAAGAGCAGCACGCGCAGCGCCTGGCGCAAAGCAAGCAAAATTACGAGCATGGCCGGGCGGCACTGTCCAATCGCCTGAACGACGGGCTGACCAAAATACGCGTACCCTCAGCCGCAACGGATGGCCGGACCCCAATGAGCTGGGACGACCCGGCATGGCGCAAATTCGTGCCGCCAACTGAATTCCCCGAACTGGTGCGCTTCGGCGAGATGACTGTCGATCTTCGGCGGATCGCCGATGAGGGAATCGCCGCCGGCGCACAGGCCGCGGCTGCCGCCGCCTCGGCCGCGGCGCGGGTTCCCAACAACGCCGATGGGAATGGCGATGGGGCGGCCAACGGAAATGGAAATGGAAATGGAAATGGAAATGGCAACGCCAAGGCACCATCCGCCACGACGTCATCGCTGCATTTGCAACTTCCCCCGCCGTTCAATGTGCCGGCCACGCTGGCGTTTCCGCGAATGGGATCATTGCTGGTTCAGACCGACCGCGAAGGCCGAGCCGAGGCCATTCGCGCTATGCAACTGGTCATGGCCCGCCTGCTCACCACGCTTCCGCCAGGACGCGTGCGCTTCACCATCATCGACCCGATTGGCCGCGGCGAAAATTTCGCCGGCTTCATGCACCTGGCCGACCACGATGATGCGCTCATCGGCGGGCGAATCTGGACCGAGCAGGACCAGATCGAGCAGCGCCTGGCCGACATGACCGAGCACATGGAAACGGTCATCCAGAAATACCTCCGCAACGAATACGAAACCATCGACGAATACAACGCCCAGGCCGGCGAGCTTGCCGAGCCTTATCGCGTGCTGGTGATTGCCGATTTCCCCACCGGCTTCGAAGGCGACGCCGCCAAACGCCTGGCCAGCATCGCCAGCAGCGGCTCGCGGTGCGGGGTATACACATTGGTTCTGCGCGATCTTCGCCAGCCATTACCCACCGGCGCGCATCTCGACGAAGTGGAGCATCACAGCGTCAACATCATGCGCGAGGATGGCCGGTTTGTGGTGAAGGACGATATTTTCGGCCTGTTTCCCTTGAAGCTCGATGCGCCGCCGTCAGAAGAAGTGTTGATGCGCATTTTGGACATCGTCGGCCAGGCCGCCAAAGCCGCCAAGCGCGTCGAGCTGCCGTTCGATACGATTGCCCCCGATGACAGCCGGCTCTGGTCGCAAAGCAGCGCCGATGAATTGGCCGTTCCCGTCGGCCGCAGCGGCGCAACGAAATTGCAATATGTGCGCCTGGGCCGAGGCGTTGCCCAGCACGTGCTGATCGCCGGTAAAACCGGCTCGGGTAAATCAACTTTGCTGCACGCGATGGTGACGAATCTGGCGATGTGGTATTCGCCGGATGAAGTGGAATTTTATCTCGTCGACTTCAAGAAGGGCGTCGAATTCAAGACCTACGCCACGCACAATCTGCCGCACGCCCGCGCCATTGCGGTGGAAAGCGACCGCGAATTTGGCCTGAGCGTATTGCAGCGGCTGGATGCCGAGCTCACCCGGCGCGGCAATCTTTACCGCAAGGTCGGCACGCAGGATCTGGCCGCGTACAGGCTTTCTCCCGGCGCTGTGCGCATGCCGCGAACGCTGCTGATCATCGACGAATTCCAGGAATTCTTCAGCGAGGACGACAAGCTGGCCCAGGATGCCGGGGTGTTGCTCGACCGCCTGGTGCGGCAGGGCCGGGCCTTTGGTATTCACGTTCTGCTCGGTTCGCAGACCATCGGCGGAAGCTCGGGCCTGGCGCGCAGCACCATCGGCCAGATGGCCGTGCGCGTCGCCCTGCAAACCAGCGAAGCTGACTCCCAGCTTATTCTCGGCGACAACAATTCCGCCGCCAGATTGCTCTCGCGTCCCGGCGAGGCGATTTACAACGACGCCGGCGGCCTGCCGGAAAATAACAGCCCGTTTCAAGTTGCGTGGCTTCCCGATCCCAAGCGCGAAGTGTATCTCGATCGCATTCACACCCGCGCCGTGGCCCAGCACATGGATGATCGCGAGCCGGCCATCGTTTTCGAAGGCAACGCCGCCGCCGACGTCACGCGAAACAAGCGCCTGGCCGAGCTAATCGACGCGCCGTCTTACCCACCCGCGCCCCCGGCCACGTTCGCCTTCCTGGGCGATCCGGTTGCCATCAAAGAGCCCAGCGCCATCGTCTTCCGCCGACAGGCCGGCGCAAATGTGCTCATCGTCGGCCAGCAGGATGATGGCGCGCTCGCGCTCATGACCGTCAGCATGCTCTCACTGGCGGCCCAGCAGCCCCCAGGCCGGGCGATCTTCTACGTCATGGACGGCACGCCCGCCGACTCTCCGTTGGTTGGCGTTTTCAACCGCGTAAAGGAAGCGATGCCGCACGAGGTGAAGCTGGTGGAATACCGCCAGGTCCCCGAGGCGATCGACGAATTGGCCAAGGAAAAAGACCGCCGCCAAAGCACCGGCGAAGGCGATCCGCCTTCCATCTACGTTTTCGTCTACAGCCTGCAGCGTTACCGCATGCTGCGAAAAACCGAAGACAGTTTCAGCTTCGGCTCCGACGCCGAAAAACCCCCCGCCCCCGACAAGCAATTCGCCGAGATCCTCCGCGACGGCCCGGCCATGGGCATTCACACCATCGTCTGGGCCGACACTCCCGCGACGCTGGAGCGCACGCTAGACCGCGCCGCCTTGCGCGAGTTCGATAACCGCATTCTCTTCCAGATGAGCAGCAACGACTCGAGCAACTTGATCGACTCGCCCGCAGGAAACAAACTCGGCCAAAACCGCGCGCTGAGCTACAGCGAAGAGCAAGGCGTGATGGAAAAGTTCCGGCCGTACGCCGTGCCGGACAGGGAATGGCTGGCGCACGTGCATGAAAAGCTGGCGGGGAAGAAATGACGCTTGGGCCGTTTTAGACCGCGTAAATTTTAGGTGGCACGGGCGGCCCGCGCGGGCCGCCCGT
>DASRRM010000435.1:0-11129 GCA_035695715.1 Tepidisphaeraceae bacterium
TTGAGCAATGTATTGGCTGGCTCAAGGAGTGTAGAAGAGTCTGCACCCGATTCGAGAAGCTTGCGATTAACTTCGTAGCCACCATAAAACTCGCTATCATCCAGCGCTATCTACGTTTAGAGTTTTCAGACAGAGCCTAATACGATCCTTCCGTTCCGCCAATTCGGCGCTGTCGAAATTAGCTCCTTGATCCGGAATTCCTCTTTGAGAATCACCGCGTCGTGAGCGTGCTTTGGACAATCGTCCGCCCATAAGACCGAATGCTCTTTTCGATCTGGGCGCCGGCGAAGGAACTTCAATTCGACACACGCGTGGTCCCTGGGCAGGCGACAGCGAGATTGCGCACCACCGCATTCACGCCTGATGCGAGCGCGTGTTTCAAATTGGTGCAGATCATCCCAAATCAAATGCCACCACGAAGTGCTGCCAGTCCAACTGCTTCTCCACGAAATGAGCCGGCGGCAAGCCGTCGATCTGAATTTCCGGACGGCCATAGGCGTCGGTGCCGATTTCCGACGGCTTGATCGGAGCGCTGGCGTAAACGAACCAATAACTTGTGGCGTGCCCGCCGGCAAAAGTCTTCAGCACCAGAATAATCCTGCCATCAGGAAACTCCACGGCGGCAACCATGTGATCAGCACTCAGTGCATACTGAGATGCCGGTAGCGGGAGCTTCAAGTATTTACCCAGTGTCGGATGGTTGCTCTTGACCCAGGCCGCCACTTCCTGGCAGTCGCGATCAAACTTTTTTTCCACTGCCCACCTTCCGAGTCCAAACATCACGGCCAATAGCGTCCCGCCGCCGGCGATCTTTATCAATGCGGGCCAAATCCCTTGTCGATTCAATTGCGTTGGCCGATGGGCACGCCACCGTACCAGTAGGAATGGCGCGGCGAGCATCAGCAGGATCATTACCGCAAATGCCGTCCAGCCCAGGCAATCCTGAAGCAATGCGGAAACTGATACGACAACAGCGAGCGAGGTTCCAGTGAGAAGCATCGCCGCGGCAAGAACTGGGATGCCCATGCCAAGGACTAAGGCGGAAGTGAATGATTTCTGTTCACGCGGGGACTTCGAAAAGCAGCCGATCAGCAGCAGCACGACTGTGGCATAGACCGCCGGCAAGACTGTGGCCAGCACGATGAAAAAAGTGATGACCAATTCTTCGGTCGGATTATAAACGATAAAAACCGGCGCTGCGGCGACAAGCGCGCC
Source organism: Tepidisphaeraceae bacterium (assembly GCA_035695715.1). Classification (GTDB taxonomy): domain Bacteria; phylum Planctomycetota; class Phycisphaerae; order Tepidisphaerales; family Tepidisphaeraceae; genus RYN-428. The sequence goes on from DASRRM010000435.1 coordinate 1,216, forward strand.
GGACATTACTGCGCCCACAACCAGACCGCTGCAAAACGGAAAGAGCGCTTTCATGTGCCCAAAGCGCCGCGGCCGCGAGGCGGCAGTGGCATATGAAAGAACTTGATCAGAGTCCCGGGGCATAAGAAACCAAGCCAACGCTGTTCATCGAATCGCGACACTCAAACCGCGGCAGGCGCGCATGCTACCTTCCTGTTATTCCCAGGCGAACTCTGGCGGGGCCTCAAATCTTCGCCGAAGACCAGATAAGCGCGCTTCGACAAAACTCGAAGGCCCATTATTGGCGCCCTTGGCACGAATTATGCTTCGCATTTCGTGGTTATTTTTTTCGGAGGTTCTCATGCCACGTGGCGACAAATCATCTTACAGCGATAAGCAAAAACGTCAGGCCGAGCATATTGAAGAGGGATATGAAAAGCGCGGGACATCGAAAAAGGAAGCCGAGCGCCGTGCCTGGGCGACGGTGAACAAAGAAACCGGCGGCGGAAAAAAGAGCGGATCAGGCCGCGGAAAGGAGGAATCCCACGCCTCTTCGCGCAAGGGCGGAAAAATCGGCGGTTCGTCGCAGTCGCACGCCTCGCGCGTACGCGCCGGGAAAAAGGCGGCGCGAACCCGGGCGAAATCGCATTCCTGAGGCTAATCCGAGTCGACGTTGACGTCCCGACCCAAAGATCGCGAAATCGCATAGCGACGCGCGGATCGACTATGAGCGCGGCCCGCGATGTGCCGCCGTGAAGTCGCTTGCGATTTCGCGATTTGTTCGCGCGGACCGATCGAATCCCCCAATAGATCGCACAAACTCGTTCTGAAATTCGCGCGGGCGGCGCCTCTCGCACTCCCGCCTTTTCCCCCCTACAATCTCGCTCCCTTATGAGCGAAAACAATAATTCGGCATATGATCTGATCGTCATCGGCGCTGGTCCCGGCGGATATGTCGCGGCCATTCGCGCCGCTCAGCTTGGCATGAAGGTCGCCTGCGTTGACCGCCAGTTTCTTGGCGGAACCTGCCTGAACATCGGCTGCATTCCCTCCAAGGCGCTGCTCGATTCTTCCGAAAGGTTCTGGGAAGCCAGAAACAAATTCTCCCATCACGGCATCCAGCTTGGATCGGTTTCCATCGACATTAAAACCATGCTGGGCCGCAAGGATCAGGTCGTCAAACAACTGACCGATGGCGTCGGGTTTCTCTTTAAGAAAAACAAGATCGACTCCCTCATCGGCCAGGGCAAAATCGCCGCGCCGGATACCGTCGAGGTCAAAACTGCCGATGGCGTTAAAATCTTGAAGACCAAAAATATTCTCATCGCCACCGGGAGTGTCCCCATTGAACTGCCGGGGTTGGCGTTCGATGGGAAGAATATCGTCGGCTCGACCGAGGCCCTGGCGTTCGATCCGGTGCCGGAAAAGCTGCTTGTGGTCGGCGCGGGATATATCGGGCTGGAGCTTGGCTCGGTCTGGGCTCGGCTTGGCTCGAAGGTGCATTTCCTGGAATTCACCGATTCGGTGTTGCCGTTGATGGATCGGGAACTGGCCGGTCGGCTTCATCGCCTGCTGGAAAAACAGGGCCTTACGTTCCAGTTCAACACCGCCGCCCAGAAGGCGGAAGTAAAAGACGGCAAGGTTCACGTGTCATGGAAGTCCGGCGAACAAGCCGGCACCGAAATTGTCGACAAGGTCCTCGTCGCCACCGGCCGCAAGCCGATCACCGACGGCCTGGGCCTGGCCGAGGTTGGCGTGGAAGTCGACAAACGCGGCTTCGTCAAAATCGACGAGCACTTCAAAACCAACGTCCCGGGAATCTACGCCATCGGCGACGTGGTGGGCGGCTTGATGCTCGCCCACAAAGCCGAGGAGGAAGGCGTCGCCGCCGCCGAGATCCTCGCCGGTAAACCGGGACACGTGAACTACAAAGTCATCCCCGGCGTTGTCTACACCCACCCCGAGCTGGCCCAGGTCGGCCTCACTGAAGCCGAAGCACAAAAGGAAGGCCGACCCGTTCGCGTCGGCAAATTCCTGATGAGCGCCAACGGCCGGGCCAAATCGATCGACGAAACCGAAGGCATGGTCAAAGTCGTCGGCGACGCCAAAACCGACCGCCTGCTGGGCGTGCAGATTCTCGCCGCCCATGCCAGCGACATGATCGCCGAGTGCGTGGTGGCGATGGAGCTTGGCGCATCGGTGGAAGACATCGCGCGAACGAGCCACGCGCATCCGACATTGCCGGAGGCCATCAAGGAAGCGGCGCTGGCGGTGGATAAGCGGGCGATACATTCGTGAAATTGAGTTGCCAAATGAAAAAAGGAGCGCCTTGCAAAGCCCCAGGGAAGCTAATCCGCTAATTCAAGTGCTTCGCTCGCGAGACGATTCTCTTGCTGAGAAAGCTCTCTCATTGATAAGGGTCGCCAGCAGGATATTGGAATACACACTTTCGACATTCCCCGGCGGGACAGATCACACCCGGCGCCATACCAACACTGTCGAAAAGATTGCGAGAATGATGCTGTCTGACGAGTTCCTCGCCTCGCTTTCCGACGAAGAGATTTACTTCCTTACCCTTGCATGCCACTACCACGACTTAGCGATGGCCGGCACGGCGTCCGACGATATCAGTTCCACGGCGCGCGATCAGGTCCGAAGTGATCATGCACTAAGAATTGGGCAGATTATCGCTGCTAAATGGGATGTACTCGGATTCGAGAGTTCGCGCGAAGCTGAGGTACTGGGCGAAATATGTCGCGGGCACCGGCCAATGCGAAACGCCGAGGGAGTTGCGAATTGGGAGGAGCTAAGCGCTAACGAGGTGCTAGCGCCCGGCATCAGCGTGCGCACGCGGCTCATGTCGGCCTTGGTCTACGCGGCGGACGAAATGCACATCGGTTCAGACCGTGCGCCCGAACGAATTCAAAGTTGGCGAGCGATCGAAGACAACGAGGCGAAACGCCATTGGTGCCGACATCAATCAATTTTCGGCCCAACACCAACGAGTTCCAACGAACTCCTATTTCAGGCACAGGCAGCCACCCCTGAATTCCAGGAGAATCTACGGTCACACGTATTTCAGAAGGCGCTCGCGGCCGTGACAGCATTGCGTGCTCAGGCCACCGCAGAGGGTGTTCGGGCAAAGCTTCCCGACGTCATCATCGAATGGAATTTGAAGGAGATCTGGGAGTTACTTCTTCCGCTGTCGTGCGCGGACATGAAGCCGCGAAGTGCGGAGGAAATCGCGCAGAAAATACTGAGGCGCTATCAGGAATCGGTGAGGTTGTCGTCCGACCTTGGCGAATTCTGTCGCGAGATCGGCAAAATTGAATCGGAGCTTTTGTCGCAGATTAATCGTTGCGTTGCGGATGCAGTGTTGATGGGCCACCTCCAGAAAGATCCCGATCACGATGCGCTCCTCCTCTTGTCCGCAAACCCCGCGCATGCAAGCGCGTTTTTCTCGCGCACGATAAAGGCAGACGAACTCGACTTGCTATATGTTGGGCGGTACCAAGAGACGTGGGAGCAGGAATTATTTGGAAGCGGATTTGGTCGCGTGTACGTCCGGAAAACCGTGATACCCGCCGTGGAAATTGGATATTCCGTTCAGTTATCCCAGCGACCCCCGAGCGATCCTACCCGAGTGCTGCTTGAGCAATGTCCGACGGCAGCGCGGATCGCGCGCGATTACTGTCCGCTTCCAAACAACTTGGTGAAAACATTTCTACTCAACCAAGTGGTAACAACCGGCGCATTAATTGACTTTCATTCGAATCCGGATCGCCTTCTTGATGAACGTGTGCGCGCTTCTGTGAAAGCGCTGGTCGGACCGAATCTTTCCGCTACAGGAGAAATCCGCTTATTGGAAGAACTGGCTTTGGTCGGAGGACTATCACACGAGCAGATCACTTCGGCGATGATCCCCTCTGCGGCACATCGAGAGTTCATGGAAAATGCGGGACCACAGAGCTCCGAGCCTGTTCACTTCACTATTACGCAATCGGTTCCGATCCGCGCGGAGGGGAAAACGCATCTGCCGTATTTATTATTTGCAGGCCACCGCGCCGGCACGCCCATTTTTCTTGCGCCATCGGAGGAATTCAAACTGAGGGGCAGCGCTGAAGGGGATAATAAACTTGCTGCGGCCGCCAATGGCCCGTTTACGCTCGGTGTGGGGCCATCATCCTCGGCCTTCGGTGGCCCCTTGAAGATGCCGGCTCGACTAGTAGTCAACGAGGCAACTCGGACAATTCGTTTGCATGTTGGAGCATTCAGCTGCGGGGCACCGACCGCGTACCCGATCGCCGTCACCCTCCCGATTCCCAGCGGTACTCCGGAAATCAAGGGAACAGCATCAATGCTGATTCAGATACCCGAATTAACCTTAGGCGATCTTCGAGCAATCGAGGCCGCAAACGCACTTGCAGAGCAGGGCAACACCCGCATTGAGTTCTTCGCCGATTCCACTTGGCAAATCTTCGCAACCTCAAAGCCGTTTGACGCACGAAAAATCTTCGACTTGCAATACCTTGAAGAAATACTCGGGACCGGCTTCAATGGGCTCGACGACCGTTTTCTCGCACCAACCCTTGTCCCTGTCGAAACCATTCGCGAGATCAACAGATTACCCTCTGACGAGCGCGCCGCGCGATGGGAGGCGGAACGATCCACAGCGGTGGTCGAATCGCGAAAGGCTGCATCGCTCTATCTGCGATTGACGACCGCGGACGGTCGCTGCTGCGACGAAAGATTTATTCGTTATTTGCCGTTCGATGTCTTCTCCCCGCCATTTGAGCGCGACGAGAACCTTGCCGAAGCGTTCGACAAGTGGACGGACGGAACTGGGGATTTTCTATTCACGGCCTATTTCGCAGCCGATGTCCACGAACTCGCAAGCGCACTGGTGAAATGGTGTGCCGATCTAGGAGAATTTCCGTTTAAATTCAGAGACGCTTCGCCCGGCCCAACAACGCGCAGCGTGCTGACGATGCGCGTGTTGGCGAGGCGCGATCGCACATGGCACTTTGACCGTCCGATCATTTTTGAGTTTCGCCCCGTCATGCGCAGTGAAGCATACCAGATGGAAGCTGACTACTGGCGCTCAGTCGGGGACGATCGACGGGCAGGACTAGCAGAAGAGCTTCGAGAGGCCAAGGACCTTTCCCCTGAATTCCGCAATTGGATCGGTGCGAAGGGAAACGCAGAAGAAGGCTGCGCAACTCTGCAATCATAGCCTCCAGTTTTTGCGTCACCCGCTGGGAGGCGTGCGGCCACGATTTCGCGCCAGAGGATCGATGGAACCGAAGGCATGATGATAAACGTCCGGAACGTTATTAAAACGTGCCATCAGCCGGGCGTGCAAATTCTTGCCGCCCGCTTTGGCAGACTCTCGTGTTCGGAATCAAAGACCATGGGCGGGCCGCCACCGGCGAGTCGAATTTTCCGGGCGAGGCGGTATTCTACTTCAGATGCCGAAGGATCCTGTCAAACTCCGGGTGTTGGCCGAGCAACAGGCCGACGAGAACTGGAGATTTCGCGACTTTATCAAACGCCGCTGTGATCTCGATCCCGATGAGATCGACCAGCGCGTCTTTGAGCTGACCCGCCGGGTATGGGCCGGGATCGACTGCACCACCTGTGCCAATTGCTGCAAGGTGGTTCGCCCGACGATAAGCGAGGAGGATATAGCCCGCCTGGCGCAACGGCTGGGGATCGAACGCCAGCCGTTCATCGACGCTTATTTGGAACCGGCTGAATCAAAGGCCGGCAATCCCTGGCTGATGCGCACCTTGCCATGCCCGTTTCTGAAAGACAATCGGTGCAGCGTTTATGAAGACCGGCCGGGCGACTGCCGCGACTATCCGTATCTCGACAAGCCGGATTTCGTTTTTCGCACCATCGCGATGATCAATCGCATTCCGACTTGTCCGATTGTGTATGAGGTGATCGACGAATTGAAGCAGTCGGTCGGCTTTCGGCGGCCCGGGCGCAGGTAGCGGGCTCCTTACAACGCCGTTGGATTTTGACATCAGAGCCAATGCGATATCGCCACAGATTGACACAGATGAACACGGATAAAACCTGATCGCGGCGGTGTTATCTGGGTCCATCTGCGTTCATCTGTGGCGATTTCCGCATTTTAGCTGTTTCTGGTCGCCAGCTTATTCAGCTTCCCCCGCATCCGGCACATCAATGCCCAGCGCGCTGGCCAGGTCGATCATGTGATCCTGTTCCTGCACGATAATCTCTCGCAAAGCTTCGCCCAGCGCAAATTCCCCCATCGCGTCGGCCTGCTTGATCCGCTTGCGATAATTCGCAACCGTCACGCGCTCGTTCTCAAGGTCAAACTTCAGCATGTCCTCGGCCTTTTCGGATGTCTTGACCGGCTTTGGCGTCACCGTCGGCATCCCGCCAAGGTAGTCGATCTGCTTGGCAACCTTGATCGCGTGCGATAATTCCTCGGCGGCGTGTTTTTCCAGCTCGCGGGCGACATCCATGTACTGCGCCCCCTTCAAAACCTGGCTGTAATTCACGTAGGCGATGATCGCCTGATATTCGCGCGAAAGGTCTTCGTTCAACAATTCGATCATCTTCTTCCGGTCGATTAAATTCGTCGTGCTCATGGGCCTGTGATCTCCTTTGGTAGTGGACGTCACAATATATCGAACGCCGCCGTTGGGGGAACGGTCAAAAATTCGCGGCGATTCAAATATCCAGCTCGCGAAATGTCTTCCACCGATACCCGCTGCCAATATTAATCGCGTGGATGTTTCCCGCCTTTGCCTCCAGGGCCAGATGGCTATGCCCGCAAAGAAGATACTCAACATTGGGATATCGCAGCAATAATTCGCCAATCCGCGCGCTTCCCAGATACGCCTTGGCGAAATCCCACTGCGAATTGTGCGGCAGCGGAAGAAGCTGCGCGAAGGGAAGGTGATGCACCGCCGCGACAACGCGCTTTTCCCGCAGCGCATCGAGCTGCATTTCCAGCCTGGCGAGCAATTCCGTGAGAAACGCTTCATCGGAGCGATGCAACTTCACATGCCGGCCATCATTCCATCGCGCGACGATTTCCCGGGCGGCGGGCGAGAGATCCGATGTATCGTCAAACAGGGAGGCAAACTCGGAAAACCGCCGGGCAGCCCCCGGCGAAATCTTCCGCTCGTAAAACCGCCGGGGGATTTCAAGGGTCGCCTGCGCGAACGAATAATCGTACCACCCGACGCTTCCCACGATGGCCACATCTCCCGCGACGAATGGCTCATCCTCCAGCCAATGCCAACCAGCTTCGCGCACGCGTTTTGGTAGCACATCGCGGTAAATCGCATAACTATCCGGCCCAGCCGTCCACAACTCATGATTCCCTGCCACAAACAGCTTCGGGCCGCTAAAATGAAATAGCGACAAACATCTTTCCAGCGCATCCCCATCGGCGGCGGCGGTATCGCCAACCACCAGCAGCACGTCGCCTCCCGCCTGGTTCATCTGGTCGATGAGCTCTTCGGCCAACGCGCGCGAGCGCGGATGGTTGTAATGCAGATCGGCGGTGGCGATCAAACGCATGGCGAATTGTAGGGCGTGTGACACCCTCGGCGATGGTCTTGGCGTATCATGGGCGTCTCGCCCATGTCACGCGCTTCGAATTGTAGTCTCGCCGTGGAACTATGGGTGGGCAGGATTGTCAGAAATGATTAGCGTGCTTATGCGATACCGATTTGCGATGCTGATTCTTGCGATTTGCCTCGCTCCGCTGGCATGCAAGCGCAGGAATCCGCCGGCCCAAATAACGAAGGCTCACACTCCCGCGTCGCAGCCGGCGACAGCACATCCCGCCACCCAGCCAATACCCCTCCCCGCCGACGCGACTTTCAGCGAGGCCCAGCTTGTTGAATTCATCGCGCAAAGCCGCCTGATTCTCCCTACCTATGTAACCGCCCATGGCGCGATGGAGCGATCTCCCGAAGGCTTTGCCGCGCTGGCCATGTCGCTCGACCCGGAAAAACCCGCGCCCGTCGCATCGGCGGCGCAGCTTCAGCAATGGCAGGCAATCGGCACCCGGGCGTGGGCCGCGTGGAGCGTGGCGCAGGTCGATTACAACGCCGAGGCCCCGCTGCGCGAAAACGCCGCGAAACTCACCGACGCGAAAAATCAACTGGCCCACGCCCAAGCCACGCTCAAAGCCGGCGCGCCGATCCTATCGCCGGGCGAGCGCGCCCGGCGAATCTCCGCCGCCAGCGACTCGGCCACCAACGCCAACGACCGCGCCCAAATGTGGCACGAAAAAGCCGACCGGCTTCGCGATCAACTCGCCGACCCAACCCCCCTCCCCGGCGTTTCCCCACGCTCCGACCCGGCCATCGCCACCGCCCGCGACCAGCGCCTCGCCGCCATCAGCGCCGCCCGAGCGGCGATGAGCGAAGAACTGGCCGCCGCCGAGTTGAACGAGCGCCAGGCGCAAGAAGACGCCCGCCGGGCCGGTGAAATCGCCAGCCATCCGGAGTTGCCCGTGGACGCCGCAGAGAAATCCGACCTGTTGGAAAAATCGCGTCAAACCGTCGACCGGAAAACTGCCGAAATCGCGCACCTTCAACGCGACGCCGAATTGCTGCAAATTCGCCTGAGCGAAGACAGGCGCGTCGACGCCGCCGCCCGCCGCAAGGCGGCATCGGAGTCGGACATTGCGTTGCTGCGGAAGCATTTGAAGGAGTTCAACGATGCATGGGGAATGGCGGTGGATGGGCGGGGCAAGTGAGGTGCCGCCATGAGATGATGCCCGCCTCGTCAGCTCCGCGCATCATTGCGCATCATTTGGCGCCCCAAAATGGTGCGCACCATGGCCCATGTCTCAACATGTCCCATTTTTTGCGATTTTCCCTCAAAAATGGGACATGCACTTCGTTTCAAAAAGCCCAACCCATTGCCTCCCAAATCCTTACGCCAATTCACCAAAAATCCACCAGCCAAACCGATGGGACATTCGGGACATTTTTGGGACGAAAAATGTCCCATCAATGTCCCATCCGCCGTTCGGGTTTCCGCTTGCGAGTTGCCCGTATTATGCCGGTGCCTTACCGGATCCAGAGCAGTGGGCGCACGGCTGTTGCGTTGTGAGCAGCGTCACGACGCCGGTGCCTGCGCAGTCGGGGCCGGCGACTGTTATCGATGGGCGATGGACTGTTTGCTTGGTCGCCCCGGCGTTGCCATCCTGCTCGCAACCGGCTAATTCCCACCAGGTTTCCCACACCTGTCCACTGGCCAAGACGGCGTTTGGCGCAAGGGCCGGGCGTTCAAGATAAGCATCGTAGGTATAGGTCGGACGCGATTGACTCTGCGCGTCGGCGTCCGGCCAATCGTTGATCGGTTGCTCTTCCATGTTAATCACACCCTCTGCCCGTTTTCGTCATATTCGTAATGCGCGGTGATTGTTTGCCGCGTTACCACCTGGGAGAGTCGGCCATGGCCGTCATAAGCCGCGAAGGTGCCCGGCGGCCGCTCGACATATTCGCCGGGGGCGATGACAAGCCATCCGGCGCCGCCGCAGGAGATGCAGGGGCGGTCGCTGGTGAGCAGGACGATCCGTCCGCTCCCGCCGCACTCGAAGCATGCCGTCCGGATCGCCAGTGGCTCGGGCTATTTCGCCGGCGACGGCTCGCCCGGCCGCTCTGCCGGCTCTTCATTTCCGCCGCAAGACTCGTTGGATTCATCCATGGTAAAGCTCCTGTTTTGAGTTCAGAACGCGAGGCGCCAGATCACCGGCTCTAGCACCGCATATGTCAAAATTTTGCTGAGAAAATACTAGCTAGTCTCCGTCGCAAAATGGATTTCGTCCACGATTTCGGCGTTAATAATTGCACAATTCTCCTCGAAGAACAGAAGGATCTCTCGCCTCGCGCGTATGAATTAAGGGGGGGTTTGTGGCGGCGACTGGCAAATCT
>DASRRM010000436.1:0-5064 GCA_035695715.1 Tepidisphaeraceae bacterium
AAAGGGGCCAAATGTCCCCATGCCAACTCTCATTTGCACAAAAGACCGCTTTCACGGCCGAGAAATAAAAACCTGATCCGAACGCTTCCCGCAATTTAATGACATTTCGCCGTGAGCAACCCTTTTCCCGACGGAGACTAGTTAGGCGAAATGCGCTCGCGAAGGCGCGAAGGCGCGAAGAAAAACGCGAAGATCAGATGCCAGGAGATCTACGTAACACTTGAAAGCGTCCTTCGCGTCCGTCTTCGCGACATCGCGCCTTCGCGAGCGTTTTTTAGTTGCGCCCGGCGGCGGCGCTGAGGAGTACCTTTGAACCGGCGTTCAAATGCCCGCGCCGGCTTAGTTATGGAAAACGATCCGTCATCCTCACCAGAAACACTTCATCCAACGCCCGAGGTGATTGAGCGCGCGAATGTCACCGCTGTTGCGCGGCAACTGCACCTGAGCGGCTATCCGGCGTTGCATCGCTGGTCGGTTGAAAACCGACCGGCGTATTGGGCGCTGGTCGTTGAGCGGCTTGGCGTTCGCTTTACGAATCCGCCGGCAACCATCGTTGACGCGGCAGATCCCATTCATCCGCGCTGGCTTGCTGGCGCGACAATGAACATTGTCGATAGCTGCTTCCTGGCCGATCCGAAGTTGCCTGCCATCATCGAATCCGATGGCTCAGCGCCGCAGCGAATTTGGACGGGCGATGAACTCAAACGTCTTACCGCCCGCGTGGCCAATGGACTGACGGCGCACGGCATTGCCCCCGGAGACACCGTCGGCGTTGTCATGCCGATGACGGCGCGGGCGGTTGCGATTTATCTGGGAATCATTGCCGCGGGGGCGGCGGTGGTTTCCATTGCCGACAGTTTCTCCGCCGACGAAATTGCCACGCGGCTGCGTCTGGCAAACGCGAAAATGCTCTTCACGCAGGACGTCGTTGCGTGGGGCTCAAAACGGCTGGGGCTGTATGAGAAAATAACCGCCGCCGCCGCGCCGATGGCCGTAGTCTCATTGCTGGATGACGAGCACCCCTGCCCGCTTCGCACCGGCGACGTTGCATTTGACGCGTACGTGAGCCCGGACGAAAAGCTCGCGCCCGTGGCGTGCGCTCCGCAGGACACAATCAATATCCTCTTTTCCTCCGGAACCACCGGCCAACCCAAAGCCATTCCCTGGGACCATACCACGCCGATCAAATGCGCCGCCGATGCGCATTTTCACCAGGATATTCATTCGGGCGACATCGCCTGCTGGCCGAGCGGGCTTGGCTGGATGATGGGGCCGTGGCTGATCTTTGCAGCGCTGATGAATCGCGCGACGATGGCGCTTTGGGCGCAGAGTCCGGCCGATGCGCGCTTCGGAAAATTCGTGCAGGACGCGGGTGTCACCATGCTTGGCACGGTTCCCAGCCTGGTGCGCACCTGGCGGCAAAGCGAATGCATGGCCGGCGTGGATTGGACGAAAATCCGCACGCTCAGTTCCACCGGCGAATGCTCCAATCCTGCCGACACATCGTGGCTGATGAAACTGGCGGGGAATCGTCCGATGATAGAATATTGCGGCGGCACGGAGATCGGCGGGGCTTATGTCACCTCGACCGTGGTCCAGCCTTGCATTCCGTCAACATTCACCACCCCGGCCCTGGGCCTGGATTTCGTCCTGCTCGATGAGGACCGCCAGCCGGCCGACAAGGGCGAAGTCTTCATTGAAGGCCCTTCGATCGGCCTCTCCAACCGCCTGCTCAACGGCAACCACGACGCGATTTACTACCGCGATACGCCAATGGCAAAGTCCGGCATCCCCCTGCGCCGCCACGGCGACGAACTGCAAGCCCTGGGCGGCGGTTACTTTCGCGTCGCCGGGCGCAGCGACGACACCATGAATCTTGGGGGAATTAAAGTCGGCTGCGCGGAAATCGAGCGCGTGCTGAATCCACTGCCCGGGATACAGGAAACCGCCGCGGTCGCCGTCGCGCCCAGGGGCGGCGGCCCGTCGCGGCTGATTGTTTTCGTCGTCCCCGCGCCGGGAAGCGGAGCATCGGCAGAAGAATTGAAGCCGATTTTTCAGCGCGCCATCAGCACGCAACTGAACCCGCTGTTTCATGTGCACGACGTGCGCATCGCCCAAACATTGCCGCGCACGGCGTCGAACAAAATCATGCGTCGCGAACTCCGCAAATCGATCACAGGGTGATTTTTCACATGATTGGGTTTCTCGGGGCGCTCCAGCAACACCAGACCCGACGCCGGCCCGACGCCCGTGATTCGAAGAGCGTCGGCACAGCGCATCACATCCCCGGAAGCATGATGCCTTCCGGCGGATTTCCCTGTGCCGGGCGCGAGATTGTCCCCTTTTCCATTGGCATCGCGATGAACCCGCCGTTGGAGAGAAAAAACCGGCCCTCCTTCGTCACACCCGCGCCGTAATCGCGGCGGTCTTTTCCGCCGGTGGCATCGTGGGTGAAATTGGCCCGGGTCAGCTCGAGCCATTTGCCGTCGGTGGTCTTGATCCATTGATTGCCGAATTCGCAGAGGCGTTGCAGGTAGCCGTTGCTTCCGTCGAAATCCTCGTTGAACGAATAGAGGCCGCGAAGCAGCTTCCCATCGTGCGGCGCGCGGAACGAGGCGATCAGTCCCCATTTTTGCAAGTCGTTGAAATAAAAGTAGCCGGTGTAAATGGTGGCGTCGCCGTCGGCTTTGGCGGTGACGAGGAATTTCTGGGTTTGGCCGGTTTTCCACATGTATTTGAGATGGCTGTGGCCGCCCGTGCCCTCGTTGCCGAAGCTGCCGGCTTCAACGCCGTCCCCCTTGGCCAGCAGCGTCACCCGATCCTCCTTGGCCACTTTCCCGCGGTCCTTGCCTTCGTTTCCCGAATCCCACACGCTGAAGATGACCCGGCGTTCGGTTTTGCTGTTGACCTGAATGCCGAAATATCCCCGGGCAAACCCGCACGCCTGATAATACGACGCCGTCGGGTCGGTTTTCGGGGTCAGCTCGTTATAAAACCAAGCCACCTCTGCGCCGGCGGGCAGCGGATAATTCAAGTGGACCGAGGCGGCGTTGCGTCGCGGCTTGAGATTAAAAAATGCATCCTTCGCCCCCGGCCCCGAAAGCGAAAGCTCCAGAATATCGCCGAAGCTTTTTCCGCTCCGGGAAACGCCGGCGAGCTCGATGCGCTGGTATCCCGCTTCCGCCACGTCGAATTCGCCGAAGTCGACCGGCACCGGCGCAGCGGCGCCCGTGACCGCAATTTCCTTATCGTGCCCGGCAATCGTGAGTTTCAACTTTGCCGTTTCACCTTGTGGCAGGCTGACCGTCAGGGTCGCGTTGAGCTTACCTGCCGCGAGTTCGCCGCCCCAAAAAATATGGTCGCTGCTCGACCATCCAGTAATTCCGTCCTTCCCGACATGAGCGGCGTTGGTATCCGGATCAAGATAGGCGGTGAAAGCGGGAATCTTGATCTCCTGCGCAAAAGCGCACGACGCCAGCGAGATGGCGGTGAATACAGTGATGAGCGAAAAACGCATGAATGATTCCTTTTGCCTTGCCAGGCCACGTAAATGCCACGATGGACGGCTGCGCCCGGGAGTGTAACAAGTCACCCCGCACGCCGGCAGCTTTTGGCAAAGCAAAAAAATTGCGAAACAGCGTAAGCGCGCGACGATACGGCATGGAATCTTATAGACGGAGATTTCCCGTCCGAGGCAAGCCATAATGAGCCGCGCACGAAGGGTACTCCCGAAGTAAGCGGATCCGGCGAATCCGCTTACTGCGGGAGTACCCTTCGTGCGCGGCTCATTACGCCCTTGGGTACGAAACCGATAAAATCATGCGACGTGCGTATCAGGAAGGCCCCTCACGACATTCCATCCCAGCGCTCCGCTTCCTGCTCTTCCAATACGCGGTCGATATGCCCTTCGATAATCTCCGCCGGGTCCGCGGTCTTGATTGGCGTTTGCGACCAGTTCTCCACCTTGCACGCGGCGTGCGTTGGCGGGGGAAAGATCGCTACATGATTCGACGGTTGCTTCGGATCGCGCTGTGAGGCCATGGGACGATATCTCCACTATGGATATCCGCCAGCCATGGCGCGCGGTTGAGAGGTTTACCATGAGTTTGCTCGGGCACCGAGTTGATGATCGATCGATCGTGAGGATTATGCCGGCTACGGGAAGGGATTGATCTGCGCCTTGGGAACGAAACGGGCGACGATCGCATCCCGGCTGACTGAAATATCTGAACCTGATCAACTGCTCCTCCTATCTGCCCGAAATCTTGAAAGTCGAGACTGACTTCTCATCACACCGGACCAAAACATGGCGTATATTCGGACCTTCAGCCTTTTCCTGATGATTGGCGTTATTGGATTGTTCCTGTTGGTTGGGGCCGTGCAGGAATACCTGATTTTTCAACGAAATCCCGCGCCGGCGCAAATGACATTGAGCGATTATTTGCAATCGCCATCACCCGCGGAGTGGGTGCATTTGACGAACTGTCAGGTGGAATATCCACAGGCCGTTTGCATCCACAATCCGGCGCGGGAACAGATCACCGATCTTTCTGCGCCCGTCTACCCCGACTCCGGTCGCGGCGACGTGCGCGTGATATTGGCCCTCGACGGCGCATTCAGCGAGAACACATTTCACAGTGGCGCTGTGACCGTGACTCAGCCAATAGAAGGCCTCGTACGCACGGGCTTTCGGCTGAATTCCAAGCTCTGGCCCGTCTGGGGCCTGGATTCGCGCCTGAAAAAGGCGGCGCACTGGCAACTGGATGATCAGTACGTCGTGATCGATGAAGGAGCCAAACCCGATCTCAAACGCGCCGAAATTGAACTCGCGTGCGCAATTTTGTTTCTCGCAGTTTCATCCTGGGGCATGTCACGGTTCCTCAACCTTGGCCGCAACGGCCGCCGAAGTGTCACCGCCGCGGACATTTACTGACCGTTGCATAAAGAAGTTTAAGTATTTTCGAGCTTCAATCCGGCCTGTGCAAAGAATGAGTATATGAGACTCGCCTTCTGTCGCAGGCGCGCGACGGCAAGATGAAACTCTTGGTGTAACTGCTCCACATC
>DASRRM010000437.1:0-22131 GCA_035695715.1 Tepidisphaeraceae bacterium
CCGTGCGCGGCTCGTTTCGCCCTGCATACGAAACGGACAAAATCATGCGGAGGGTGCATCAGAATGATCTCGCGCAGACGCACCACCAACGCGAAAAGTGCTGCATAGTAAGACCGCAACGTCGCGATATAACCCTTTTTCACTTCCCCGATTTCCCCGCGCGAACGGCGGCCTCCGCCGCGCTCATCTGCCGCTGGGCGACCTGCACATTTGCGTCCTTCGCCGCGGCGGCATCCACCACTTTCCGCAGCGCCGTCTGCGCGGCAAGCCATTGGTTGCTCGCCTCCAGCACCTCGGCGCTTCCCGGCTCATTTGCCGCCAGGGCGGCTTTTCGTTTCGCATCGGCCGCTGTCACATCGCCCTTGGCCTGCACGTAGGTGGGGTCATTTGAAAGTGATTGCTCGACGGCGGCTTTTGCCGCGTCCAGCTTGTCGCGCGCCTCGGCAACTGTCGGAACCACCGGCTGCGGGATTGACGGAACGACCGGAGCCGGCGCTACAGCGGCGGGAATAGGCGCGGGCGGTGTCACCGTTGCGGGGGGCGCCGTGCGTGACGGGGAAGGCGCGCTCGGCGTTCCCCCGTCGGTATCGAAAATGCTGTGAACGTGCGGGGAATCATTTTGCGAAGGCGCCGGCGCGGGCGCGGGGGCCGGGGTTGCCCGCAGTTGCGGCTTAGCCGGGGCGGGATGAACCTTGGCAATCCACTGATCCATCGCGCCAGCTTTATATTCCGCCAGCCCCAATGCCCCCAGCGACAAGAGGATCGCCAGCACCGGCACGCCGCTCCCCCATCGCAGCACCAGCGACAGCAAAAACGCCAGCACGCCCGCGCCGACGCCCAGCAGGGCGATGGGAATCGGCCCATATCCCGCCAGCGGCATTTTCGTCGCCACAAACGCGGCGATGCCGATCAACAGCGCCAAAACGCCAAGAAAATTAAGCCGGTAAGATTGGGTGCGAGCCATGGTGGTTCCTCAGTGCGGTGCGATCGAATAATTTACCACCAATGGCGGCGCGCGGAAAGGCCGATTGTATAGCTCGCGCCACGCCGTGAATGGCGCGGTGGGCGACGAAGCATGAAGCGCGGTTCACCGCCACCAAGCCGCTCCCGATCCGTCAATGGAATGTTTTCTCCAATATCCCTATTCCATGTTCGGCATCACCGCTTCCGCTCATTCCCGTGAAGGAGACGACCTCGTCCGGCGGATTCACGATTGCACCCGTCGCGTGGAACCATCCTTGGCTCTCGGTTTTAAACCAACAAACCGTGTAGACACCGTATTGATTCCGCCAAGTTCGGAGGATGTCAGGATGACGACGCCAGTCATCATCCGTTCCGTGGTACCGTGCGTGAATTGCTTTGTCGGCGGCTGAGACAATCGAAATCGGCGCTTCGTCGATTCGTTTCCATAACGGCTTGTATTTTGCGAGATAGAGCGGAACTTCGATGGCGTGATCCGCACAGGCGGATCGATATCGCTCATAGTGGTACGGATCGAATGGGGGAAGATTTAACGACGCGTCGGATCCGCGCATCCAAAACACATGACCGTCGACGTATCCCTCTTTATGGAAAATGAAATTATGCTCCTGGTCCGAGCATAAATTCGAGGCGACAACAGTGCCGTCTTCGCGACTCGGCTCAAGCGCGACAGCTTCGCCTCTTGCCGCCGGACACGTCGAAATCTCGCGCCCGAAAGTCTCGCTTCGGCGCTCCACAGTCACGTTTGCCAGGGGCTTGCCGGTGGCCGCGTCGACAACACAAAATGTCAGACGGCCTGGTGTGTTGTGATCGCACCCGACGCATTGGAATAAAATAGCGATCGTGATCAGTGAAATTACCTGTCGCATTTGTTGCCCCGCTGCCAGTTGGAAGTAGGTGATACCATTAAAAAAGCCACTTTCATGCGCCGCATCCCAAGGCGTCCGCGCGCGGCGCGCTGTTCCGGCCACATGCGATTCGCTTACGTGCGCCTGAATCATTTCGCGGCGGCGGCCACCGGATCTGTGGCCGTCAGGTTCTTCGCCAACTCCTCCGCCGCATCGCCCAGCGCCTTGGCGGTTGCCTCCTGTTCGGCGCGGGCGACGGTTTCGTCGAATTCCAGGTCTTTGGAGGTCTTTTGGGCGGAGAAGGGCTGCGTCTTCACAGTTGTATCGACGACGATGCCGCTGCGCGTGTCGAGCAGGACCGACTCGACGGTGCAATAGGCATGCACGTCGCCCCCGCCAAAGAATCTTTGCTCCTGGTAACTCTGCGTGTAGGTGCGATAGACCAGCAGCATGTCCGCCTGCACGCGGGCGGCGGCCTCGCGCAGGTAGGGGATCGTCACCTGGGCCGGCGTGAGCATTGTCGGCAATATCATTACCTTCCCAA
Source organism: Tepidisphaeraceae bacterium (assembly GCA_035695715.1). GTDB lineage: Bacteria > Planctomycetota > Phycisphaerae > Tepidisphaerales > Tepidisphaeraceae > RYN-428. The sequence continues at coordinate 2,374 of DASRRM010000437.1, forward strand.
CCCGCGGGCTGGCGCGAAACGCCGCCAGCATGTGATCGTTTCCCTGTTGCTCGATCTGCGCCACACTTTGCGACCACCATGTGCGGCCCATCGGATATCGCCCGCCGATCCGCACGACCGCGATGCGCGCCTTGGGCGGCAGAGAAACCTTCGATGAGAGGATTTTCTCGATGTCTTCGTTACTCATCACCGCCTGATCGCTCTTGAACAGCGAATCGGCGGTTTTGCCGATGGAGCCGGGCGCGCTCGTGTCGGCGTCGTTGGCGAAGAGTGACGGAGCGGCCGCGGTATTGTCCAGCGTGGCCGACGTCGCTGCGCAGCCGACCAGTAACAGGAGTGGAAATGCCGCAAGTGAGGCAAGAATCATTCGCATGGTGGTTCCCTGGGGTTGGAGTATCGGAGCATTATCGCACGCGAGGCGTATGAAGTTAAGCAGACGAACGTTCGCAAAGGTTCATTCGCCCGCCCATTTCAACCCCGTCCGCTTCGATTTCGTCCAACATGCGCAAGTAATAGTGCGAGATGTTTCCGATCCCGTTTCTCTCGATCAGCAACCTCTTATTTACCTGATGCCAGTGATGCAGCGGCCACGTGCCCAGGCTTTTCCCCCAAACCGAGCTTGATAGCGAAACCAGGCCATCATTGTCCCCCTCGGCTTCATGGATCACCTTCCAGGCATGATAGGCGAACGCCGGCACGCGCTGATCGGGCCGGGCGCCGCTGATGGAATAATAGCCGACGCCGGGGACATCCGGCGTCGTCTCGTTAAACCTCCGGCATGCCTCGGGCGTCAGGTCATTCACCGCGTTGATATCCAGCCCGAGCCACCGGGCCAGCTCAAACGCGCCAAGTCGATCGCACAGGTGATGCTTGCAGAAAGTCGCGTAGGGGCTGCCGCGGTGCGGCGTGGAGATGGTAACGAGCGCCGACACATGTTTATCCATACCGAGCCGGCTGATCATATATCGCGCATCCAGCCCGCCCATGGAATGGGCGATGACGATCACGCTGCCATCGGGCCGGCCCATCTCCTGAAGGTCGGCCAGGATCTTCGCTTTGAGTTGTTGCGCTCGCGTGGCGATGCCCGCCGTTGGATGGACTTTGGAAATTATCAGCGGATGTCCCCGCCCGGCAATGGTTTCTTCAATCCCGCCGCTGAAGGCGCTCACCTTCAGCCGGCCGAGTTGGAAGGTGAAGAGGTTGAAGATGCCGTGATGGAGGACGATGGGGATCATGGTTCTGGGCAATACTCCTGGCCGGAGGCAGGAATGCGCGGCAGTTATTGCTGAGGTCGCTGCCCCACAATGCCCCGAAATGCCCCATTTTTAAGGCTTCCTTGGATGGGGCATTGGGAGCGTCGAACCTCAGCTTAAACCCTTACCGCGGTCGTTCCGCCATCTCGAAAGGCGCCAAGAGATGCTACTATTGTACGCATGACTCGCGCGCCTGAGGAGCAATCTTTCTGGTCGAGGTATTGCCGGCAGTGCTTTTATGATTTGCGCGGCTTGCCGGAGAATCGTTGCCCCGAATGCGGGTTGTCGTTCGATCCGGATCGGCCCGAGACATTCAGCCGCTCGCCCGGGCCGCAGCGGCTGCGCGATTTGGTTCGCCGGGCCAAGTCAAACCTAAAGCCGCCGGCCAAGCCGCTTTTTCCGCTCGATCCTCATGCCGCTCAGCTTATCAAGCTTTCCCGGCGGGTGGCGGCGTTGACGGTGGAAAATGATCAGCTTTGGGATCATTTTGTCTGGCTGCTGGGAATTATGATGGAGAAGGGAGTCGTGACCGAGGCCGACATCGAAATGCAGGTTCGGCGCGAGGAATGGGGAACGCTTCCGGTGACTGCCGCCGAGGCTGAGATTGAAATCGTCGACGACAGCATCGAAGAGGAACCCGAGCCGCAACCCAGCGAGGAGTTGCTCGACTTGAAACACGCGGCCGAAGAAGAAAAAGCGGGCGGAACAGGCTTGGAAAAACGTGGCAATTCTTGATTATGATGCATTCGTCTTGCATCCTATTCGTCAAACAAAAGATGGTGCAGCATGAAAAGACGACTCATCCGGGGTGCGATCCTGCTCATTGTCATCGCAGTGCTGGCCGGCGTTGCCGTGCGGTTTCTCGTGCCCCGAAATAAGGGGCGCATTGAAGACTGGATCGGCTCACAGTTGCAGACCGTGGCCAATTCGTATCTGAATCCGAAACTCTCGTTTACCGATCTCACTTACGAATATCCGCGCGGCGTGTCGCTGAATCATTTTCGCCTCACCGCCGACGATCCGGCCCATCCCGGGAAAACCATCGATATCATCGCCGCCGACCATGCGATGGTTTCCCTCGCGGAAATTCCCTCCTTTGGAAAGCCGATCGTCATTGAGAAAATCGAGCTCGACCAGCCGTCGATCTCTGCGGTGGCAGTCGCGCCGATGTCGCAAAAGTTTGTGGGCTTTTCCGATCTGCTTCGCGCCCCTTCAACCGCCGCGACGGCAGACGAAAAGAATCCACGCCCCGCCCGGAAAACAAGCGATGTGTTTCGCATCCGGCTGGTTCAGATCACCGACGGCAAGATCGTCTACGATCCCCGCATCCCCGGCACCGCGCCGATGATGCTGGACAAGATCAACACCTCGCTCCACATCGAGCCGGGCGATGGCGCATGGTACAAGCTCGATACCGCCATCACCCGCGCTCCGGTTCTCGACCTTCAACTGCGCGGCTTGATTAACCTTGATACGCTCGCCGGCCGCGATCTGACGGTGAAGCTCCTGGCAGACCTCGGCCAGGATAAGCTCAACTACCTTCCGCCGGAGCTGCAGTCGGTTTTGAAGAAATACGATGCGCGGGGAAAACTCAGCATTGAAATGGCCGGGTCGCTTCCCGTGATGGATCCGCTCAAGGGCCAGGGCACGGCGACGTTGAAACTGGACGGCGCGAATCTCGCGATGAACGGCCTGCACATTCCGGTCGAACATGTGGAGTTGAATTCGCGATTCGACAAGGGCACCGTGACGGTTCCCTCTTTGAAGATCGCGGCCCTCGGTGGGTCGGTCGATTTTTCCGGGTCGGCAAAGTTGAACGATCGACTGGATACCGAGCTGCATTTGAAAATTGCCGGGGTAAAGCCCGAAACGCTACTGGCCAATGCGAGCCAGGCATCGGGGGCCGATCCGCGGCTCGATGCGGAGTTCGATTTCGCCGGGGCTTTGTCGTGTCTTTTCGGACAAATCCAGGCGCAAGCCGGCGAGCCTCTGGCGTCAATCGGACTAAGGAATTTGCGCCTCTCGGCGAACGATCCGGCCGACTCGAAACAGACCATCGACTTGCTGGCCTGCAAGAATCTCAACGTTTCGATGACCGAGCCGATTTTGCCGGGCAAGCCGCTGGTCATTGATCAGATTGTGCTGGATCAGCCGCTCATTTCGGCCATTGCGGTTGCACCGGGTTCGTCGCGATTCATCGGCGTTCCGCGTTGGGCGGACGAATCTGCACCGTCAGCATCGACATCGCCCGCAACCACCGACCCGGCAGCGCGGCTAAGCGACATCTTGCGCGTCAAGACGCTGCAACTGAAACAGGCGAAAGTCATTTACGATCCGCGCACGCCGGGCACGGATCGGCTCGTGCTCGATCACGTTAATGCGACCGCCCATTATTGCCAACCCACGACAGGTTCGAGCGTGGCCGCCAAATCGACCGCCGGGCCGGTCGGGCCTGACTCTTACGATGTCGATCTAAGCGTTGCCTCCAATGCCGACGCGGATTTGCAAGTCGCCGGAAGGATCGACCTCCAAACGCTGGTCGCCAATCCGCTGAAGGTGAACACGTCGTTCGTTTTTGGCGGGAAATTTTCGAGATGCCTGCCGGCGTCCTGGCAGGCGGCGCTGACGCCATATAACCCGGCTGGTTCGATAACCATCTCGGGGACGGGCAATATGCCGTTCCTAAATCCGGCGGCGTTTTCAGCGGATGTGGACGTCAAGCTCGATCACGTGCAGGCCACGGCCGGAAACTATCGCATCCCGATCGACCGCGCGAACGTGCCTCTGCGCATCAAACCCGGGCAGATCGAGTTTCTCGATCCCGGCGCTGGCGGCGGCCCGACCGTCCAGGCCCTGGGTGGGGCGGCAAAAATTGTCGGCGTCGTTAAGTTGAATAAACGCCTCGATTCGACGCTCACCATCGGCATCTACCGGATGCTGCTGCAAGCGCTGATGGCCGACCAGATCGCCGGGCCAAAGAAAAATCTCGCGGGCGAGATTCGCGGGAATGTGCAACTGGTGGACGCGCCGCTGCGGGCAGTGATCGCGTCAGCCATGGCGTCAAGTTCGCAGCTGGCAGCCGGCAGTTTGCCCGCAAAATGGGGATCGGCCGACATTCAGATGACCCACGCCCGCTTCACCGGATTTGCCATGGTGCAAGGCATGACCAACCTGGCCCGCTCGGCGTTCGCCGCCCTGTTTAAAGCCGCCGACCATCCAGCAGCCGACAACGCGCCCACCGAAAGCGGCAGCGTCGCCGCGACGTTCGAGAAAGACCACATCGCCATTTCAAATCTCCACTATGAGGGAGAAGATCTTGGCGCCGATGGCAAGGGCTACCTCACGCTTGGCGGCGAATTGAACATGGACATCACCGGCGGGCCGATGTCCAAGCTTTCCAACCTCGGCACCGTCGGGAGCTGGATCGAACACGCCGGGGATTCACTTCTGTACTATCATGTCTCCGGTCCGCTGCAAAACCCCAAGGTTGAAGCCCGCAGCGGCGATGGACACCCAATCGTCCAAGGCGCAAAAGACCTCGCCGGCAAAGGCGCAAAAGCTGTCGGCGACGGTTTGGACAAAGCCGGGTCGATCATCAATGGATTGTTTAATCATGACGGGAAGAAATGAAGGAATCGACCTTATCGATTGACAGATGACTCGGGGTTTTCGGCCGCGAGCGGCGGGGCGATAATCGTTCCGCATTCGGGGCAGCGCTCGCGCGAGGCGCGTAGATCGTATCCGCATATCAGGCAAGAACCCGGCCGCATGCCGCGGGCAAGTAGCTCGGCGCTCAATGCCGCCCGCATCGCGCGCCGTCGCGGCACGAAATCAAATATCATCGAAAACGCAAGCAACGATAATAGGATTAAAAAGACCCGCGGCTGATGACTGCTCGACCGGACGCCGAGCATCGCGGCCAGAATCGCAAGTCGTAAAAAACCGGTTGTCGCAAGAAGCCAGCGGCGTTGCTTCACCACGCGACGCGAGGCGGCCTCAATCAGCCGGTCGCGCTCCGACCAATGTAAATGCGCGATCTGCCGGTATTGGTCGGCGGGGAACATCGACCAGCCCTGTGATGGCGTCAGTGGTTTTGTCTTCATCGTGCCATTCCTATTATATCCCAAACCCATCCGGGTTGGATTTAATCCCGCGCATCTGTACATTGCTGCCAATTTTGACCGGGAAGTAAAAACAAAAATGCCACGACGCACCGACATCCATTCCATCCTCATCATCGGCTCGGGTCCCATCGTCATCGGCCAGGGCTGCGAATTCGATTATTCCGGCGTGCAGGCCTGCCGGGCGCTGAAGGAAGAGGGCTATCGCGTTGTCCTGATCAACAGCAACCCCGCCACGATCATGACCGATCCAGAATTCGCCGATGCCACCTATATTGAGCCGATCACGCCCGAAGCCGTCGAGAAAATTCTGGCCTACGAAAAAGCGGCGGGGCACCCGATCGACGCCGTGCTCCCCACCCTCGGCGGGCAGACGGGCTTGAACACCGCCATGGCCTGCTACGACCGCGGCGTATTCACGAAATACGGCGTGGAAATGATCGGCGCCAAGCGCGACGCGATCCATCGCGGCGAAGATCGCCAGGTCTTCAAGGACTTGATGATCAAGATCGGCCTGAAGGTGCCGGCATCCGCCGTGGTGCATTCGCTGGAAGAGGGGCGCAAGGCGATCGAAGAGATCGGCCTGCCGCTCATCATCCGGCCCGCCTTCACGCTCGGCGGAACCGGAGGCGGAATCGCCTACAACGTCGAGGAATTTGAAACCATCGTGCAGCGCGGCCTCGATGCTTCTCCCGTCACCGAAGTGCTGATCGAGCAATCGGTGATCGGCTGGAAGGAATACGAGATGGAGGTGATGCGCGACAAGAACGACAACGCCGTCATCATCTGCTCGATCGAAAACTTCGACCCGATGGGCGTGCATACCGGAGACAGCATCACCGTCGCCCCGATCCAAACGCTGAGTGACAAAGAATACCAGCGCATGAGGGATGCCAGCATTGCGATTATCCGCGCCGTCGGCGTGGAAACCGGCGGCAGCAACATCCAGTTCGGCATCAACCCCGACAACGGCGAGATGATCGTCATCGAAATGAACCCGCGCGTGTCGCGATCATCCGCCCTGGCCTCCAAAGCGACGGGTTATCCTATCGCCAAGCTCGCCGCGAAACTGGCCGTCGGCTATACCCTCGACGAGCTGCCCAATTACATCGCCAGCAAGCGGAGCAAGGACGGCAAAAGCTGGGACACCCACACATCCGCCTGTTTTGAGCCGTCGATCGATTATTGCGTGATCAAAATTCCCCGCTGGACATTCGAGAAATTTCCGGACGCCGATGAAACGCTGACCACGCAGATGAAGAGCGTCGGCGAAGCGATGGCGATCGGCCGGACGTTCAAGGAGGCGCTGCAAAAGGGGATTCGGTCGATGGAGGTGAAGCGATTTGGGTTTGGGCTGGATAAGTATGACAAATGGCTGAACTCCCGTATCACGGGCGTCCCGCCCGTGCCTCCGAATCAGGCAAATTCCCAGACATCCACCCCGACATCAGCAGAACACGGGCGAGACGCCCGTGATACGGGAAAGCTGCCGTCCAGCGCGCGCAACACATCCGACGACAGCGATAAAACCACCCAGGGCGAATCCACCGACCACGAATGGCCCATCCCCGATGGAAAACTCCGCCGCAAGCTGGCGGTGCCAAGCCAGGGCCGGATGTATTACATCCGTTACGCCATGAAGATGGGCTGGACGGTGGAGCAGATTCACGAGCTGACGAATATTGATCCGTGGTTTTTGGCGCAGATGAAGCAGTTGGTGGATTTTGAGGAAGAGTTGACGTCCTGGGTCGCTTACTTCCTCCTTGCAGTCGGAGGTTTCGAAGTTTTCGGCGATGACGATGGCGCAACGAAAATTCTCCGGCGCGCCAAGGAGTTCGGCTACTCTGACGTTCAACTAGCAGAAATCTGGAGGGTTAACCCGAAGCAGTTGCGACGGTTTCGTCAAGCCCGCGGTATCCGGGCTGTCTACAAGCTTGTCGACACCTGCGCCGCCGAATTCGAGGCGGCGACTCCTTACTACTATTCCACCTATGAAACGCCGTACTCCGTCGTAGGGTCCGCTTCAGCGGACGCTGGGTCGACGAGCGGCGGCAACTCCGCGTCCGCCAAGGCGGACCCTACGGAGCGCACCACCGACGACGGACGCCTGACCACCTCCGAAGATGAAATCCGCCTCACCGACCGCCCCAAAGTCATCATCATTGGCGGCGGCCCCAATCGCATCGGCCAGGGTATCGAATTTGACTACTGCTGCGTGCAGGCGGCCTTCGCCATGAAGGAACTCGGCCTGGAATCGGTCATGATCAATTCCAACCCCGAAACCGTCAGCACCGATTACGACACGAGCGATCTGCTGTTTTTCGAGCCGTTGACGCACGAAGATGTGCTGAACGTCTGTGAGCGATTGAACGGGGGGCCATTCGAAGCGCAATACGTGCGTAACTTCACGTCGCAGGCCGTTCCCGGTGCGGTTCTCTGGAATATCGATCATGGGATGAACGAAGAAGGAGATTCGCGACGTGTTGCGATTCTTCAAGTCGAGGTGAAGCCAGCTTGGAAAGATAAGCCTCCAACGCTGGTCCTCCACCTTCTAACTTCCCGGCTTCAGCTCGTCTGTCATGAGTATGATCTGGGAATACATAAACTCTTGTCGGAGCGAGATACGGAAATCGCGGATCTAGTGCCGCATCTTGATCAGCAACTCTGGAGTGAAGCGAGATCGTGGGTCCAGCGACCGCCATCGAAAAATCTCGTCAAAGGCGTCATCGTCCAATTCGGCGGGCAAACCCCCCTCAACCTCGCCCGCGGCCTGATGGAAGCCGGCGTTCCCATTCTCGGCACCACCGTCGAATCCCTCGAAGTGGCCGGCGATCGCGAGCAATTCCGCACGCTGCTGCAGGAGCTAAATCTCAAGCAGCCGGAGAATGGCATTGCACGGAGCGTGGCCGAGGCGCGGGAGATCGCCAAGCGCATTGGGTATCCGGTTCTCGTGCGGCCCAGCTTCGTGCTGGGCGGGCGGGCGATGGAAATTGTCAGCGATGAGAACCAGTTGAACTATTACATGGCCAACGCCGTCGATGCTTCGACGATCGCCGATGCGCCGATTCTGGTGGATAAGTTTCTGGATGCGGCGACGGAAGTGGATGTGGATTGTTTAGCCGACTACGACCCGAGAGGAGAGGACGCGGAGACACGGCGACACGGGGACGCGGTGACAATTGACACCGAGGATTCTGTCTCCCCCTCGCCCCATCACCCCATCACCGCGTCCTCCTCCGGCCAGGCCATGATCATCGGCGTGATGGAGCATATCGAGGAAGCCGGCATTCACTCGGGAGACAGCGCTTGTTCTCTCCCGCCGTACTCATTGCCGAAGGAAATCGTCGCGGAATTGAAACATCAGACCAAGGAACTCGCCCGCGCCCTTCGCGTTCGCGGCTTGATGAACGTGCAATACGCCATCAAGGACGGGGAGATTTACCTGATCGAGGTGAATCCGCGGGCGAGCCGGACGGTGCCGTTTGTTTCCAAGGCGCAGGGGCAGTCGTTCGCCAAGATCGCGGCGAAAGTGATGGCGGGGAAGTCGTTGAAAGAGCTTGGAATTGTCGAGCCTACGCCGCCCAGGCATATGTCGGTCAAAGAAGTGGTTTTCCCCTTCAGCAAATTCCCCGGCGTGGACATTATCCTCGGCCCGGAAATGCGCAGCACCGGCGAAGTGATGGGAATCGACCAGGATTTTCCCATGGCCTACGCCAAGGCGCAGATTGCCGCCGGGACGGTGCTGCCGACCAAAGGCGCGGTGTTTATTTCCGTGCGCGACGGGGATAAGGACGGCGTTGTTTCCGCGGCAAAGCTGCTGGCCGACATCGGCTTCCAACTCATCGCAACCGGCGGCACGCATGACGCCCTTAAGGCCCACGGCATTCCCACCCAGCGCGTCAGCAAGCTGGCGGAGGGGCGGCCGAATATTCGCGATCTGATCAAGAATGGAAAGGTACAGCTCATCATCAATACGCCGACCAAAAAAGGCCCGCAAACCGATGAAGGCAAGATTCGTGCGCTGGCGGTGCTGAACAAGGTGCCGATCGTTACGACGATTACCGGGGCCAACGCCGTGGCGAGGGCGATTCAGGCGATACAGAAGCAAGATTGGGGAGTGAGGCCGTTGCAAGCCTATTTTGCATCCGCGAGATGACGAATCACGGAATCCGAATGGCGAATCAAATCCAAATGACCGAATGAACAACCGTCACCCTGAGGTAAGCCGAAGGATCCGGCTCGCGTCCGCGTGTCAGCAAGACCCTTCGGAGTACCTCAGGCTTGCTGGCTCGTTCGCCGACCCTACGCGAAGCGAGGGGGGATTCTCTGAAGTGTGCACATCTTCTGCAAGGAAGTGCGGGCCGCTGGGGCGCACGCAGTCGTCTAAGCGACGAGCAAGTCTACTCGGCCTTGTGCACGGTTCAGAGAATCCCGCGCAGGCCGACACATTATGGCGCATCGCCGTGCATTGTCGTACATCATTCGGCGAGCGTTACAAGTGTTCGGACACACCGCCACCAACGCCTCGCGGGCGCTTGTGCGTATAAAGCCTCCAAGTTACGTCGGTTGCCGCGCGATCGAATTCTCTGAACCATGCACAAGGCCGAGCAGACTCGCTGGTCGCTTAGACGACTGCGTGCGCCCCGACGGCCCGTACTTCCTTGCAGAAGATGTGCATACTTCAGAGAATTCAATCGCTGCGCGTGCGCACGGCCCGCACCATACGCCTTCCGTCGGATAGTCTCAGTAGGATGACGGCCCCATATGTTCGAAAAACCGGACAACTTCACGTGGCAGGTGATCAGGTTCCCAGCACCTGCAGCAATTCCTTGATCTGCAACTTCTGCGGATCATCAGGGTTCGACCGCAAGTATTTGTCAAGCCACACGGTTGCAGGCTGTGCCAGCCCGCAGCGCGCCAGCACCAGACCCAGATCACGCTGCAATCGGCTTTGCTCGGGCCAGAGCAGCATTTCCATTTCCAACACCGCTGCCACATCCGAATACCGCCCGGTCGAGCCGAAAACGTTCAAAAGATTCTGCAAAATGCGGGTCAGCCAATGACGATTTGACGCGGGACGGAGCAGGTCATCGTTCCATTCGACGTCGGCGCCAAACATCTCGCGAAGCCGGTCGCGGGCTTCGTCCGGCGTCAGCGCCCGGCCGCCGGCGAAGGCGTCGATCAGCATCGGCGCGCCGTCGATTTCAACCGCCACCATAAAATGGCCCGGCAGCCCAACGCCCCAGGCCCGCAAACCGAGCCGCTCCGCCACGAGCTTATATACCAGGCTCAGCGTGATCGGCAGGCCCTGGTGCGTTTCAACAACGGCAGGCAGATAACTGTTGGCGGGATTGTAATAATCTTCGGTATTGCCGCGGAATCCGGCCTCCTCAAACAAATATTCGTGCAAATGTGCGAGCAACGCCTGCGGCTGCCCGCCGCGAACCCGGCTGCGAATGGTGTCGGCGTATTCCTGGATTCGGGCGTCGACGATTGCCGGGTCGGCGTTCTCCAACTCGTGCATCGCGATGGCGACCGCGCCGTTCAGCAAGGCGTCGGGCGAATCGATCGCGGGGAGCTGGCTTGCCAGCAGCGAAAACGCGCGCGACGAGCTGCACAGGGGAAGCTGGGTGATCATGGCTGTTCTCCGTCGGGAAGAGGCTGGTACGATTATCGGTCTATCGGCCAACCTCCCTCTTTTTGTGTACTGAAGCACAACGCATGCCGGGAATACCCCGTTGCATCCGCCGGGAGGGAGGGTTCTAATTCCGGCCCGGCTTCATGCCGATCAATGGCTCGGCGATGCGCCCATCGCCTATCGCGGGCGATGTGTTCCGGGGGTGTGATCAGCGGCGATTTTTCGGCGCGTCAGGAAGGACCAGATGACGATGGCAACTGCCCCGGCTCCGGGAAGTAAAAAGCTCGGCAAACAAGTCAAGCTCAAGCTGCGCAACCTCTGCATGCGCTTCCCGAAAAACGTCGAATGCAATATCTGCCATTGGAGCGGCCGCCGCTTTGCCAGCGACGATTGGCACCCGTTTACCGTCTGCTGGAAGTGCCGATCGCTGCTGCGACATCGCCTGCTGACCGATGCCCTGCATCACATCGAAGGACTTTCGCTGAAGGACCTGGTGGTCGGCAAGCGCATTTTGCATTTCGCGCCCGAGCGGCTCACCACGCCGCTCTTCAAGCCCAACGCCGCCAGCTACAAGACTGCCGACTTCATGCGCGATGATGTGGATGCGAAATACGATCTGACCAACATGCCGGCCCAGGGAGATGGCTCGGTGGATCTATTGGTTTGCTGCGACGTGCTGGAACACGTGCCGGACCACATGCAGGGGATGCGCGAGATTTTCCGCGTCCTCTCGCCCGGTGGCACCGCGATCCTGACCGTCCCGCAAAAAGACGGCCTGGAAAAAACCGAATCCGACCCAAGCCTTACCGATCCGAAAGAGCGCCTCCGCCGATTCGGCCAGGACGATCATCTCCGCATCTTCGGCAACGATGTAGTGAGCCTGCTGGAATCGGTCGGCTTCAAAGTGCGGGTGATCGATGAAAAAAGTTTCTCGCCGGAGCTGGTGAAAAAGCATGTCCTGTTTCCGCCGGTATTGAGCAAGCATCCGCTGGCGACGAATTACCGGAAGGTGTTTTTCGCAAAGAAGCCCGGGTGAAGTAACCCCATTGCTCGAGCATGCGGCGCCGTCACTTGCCTTTTCCTTTTCTCCGCGAAGGTTTTGGGGCAAGAGCCGGATGTTCGGCGAGCAACCATGCCTGCACTCGATTTCGCAATTTCTCGGCAAGATTGCGGAGTTCGGAAATCTCGGTTTCGCTTGCAATCCCCGTCGATTCATAAACCGCGCCGCCGCGTTTGGCCTTAAAGGATTGCAATTCGTCGACAGTGCCTTCGTCGCCGACTGTGAGTTTCAGAGATTCGATCGTATAATAGTGCGCGCCGCCACCCTTGGTTGACTCGAATCCGCTGGCGTAGAGAGCGACTGCAGCGCCCTGCAAGGCCGCGTTGTAAGGCGCAACAAAACGCCAATCCGGATCCATATCTTTATTTCCGCTGACTTTCAGATCGCGCTCGATGACGTCGAATAGTCGCTCGATTTCCTGTGGTGTTGCGTCGTGCGGCTTTACCCACCCGTTTTTCTGCCATTCTTTCAAGCTCATCGCGATCTCCAAGCAGCACGACATGAGGATTATTCAGAATTGACCGCGCAAGCGGATGCCCCTCGGCAATCCGCTTTTGCCACTCAGCCGGTTTATAAAGATTGATTCCCACATCGCGTCCGAGTTGCTTTGACGTCTGGCGAATCGCGCCTGCGAGCTCGCGGAAGCTCAGATCGTCGGAAATAACCAGAATGTCCACGTCGCTTTCGGAGTGGGCAAGGCCGCTGGCCATGGAGCCGAACAGGACCGCGAATTGAATTCGGGTTTGTAACGGCAGCAGAGCTTGGCGAACCACCGCCGGCGCACCGGAAGTCTTTCGGATTAAAGACCGCAGATCGGTGAAGAGGGGACTTGTCTGATTTGCTTGAAAGTAGACTTGCCGCCCGCTCTGTTCGCGAAGCAGTATCCCCGCGCCTGTCAGTGCCGCGAGCTCGCGTTGAACCGGCCCCAGGCCCGCAGCCGTAAGACGGGCAAGTTGGCGCATGTGAAATCGTTCGGCAGGTCGCTCCAGCAGCAAACCGAGCAGCGCCCGACGGGTGGAACCGAAGAGAACACTCCCAGCATCATTCTCTGCCACTGTATCCATTAAGATGTCAATTGTAACCTTTTTGGTTACAATAGGCAATCGCCGTTATTTCCCCTCCCCATTCTTCTTCGCCGGCTGGGTGGCCGGGGCGTTTTGGTCTTTGAGGGATTGAATGTAGCGCTGTATGCGCTCTCGTGTTGCCGGGTCGATGTTGCCGCCGCCTGCAGCCGCCGCGCCGCGGCGCAGGCCGCCTAATCCGCCAAGGGCTTCGACCACCTGCCGGTCCACCAGAATCTGGAAGAAGCACAGGGCCATTTCATCTTTGGTCTGCTCGCCCCAGCGCACTTCGCGGGGTGGCTTGCTGGGGTTTTTGATGTTTTCGGCGGAATTGTCGAAGCGGAAACGCATGTGAATCTTCGTGCCTGCGGGGATTTGCAACGGCGTTTGATACTGATACTCGTCCTGCCAGTCCCAATCCCAATTCTTGATCCAGATGACCGGCATGTTCTTCCCATCCGGCAACGTCGCCGTCACTTCGATTTCCTTGCAGAGCAGATGCGCGTGCGGAAAAACCGCCTGCAGGGTCACATTGGACGGGACGGTGAAGCTGTCGCTCAGTTCGTAGTCCTTGTCGCCGGCGGGGATATCCAGGCTCGAGCGTTTCAGGCCGTGCATGATGCTGATGAACAATTTTTCCGGCGGCTTTTTGGCGAAATAGAGACCGACCGTCGCCTGCTCGGTTTCCACTTTTCCCGATGGATGGAAGTGGGTCTGGATGACCAGGTCTGACCCGGCCCGCGCCAAGCGGGCGACGCCGTCAGGCAGCCGCTGCGGGGTCACGCCCGGCGCCCAGCCTCCCAGCCCGCCCGATGGGATGAATCCCAGACCGCCGGGCCCTTTGCCAAAGCCCGGCTCGCCGTCAGCGCCATCCTGTTGTTTGGCCCGGCCGCTGGAGTCGAGGAACAGCAGGGCGTGATGGACGATCTTGCGGTTGTCGGGACGGAATTCCACCGCCTCCACATACTTGTCTTCCGTCAAATTCAGCGGCACCACGAAACTGCGAAACACATCGTTCCCGTCGGCATGCACGGTAAAGGCCCTGGGCATTTTCACCACCAAATCCGGCTCGCCCAATGCCCATCCCTGGGCAAATTTCGGCGCGGGAGGAAGATCGGCGGCATTGCCTTGGGGCCGGCCGGCCTTTATCCAGCGCTGGATGGTGTCGATCTGCGAATCGCTCAGCCGGCGCTCGCCGCGAAAGTTGCCGAAGCCATGCTCCGGCTTCCAGGGGGGCATCTGCCGGTTTTGAGTCAGGTCTGCGATTTCAGTCGAATGCTTTTTGGCATCGGCGTAGGTCAACAGCGAAAACGGTGCGACTTCGCCGGCGTGATGACATGTCGAGCAATTCTGGAACACGATCGGCGCGATGTCCTTGTCGAACGTCGGGGCGGCGATCGAAGTATCCGCCGGCACCGGCGGAAGGGCGGCGGCCTTTACCGGCCGCGCGAGACGGATGCCGGCGACGACGACGATTGTGCTTAATGCGAGTGTTGCTGTGATAAGACGCTTTGACATGCTTTCTCCGAGGAAATCTTGAAATGAGGTAACTCTGTCGTGGACTGGTTCTGCTCTATCCCGGTGCCGTGAAATCACATGGTCGCTGAAGTGACGATGCCCGGCGATTTATCCCGAAATCGCGCATCCCACGGCTTGCGTATGCGGCTTGGCCACTGGCTTGCCCGCAAGAATTGCATCCAGCGCGTTACGCAAGTCGTGAGTCGTTGCTTCGTAGCGCTTTTTGCCCAGCGCCACGTACAGATCGTCGATCCGCCCGCTGTATTGCACTTTCCCATCAGCGCCCAGCACGACAGCTTCAGGCGTCACCGTCGCGCCGACGCGCTTGACAATCTCGTGTTTGCGGTCGATCAGCACCGGGCAGGTAAAGCCGTAATCAGCCGCGTGTTTCTTCGCGTCGGCGGCGGATAAATCCGGGTCGGAATGGACCAGGTAAAAGCTCACGCCTTTGGATTCGTAGTCCTTGCAGATGTGGTTGATTTCCGGGGCGTAGCCGTTGGAAATCGGGCAGTCGGTGGAGATAAAGATGATGACGACGGCCTTGGACGGGGAAACATCGAGCGGATGACGATCGACGCCGGTAATGTCGGCCACCACCGGTGAAGCCGGCTGCGTTGCCGGCGCGGCAACGCTGGCACTGGCCGTGACCAGCATCATTGCTACCAGGAAAATCAGCCTTCTCATCTGCATCCAACCACCTGTAAAGAAGGAACCCAAGATTTAACGTGCATCGATTTCCAATATTGTACGCGATGCAGCGGAAAAAGGTTGCAGGGGAAAGTCCATCGCCCGCAATCCTCATCCTCAGACTACAACCAGTCCGATAAACAAACCATGCCGTTCGACGCAATTGTTACACATCCCGGCCGACTTGAAATCCTCATCGCCCTGGCGCGCTGTGGCCGGGACGAGTTCGTCGCACTGCGCAGCACGACTCGGCTTACCGATGGCAACCTCGCCTCCCACGCCCGGCGGCTGGCCACGGCGGGACTTATACAAATTGATAAGCAATTTCGAGCCGGAAAACCGGTTACCAGCTTCACCCTCACCCGCGCCGGCCGGCTTGCGCTGGAATCGCACGTGCAAAAACTTAACGCCGCCATCGCCACGCCAATGCCGCAAGCGGTTGCGGAAGATAATTCTGCGGCCGAAGAATGGATTGACTGACCGTATTGTCGAAGCTGCGTATGAAATACCGCTAACCCTTTATTCCGCCAGACACTTCTTCAGCACCCTCCCTCTCCCGCCCGATAGATTCGTTGGCGAGAGACGAGGAGTTTACATGATCAGTGGCGATAGCCGGCGGAAATTGGCTGTCCACGGTCCGGTTGTGCAGTTGGATTGCACTGTGCCGGCCCTGGACGAATCGATCGATGCCTTGCTTTCAAAATTCGCCGTCCCCAGTTGGCCGGACCACTTCCTTCCCACCGCCGGCATCATTCATTCCTACGACGAATCCGAAGTCGTCAACCGCCTGCCCGAAACCGCCCGCCATCTCACCCGCACCACCGACATGATGGACCTATACGAAGACGGCGAGCGCTATTGGGTCGTCGATGACCGCTGGGGGATGGCGGAAATGGATTTTGCCCAGAGCCAATGGCGAAGCTGGATCGTTCCCGAACCAAAAGTCGATATTTTCCGCGTGGCCGAGCTGGCCGTCATCTGGCCGATGGCGCAGCTTCTGCGGCCGCGCGGCGTGAGTTTGCTGCCGGCCATCTCCGCGGTGCGCGATGGGTTTGCCGTTTTGATTATCTGCCCGTTCGGCGTTGAGCCGGAACTGACGGCACTCATCAGCAACGGCTACAAAATCATCGGCCAGCGCTGGACCGCCGTCCGCGAGGAAGACGGCCGATTGGCGCTTCTGCACATTCCCGGCCGCGTCGAGCGCGCCACCACGCCGAGATTGCGCTTCGGGTCGCAGGACCAGGAAGGCTGGCTCGATTTATCGAGGCAGCATCCGGCATCGTGGCAGAACCACGCTTTTTGCGACGCGGTGTTGGTTGTCGAGCCCGGCCGCCGCGCCAAGGCTCACCTTCGTCCGACCGATTCGGCCGATGCGCTGGAGCTTCTCACCCGCGAATGGCCGATCGCGGAATTGGATCGCGCCCGCCGCGGCAGCCATGTACTGGGCAACCTGGCCGAGAGCTGCCCGTGCTTTGAAGTGCAGCTATCGCGAAACACCAAGGATTTGCTGTCGCTGCTGAACGCCGTTCGCTATGCCGAGCCGGCTGGGACAGGGCATTCAGCGATGGCCGCGTAGTTCACACGCGCATCTTTCGCGTCTTTACAGACATCGCCCCGCGCATTGGGACTGCGCCGCTTTCTCTGGGAAACGAAGTGCGGCGCTTCGTCCGCATTTTTCTGTCAGCGGTCCCATCGCAGGTGAACAGCGCATCGAGCGCCAAGAGCCATCGCCAAAAATGCGATACGCGATCTTTAAATGAAGGTCCCTTCATCGGAAGTCCTCACGCCAAATGCAGGAAAAGCGCCGCCGGCGCACCATGATTCGAGGCAGTTAGCCCGATGCTGCGGATTTCAAGACGGGCCGCCCGGGGCGCGGACGGTCCACCCTTGGGCCAGGCCGCAAGCGCCAGCGCCGCCACGTCCATCCGCGCCAGTCGGCCAGATCATCAGCCACCTGAACACGCAGCTCGGCGGCAAATTCGGCCGCCATGGCGCGGCGCTGCGGCGTGTCGAGCGTGTGCGACAGCCGATCGAGCGCCGGAATCGATTCGATCCCCAGATCGCGCAGATACGTCAGCCCCAGCACGTCGCCGTTGCGGGCGACTTCCATGCAATGGTCGGCGTTGTAGTTGGCGATGAAGCCGTCGAGGTTCGCAAAGCAACAGGCGTAAAGCACCGCCGCCGTCATGGCGATGTTCACGCGCAACAGCGCGGCGTTGTCGCGATGGGTGACAATCCGCCAGATGATGGTCAGCAACCCGAGGGCAACCAGCACAAGCCAGATCGCCGTCGCAAGGCGAAGGCGCGTGAGGTTGGAGGCGTTCACCAGAAGCATCAGCCGCCAGCCGGCGGAGAAGGCCAGCAGCACGTTTTGCGCGATCCAGGCGTAAACCAGCAGCCGGGCGTTTCGCCAGGATGGGCTGTTGCATTCGCGGCGAAATGCAACCAGCACAAAAACCGCTGCCAGCAGCGCCGTGGCAATCAGCGGGTATGCCCCGCGATGGGCATACTCCTTGAACGTCAACCCATGCGGCAGATGCCGGCCGCCATACAGATAAAAGACATCCAGCACCGATTCCATCGCGAAGATCACGTTGAAGACGATCAGGCAGCGCTCGACCAAAGCGTGATGATCGACGGGAATGACGGTGCGCGAAGCCGGATCGAACGGCGGAAGTTGCCCGGGAAGGCGAGGAGGCAGATGGCCCGGGCGCGAATAGGGCGGCCGGGGCGCGCGCCGCAGCCGCCGGGTTCGTACACGCAGCAGACTCCAGGAAGCGACGAAGATGACGGCCCACAGCGCGATCCGCGCCGGGTCGAGCAGGTCGGGTAACTCGCCGAGCTTGAACCACATCCAATTGAATGCCCGGCTGACGAAATCCTCGACGACGGGATTGGCCAGCGCGAACAAGCCGACGAACACGCCGCCCAGCAGCAGGGGAATGACCCATTTCCCGATCCCCCAGGCCACGGCCGCCGGCCCCCCCATACCGGCGGCCGGATGACGCCGGGCCCATCTCAGACTTACCGCCGCGTCGGAAAAAATGCGCATCCATCCCGCCAGCAAAAATCTCCCCAGCCGCACCAGCCATGCAAGCGAGGAGCCGGTCCATCCATCCCGGCGGCTGATGGCTAAAATGACAATCGCAATGGATGCCACGGAAATCGCCAGCGGCGTAGGCTCCTCCGCCAGCGCCAGTGCCAGCCCAAACACCGCCAGGGCAAGCCAGCCCGCCGCGCGCCGCGACCGGCGGCGAATGGGCCGAAGCAGCAACGCCAATAGGACAGCGGCGGCGAATAATCCCGCCGTCCATCCGAAGGCATGGCGATAGAAAAGAAAGTCCGCCGCCGCCACCAGCGCCAGTGCGGCGGCAAAGACAAACGTCGAGCCGCGTCCGGCAGAAATGGTTGATCGCCCCGATGCCAAGGGGTCACCTCCGGTAAATCCTCACCATACCCCCAAAATCGCCGGGCGGTCGTGCACGTTCGGCAAATAATCGGCTTGCTGTCGCCTATTACTTTATAATGTAGAGTATCCGGATGGATGTGTCAACCGGAGGAAATTTTTCACGAAGTCAAAGCCGCAGGATTTCCTGATACGCACTCCGTTCCAGAGTGTCATCCGGAAACAAATGAGCCGCGCACGGAGGGTACTCCGGGTACTCCCGAAGTAAGCGGTTTCACCGGCCCCGCTTACGCCGCGAGTACCCTCCGTGCGAGGCTCGGTCCTGCGTACAAAACGGACAACATCCTGCGGCGGGTGTGGAGGAATGCGTGGTGCCGATGCCCCGTTCATTTCGGTGGCGCAAAACGAAGGAGTTGGCCGGGGATCAGGATCCAGAGGCTGCCGTGGGTGTCGCTGAAAAAACAGGTTGTGCCCTTGCCGATGGGAAATCCCTCAACCCAATGATTCCTTTCACTCAGCAGCAGGCTCTTTCCCTTTCCGCTGACGACCAGCTCGCTCATCCCTTTGCTGTGAAAGAGAAAAATCCGCCCATCGGGCGTCTCGGCCAGGCGGCTTGACCATGTCGCGCCGTCGATCGTGAGCGATGTGTCGGCGTCGGGCAGATGCACCCGCACAACCCCGCCGGTTTCGGAAACAATCCAGATGCGGTTTTTACTGTCGCAGAAAAGGGGACGGCCTCCCGGCGCGATATAAGCCGGCTCATCGCCAGCGTGTGAATATATGGCCAGTTCGTCCTTGCGGCGCATTCCGCGCGACCAGAGATTTCCATTGTGGTCGACAACGAATCGATCCATGGAAGATGATCGCGGCGCACCGGCCGTCTTGTGGACGACCACATCGCCGCCGTGCTCAGTCAGCAGAAAGGTGGTGTAATCGTTGGCATATCCCTGGACCAAAACGCTTCTGCCCTTGTCGAAGACTTGCAGGTCGCCGGGCTGGGTGAACTTGGCGCCA
>DASRRM010000438.1:0-26587 GCA_035695715.1 Tepidisphaeraceae bacterium
TCAGCCCCCCCGCCTCTTCGCGTGAAAGCAGCGTGATTAGCATTGCGCCTTTGCCAGTCCCTTCCGTGACAGACTGCAGCGGCTTAAGGCGGATAAACTTCGCGCCGTCAAATCTTACGAACCCTACCTGTATGCGAAATCCGCTGTCGGTGACCAATCGCACCCGAGCCCCCGCGAGCCCCGCACGCTCAATCCGTCCGACAATTCCCTCGGCATACAGCGCAACCATCCCCTCGCGCAAACCCTGCCAGCTTGTGCCTTGAATCCCCAGCGACGCGCGCGTGCCTGAATCGGTGCTGGCAACGGCGAACGGCGTGCAGTAATCGCGGATCGGGCCGACCAGCCGTCGATGGTACTCGGCTTCCTCCAATGCCTCGACGCGGGTGCTCAGCGTGCTGACCTCATTTTTCAGCCGTTCGTTTTCGCGCCGCACGACGTCGGCGTCGCGGGTGTCCATACTCAGTTCCGGAGCAGCGAATGAATTGTGCGCCCATCGCGCAATTGCCCCCGATGGCCGCGCCACCGGCACGAATAGCGCATCGACGGCGGGCACATGTCCCTGCAAAATCCGCTGCGGCAAGGTGAAAGCCGTGACGGCCGAGAGCGTCATGAAACCGGCGAAGAGGTGTTTAAGTTTGAAGAAAGACATCCGTGTCCTTTCTGTCGGCTTGTAGGGTCCGCCAAGGCGGACCCTACTAATACTCATCCTCATCGCTCTCCATCGTATCCTTCCAAACCTCAAGGTTTTCCAGGTAGACGCTGGTGCCGCGGGCGACGCAGGTGAGAGGGTCTTCGGCGAGGCGAACTTCCAGGCCCGTGGCGTTGCTGATGACTGTTGTCAGCCCGCGAAGCAGGCTGCTGCCGCCGGCCATGGTGATGCCGTTGTCGACCAGGTCGGCCGCCAGTTCCGGCTCGGCCTGCTCGAGCGTCTGGGTGACGGCTTCGACGATATTGTTCACCGGCTCCTGCAGCGCCTCGCGAATTTCCTCGGAGGTCACATTGGTTTTGCGGGGAAGGCCGGAGATCATATCGCGGCCTTTAACGAACATGGTTGGCTCGTGGTCGCCGGTGGCGGCGGCGGAGCCGATCTCGATCTTGATGCGCTCGGCCATCTGCTCGCCGATCGCCATGTTGTAGGTCTTTTTCATGTGATTGACGATGGCTTCGTCAAAGTCGTCGCCGGCGGTGCGGACGGATTTACAGACGCTGATATCGGCCAGCGAGATGATGGCCACTTCGGTGGTTCCGCCGCCGATGTCGACGATCATGCTGGCGGTGGGTTCGGTGACGGGCAGGCCGGCGCCAATCGCCGCGGCCATCGGTTCTTCGACGAGAAACACGCGCCGCGCGCCGGCGCGCTCGGCCGAATCAAGCACGGCCCGTTTTTCAACGGCGGTAATTCCCGATGGAATCGCGATAACCACCCGCGGGCCGATGAAATGCTTGCGGCCATGCACCCGGCGGATGAAATAGCTGAGCATCGCCTCGGTCACTTCGAAATCGCTGATGACGCCGTCTTTGAGCGGGCGGATGGCGGTGATGCTGCCGGGCGTTTTCCCGAGCATTTCCTTGGCGACGAGCCCCACGGCGTTTCCATCCTGCAGCACGCGATTGGTGCCTTTTTTGACGGCGACGACGCTCGGCTCGTTCAGCACGATGCCTTCGCCCTTCACGCACACCAGCGTGTTGCAGGTGCCGAGGTCGATGCCCATGTCGATGCTGAACATCCCTAGAAGGGAATCAAAGATCACGCCGAACACTCCTTCGTTTCAGCCGCGACGTCCAACTTCGGGCCGCTTTGAATAAACGGCTACCGCTGGCGGAAAGCCATCCTGGCTGAGAACATCAAATTAGAGACGCAAATTGCCCAGATCTTCCCGAGGAATCGGCACCTGCTTTGGCTGCTTTGGCTGCGCTGATGCCGGGACAGGCCGGTAAAATACAGCTTCAGCCGCAAACGTGCAAACTTAAGCCTCGTTCGGCACGGGGATGTGGTCCGAATGATCGCACCGAGAGGAAATCTTGACGCGAAGGCGCGAAGAAGACGAAGGGGACGAAGGGGACGAAGGGACTTTCCAGCGTAAGGGATTTACTTCGATTCCTTCGTCCTTTTCGTGTCTTCGCGTCGAGCTTTGCCGTGGATGCGAGACTCGAAATTGCTCGCAGCGAGCTCAGTCTGGTCTGGTCTGGTCTGATAGACACCGCACGCTGCATGATGTTGCCCGCTTCGTACGCAAGGGGCGTAACGAGGCGCGCACGGAGGGTACTCCCGGAGTAAGCGCGCCTGCCGAAAACCGCTTACTTCGGGAGTACCCTCCGTGCGCGGCTCATTCGTCTCCGGATTATACTCTTAGTCATCCCTGCAGCCGTCGTGCGACGACCGACCAGTGCATCGCCTCGGGTAGATCGCCTGCCAGAAGCGCCGCGCGGCTGCGCTGGCGGGCGGCAAAGGCGCGGGCGGCGATGCGCAGCATCGGCGTCAGGTCGCTCGTGCAGCGCGAACACGTCCGCTCGCCGCGAACTTTCGCGCCGCACACCGGGCATTTCAGCGGTGCCGTCGCCATTCTCAGCGGCCCTCCACGAAGAATAGAAACTCGCTCATGGCCTTGCTCGCCTCGGCCAGCGCCGGCTCGTCATGTTCTGCGATCGCGGTTTCGATATCCTCGATCAGATTTAACGCCTCTTCCTGGTCGTCGGCGTGAATCGTGGGGATGCGCAGGCGGCAGCGCTCGATCAGCGCCCGCGCCTCCTGAACGGCCTGCGATACGGCAGGTTCCGACGGCGCGACCGCCACGCCGGCATCCGACTCGCTGCCCTCGGTTCCGCCGACGGCCTCCGGGCCGTTCAGCGATCCGAACGCATCGACTTCGGTTTCTTCCACCGGTGGAAGCGGGTCGATTTCATGTTCCTCATCGATGCGGGCCCGCGTCTCGAAAAGGGCGCTGAGCTGATCGCGGCCGCGCACGATTTCCTCGCTGCTGCGGCGGCGGGTCGCGCCGGATATCGCCACGTGGCGGCTCAGGCCCGTCGACTTTTCGATGGCCGTCACGTGCAGGATGCCGTCCAGATCCAGCCGCATCCGACAAAGCACGGCATTCGGCCCGTCGACCGGCTTCAATCCTTCGATCTTAAAGTTTCCCACGTGGACGTTCTTCATCGCGTCGGGATCATCGCCCTGATAAATATCCAGGTCCACGCCGGTCTGGAAATCGGAGGCGGTGAAATATTCCTCCGTGCGCGTCACGGGCAGCGGCGTATTGCGGCGGATGAGCGGGTGATAGCAGTGGCGATATTCGCGGCCCTCCCGCTCGCCCAGATAGCTCGGCCCGAAGGAAAATGGGGACACATCGACCAGCACCCGCTCGACTTCATGCCCGCCCAGGCGGCTGGCCAATACACCAGCGCCCAGCGCCACGCATAAATCCGGATGCAGTTCCTGCCGGGGAGGCTTGCCGCACATTTTCTCCAACAGATCGACCACCAGCGGCGTGCGCGTCGAGCCGCCCACCAGCAACACCGCATCCAACGCCGACGGCAGCAATCCGGCATCGCTGAGCGCCTTGGAAACGCTGTCGATGGTCTGATCGATCAGGCCGCGAATCATCCCCTCATATTCCTTGCGGGAAATCTCCACGTCCAGATGCAACGGCCGGCCATCAATCTGTATCAGAGACTCTTCGCGCACCCGGGCGTATGGCTCAAAGCTGAGCTGTTTCTTGGCGGCCTCGGCGGCCCACCATAGCCGGGCATATGCGCCGGGGTTCTTGTCGCGCAGGTCGACATTGTGCTGCTTGCGGAATGCCTCAAGGAGATGATCGACGATTTTTGTGTCGAAGTCGTCGCCGCCCAGGCGGTTGTTGCCATGGCTGGAGAGCACTTCAGTGACTTCGCCTTCGATGCGGACGACAGAAACGTCAAACGTGCCGCCGCCCAGATCGTAAACCATCACCGTTCGCCGCGAATCCTGATCGACGCCATAGGCCAGGCTGGCGGCGGTCGGCTCGTTGACGATGCGCACCACTTCCAGCCCCGCCAATGCACCGGCCTCGCGCGTGGCGTTACGCTGCGAATCGGAAAAATAGGCGGGGACGGTAATGACGGCTTTTGTCACCGGCTCGCCGAACTTCACTTCCGCCCAGCGCGCCAATTCGCGCAGGATAAGCGAGGAAATCTCCGGCGGAGTAAACGATTTCTCGCCCAGCGTGACGGTTTCCCCGCTGCCCATCAAGCGCTTGACGCTGCGGACGGTGCGCTCGGGGTAAAGCAACATCTGGTTGCGCGCCGCTTCGCCGATCAGCAAACTTCCCGTCGGCGAAAGCCCCACGCACGAGGGAAGCATGAACTGCGAGCCATTCCCGATCACCTGCGGCTTCCCATCCACAAACGCGGCGATTTCCGAGTTGGTGGTGCCGAGGTCAATTCCGACGATTCGTTCTTCCATGAAATCCTCCAATTCAATTTACCTGCGTAGGGCGGGCATTGCCCGCCGAACGTGGTTTGGCGGGCAATGCCCGCCCTACTTCTGACGGTAACAACTCACTTACTTCGCAACTTTCACCTGCGTCACGGCGAGCATCTGGCCGTGAAGGACATAGCCGCTTCGATACACTTCGACGACGGTGCCGGTGGGGCGGCCCGAGGCGGTATCGACTTCGATGGCGGTCATTGTCAATGGATCGAACATCTCGCCGGCCTTGCCGACGCGCTGGATTCCCCATTGCTGAATGGCGGCCTCGAGGCGCGACGCCGTCAGGCGGTATCCTTCCAGCATCGCCTGCACGGTTGCCAGTGTGCTGGCGTGCTGGCGGTCGCCGCCTCCGAAACGCGCCAGCAGGCCGTGGGGCTTGGCGGCGGATATCGATGCGATGCCGGCCTCGAATGTTTTCAAGCCGCGTTCCAGGCGTTCCAGCAAATCGAACAGGACGGTCAATATTTCCTTGCTCGGCGGAAGCGCCGATGCGCCCGCGTCATCGGGCTCCAACTGTCTGGCCAGCCGCTCGATCTGCCGGGTCGAATCGGCCTGTGCCGATTCCATATCTTCGATCTGGTCGGGAAGGCGAGCCAAGGGTGAAAGTGCCTCGGTCAGCGCCTTGAATGCCCGGCCTTGTAATTTGATTTCGCCGGTCAGGCCGGTCAGGGCCGAGAATAATGTCAGGAGATCGCCCTGGCCCGACGCCGATTCGGCGGCCGAGGTTTCGCCAAGCGCCTCGTCGATCAATTCGCGAGGGAGAGGCGGCTCGATTTCGTCGGCCAGCATCGCGTCGAGCCACTCCTCGAATTGCCGCATCATCCGCGCGCGAATGCCGTCCGTTGGCGCGGGCGATTCGTCCGGCGGCGCTTCGTCCTGCGGCGGCGGCGAGGAGTCCGGCAACGCTGCGACAGCCGGTGCGGGGTATGGGTTGGGTAGCGCTTCCTCGGCGGGCACTGGGGATGGTTCCGACAGCGATTCGTCTTCCGGCGCAGACAATTCGTCCCGAAACGTTTCCCCGCCAGGCGCTGGCAATTGTTCCGGCAGCACTTCGGCGGCCAGCGCGGGCAATTCACCCGGTAGCGCCACCTCAGCAGGCACCGGCAATTGTTCCGGCGGCGCTTCATCCACGCCAACGCCCTGGAATTCCTGCATTTCTCCGCTGTCGCTCACGCTCGGCTCTCCTTCATTTTTTCCTTCAGCGCATCCATCCAGAATTTCGGCCCCGCAAAGCGCCGAACCGGCTTGACGCCGATCAGCAGGTCAACCATAGGCGCGCGGGGATCGGGACACATCAGCACCTGTTTGGCGCGGGTGCGCGGGTCTTTCAACAGGTCGTGGGCATCGCGGATGCGCTCGAATGCCTCCGGGTTTTTGTCCGGCGGAAATTCGCGCACCTTCGCCAGATAAGCCGAGCGAATGTCGGCGTCGCCGACATCGGCGGCCACGCCAAGCACCGAACACGCCTCTTGCAGGCTCATGGTAATTACATTTGCACGGGTCATCGCCGGCCTCCCCGTCCGATGTTCATCAATCTCATGATTTGCGCCGCCAGCTTTGGATCATCCCGCGCCACCACCTCGGGCGGCGGGAGCCTGCCATACTTGGCAAGCACCTTGGACAGCAACGGCACCAGGTCCGCGGGGACCTTTCCGTCGGCGAAGAGTGATCCGATGAATTTGCCTTCACCATCGTCATCGTCATCATCATCATCATCATCATCATCATCATCATCATCATCATCATCATCGTATTCGCCATATCCGCCGAATTCGTCGTAATCCTCGTCGTCTCCGTCGAAATCGTCGTCATCTTCGTCGAAGAATCCGCCGAAGAACGGCCGATCGTTCTCGATCAGCACGACAGGTTTTTCGGCGGCGGCCGGGGTTTTTGGAAAATCGCGGGCCTTGCGCTCGGCGGCGAGAATGTCGGCCAGCATCCGCGCATCCAGCGGCTTGCCCGAAGCATGAGAATCGCGGCCCAGCCGCTGGTGGCTCATCTCAGCCGTAATTTCGCGCAGCAGTTCTTCATCGTGAAACTGCCGGGCAAGGTCCAGTGCCGCGCGCAGGCATTGATTTACCCGGCGGCGCGAGTCATCTTTAAGGCTCATCGCCCGCATCAGCAGGAATCGCGCCGCCATCGCGCCGTTGGCGACTTCCAGCCCCGCACTGGATGACGCGTATGCAAATTCGACCAACTTGCTGGCCGCCGCCCCCCGGCCGATCCACAGCATCTCATCCATGCTCAGCGGGCAGGGTTTGCGCTTTAGCACGCCGATCTCGATCTTGTCCCAGGCGACCGGCCGCAGGATGGAGATCGGCGCAAAATCCTGCATCAACCGGCGCACCCTCGCATCGGCCTGCGCGATGGCCAGCGGGTCGGCATCATCGACCACTGGCGCGGCCGGATAATTGCCGGTGCGATCGTAATGTGCCTGAAAAGCCACCGACCTGAGTAAAACCCGGCCCGCCAGCGCGCCGATCCGCTCGACCACTTCGTCAACGGCCTGCTTTTCGCCCTCGGCATCGTTCTTCATCGCATGCCAGACCGCTTTGGCGGCCCACAGAAAAGCGCTGCGGTCTCCTTCGTTGAAGGAGGGAAGCGCTTCGAGGTCGGCGAGATCTTTGGCGACGAGGTTGGGCTTGCCCGCCTTGGTATGCCGCCAGAGCGTGGCAAGGATCAGCCGGATCCGCGCCCGCCGCACTTCGGGGTTGAATGAGTCAATCGCCTCGGCCTCGTCGAGGCGCTTGGTTGCAATTTGCAGGGCATTGCGATTCTCGGCCAGCGCCGACAGGCTCAACAACGGCTTCAGATCGCGCGGATGGGCCTTGTGCCAGGCGAGCAGGATGTCCTCCTGGTGTTTCACCGGCAGTTCGCGATAACGCGCCCACATCCACCATTTTTCATACGTATCAGAATCCCCGGCCATTCGGGCCGCGGTTTCCAGAAGCCCCCCGACCGACACGGCGCCCACAGCGGTGTCGAAAGCGTTCCTGGGCTTGTGCGCGGCGATGTCCGGCGGCTGATTGCGATAGTGCATCGCGTAAAAATCTTTGCACAATCTCGAATTCGTGAACATCTCGACGCTACGCGATGACTCCTGCGAGAGCAGGTCGGCCATATGCAAATAGACCAGAGCGGCCTCCAGGCTTTGTGCGGCGAACATTTTTTCGCCGACGGCATGCACAATAAACCGTTCCCACGCCATCGCCGACAGGAAAAGCGACTCTGTTCCCACGTAGGCATGCGCCATCATCCGCCAGAACGCCGCGTTGCGCGGCACCATTCCCACCACCTTGTCGACATCCTGCATCGGCGCCCGCGAGGCGATGCATATCACCGCCAGCCGCAGGCGCAGCAAATCCACCAGTTCCGGCCGGGATGCCTGACTGCAGCGGATTGCTTTTTGCCCTGCCTCTACCAGCGCGTCGATGTAGCGCTCCCGAATTGCCCGGTCGATTTCCGAAAGCGCCTCGCGCAGATTGGCGTCGGAGCTGGTGATGCGGCCATGCAGCGCGCCAGCCGTCCCCCGGCCGGGCGGTTTCGATTGCATGATGTCGAGCATCACGCCCGCCAGATGATGCACGGCGGCGTCGATTGGAATCGCTTCCAGCGCCCGGCGGCAGCTTTCATCGTCGTCGCGGTGAAATGCCGCGATCGCCCGAACCAGCATCCGCCAGCCCGCCAGCGGGCTTTTCCGCGATACCTCGGGAAGGGCAATCGCCCCATCACTGACCGGGCCATTGGTGACCGCTTCAAACGCCCGCCAGATTGCCGCCGCTGCCATTCTTAGTGAATGGTCCGCCGGCAGCGTTTTGCAAGCGGCAAGGCCCGGCAGGTCGAGCAGTTGCTTGCGGATGGCCGTCTCGATGATTTCGCGCTGCTCGGCGGGAAGGTCGGCTTTGGCCAGCGGGGCGACAAGCTGGTCAACCAAACCGCCCGCCGCGGCGTTGTTCGTTTCCAGCATTCCCAGCCGCCCCGCATGCCCGGGAAAACGCTCGCGAACCAGCTTGATGAGCGTCCCGGCATCCTCGGCCTGCCCTTTGGCCTGAAATTGCGCGATCCGGCTGATATAAGCATCCACCAGCAGCTTTTCGGCGGCGGGCGTGTTGAATCGCTTGAAATGATCCTTGGCGCGCTCCACCGCCTGCTTGCTCTTCCCGGCGGCAATCAGCCGGGCCACCTCTGCCGGAACATCGGCTCCCGTCAGCGATTGACCTTGCGGCGAATGTGAAGCCATTGAATGATTGGCGCTCATGTTTGCATCCGTGCTCTGTGCATTTATCGGACCCTCGTTTTGAGTAGTCTATACATCAGGAGCAGGGGCAAACAAGGGTTGTTGAAAAGTTTATTGAATGGCGCGAGGAAGCTTGCCCAGCTTCCAGCCGCTTGCGGCTTCGCGGATAAACAGCCATCGCCAACCCGAGGATTTTGCGGCGAAGGCGCAAGCGGTCGTGTAGATGGCAACGCAAAGAAAACAGCGATAATGCTGAAACGTTTCCACCGGCGACCATTCCGCTCCAACTCGATTTGCATCTTTCGCGCGCCGCCGTCGTCCAATTGACGTTCTTCCTTCTGATGACCGGAGACATTGCGTGAATGAATCCGACGAGGCACTCGTCCAGAAAAGCCAACGCAAGGACCGTGCCGCGTTCGAGGAACTCGTTCGGCGGACGGCCCGGCTGGTCTACTCGCGCATCTATCTCGACATCCCCGACCCGCATCGTGCCGAGGATCTTGTCCAGGAAACCTTTCTGATCGCCTGGCGCTCCATCGAGCAGGTCAGCTATGGCACCGGCTTTCGCCCCTGGCTGCTGTCGATCGCCCGCACCGCCACGCTGGACGCCCTACGCCGCGATTCGCGAAAGAAGCGCACGGCGCCCGGCAAATCGTCCGCCGACACGTTGACCCTGGCCATCGACCCCCAACCCGGCCCGCTTCAATCCGCCGAGAAGCAGGAGCAACGCCAGCGCGTGCTGGAGGTGCTGCGGCTATTGCCGGAGGAATACCGCCAGCCGTTGATGCTGCGCTATTTCACGGGAGCGGACTACGACACGATCGGCAAGCAACTGGGGCTGACGAATGGATCGTTGCGCGGGTTGCTGAACCGGGGGATGGCGAGGCTGAAAGAGGCTCTTGATCGGCCTTCTTGAGGCATTGACGTGACACGGGCGTCCCGCCCGTGCGTGAGCATCTGCCTCGAAAAAATTCGTCGCAACGGTGTACGGCCGCTGGCTCTGCTCTGTCCCAAGACCTCGGTCGTGACACGGCCGTCTCGGCCGTGCCTGGATCGACGTTGAAGGTTGTCGACGTTTTCCGCGGAATCTTGCTGCAAAGTTTCAGGCACGGGCGGGACGCCCGTGTCACGACCGAAGTCTGCGTAAGAACGTGAATGTTCTCTGAAATCTGAAACCCGGATTTTTATGTCTCACCCTACCGACCAAATCGAAACCTACCTCACCGGCGGCTTGTCGCCGCAAGAGCGATCGGCGTTTGAGGCGCACCTTGCGGTGTGCGAGGAGTGTGCCGCGGCCTTTGCCGACGCCCGCGCCGTTGAGGCAGCGATGACCGACCTTTTTGCCGCGGCCCGTCCGCCGGCGGATTTTGAGGAACGCATGATCAGCGCAATGGCAATGCCGGTCCAACCCCGTTTTTCGCGCCCGATCGTCCATCCCATGGTCCGCCGGGCGGCGGTGGGAATCGCCGCTTCGCTTTTGTTGGCGGGGATTGGGTATGTGGTGAATGGAAGGATGGCGGATGGAAGATTGCCGGGGTTGGCGTTTATGTATCCGAAGGAGTCGGTTGCCTCGCGGCGATATGCGGAGACGCCGAATATCGATCTGTTGGTGCAAAGAGTCGAGAATAACGGGATGTCAGCAACGGCCGATAAGACCGCGGAGATACTGAAGAAGCGAGTTGAGCCGAAGGGGGTAAAAAAACTGAACACCGACGGAAAAAACGTCGCGAACGCGGGAACCACCAGCTGGGCGGACGATTCGTTGCTTGTGAATGCCGCGCTGTTGAAGGCCAGCAACACGCTTACCGAGATGCAGTCGGCCCACGGGCAGCCGAGCAGCGGCGGCGGGAACGTATCGGCAGCCGCCGACGATCAAACGAACACGATGGTTGTGACGGCGCCGCCGGAAACGATGAAAATCGTAAAGGAGATCGTAAAGAAGCTGGACCAAGCGCCGGCGACCGAGTCGGAGGCTTTTCAGCTCAACTACGCCGATTCCGTCAGCGCTGCCAAACTGATCAACAACATCTTTACCGAGGGGACTGGAACAAACGCAGCACAGAGCATGGGCGGAGCACGAGGAGGAGGGAGCTTCGGGCAGCCGATGGTTGACGGGTCAAACCCCGTCTTTGGCTGGTCAGCCTCTGTCGCTCAAGCCGACCATGCGAAAGATTTAGCCGGCATCACGCCGGCGGCAAATGGAACGAACGGTCAACATGGCCCCGCCAACGCCTGGGCGTTCGGCGATGATGGCGGCTATGTCTATGCGCCGCCGGCAAAAAGCGCTTATCTGCTCACCGGAGGGGGGCGGGACCAGAATCTTGATGTCGGCGACGACGCCACGGACTTTTCCGGCGCTGGCGGCGGTGGACGCCGTGCCTCCGGGGGCGGTGGACTCGGCGGCGCGAAGGCCGGAAATGCGCGCGCCTCTAAAAACGCACCCTCGCCTAATGACGGTGACACGACTGCGGGACTTGCCATTGTCGCACCTGCTGCCGAAGGGAGACCTCCCGAAACCGGCAGGCCATCGCCGGGAAGTTCCTTCGAGAACTACTATGCCTATGCCGGCCCGCGCCCAGCGGCTCCAGGCGGCAATGCCGCTCCGCAAGCCGCGGGAAAACCCGCGCAGGTTGCGACGAGCGAAACACTCGTTCAGGATTTGGGAGCCGGCATTTCCGCGCCGAGGCCGCCGGTAGTCGCACCCGAACCCGCCGCCACGCCGGCTCCGGCGCAGTCGTCGAAGATGACCGCCGCCGGCGTGGCGACGCTCAGCGTCGATATCCCGGTCAAGCCGCCGCAGGAACCTGGTGTGGCGGCGAATACCGGTCTGGAAACCACCAAGCGGCTGGCCGATGGAACCCCCAACGGGCAATCAGCGGGGAAAAATAAAGACGGCGAGGGGCTTCTGGCCAATCGGGGCAAAGAATTGCAGCCCGAGGCGGAAACCAAATTCGACCCGACAAAGTTTGTAAATGCAAAATATGAGCACCAAGACCTGCCCTTCGCCGGACAGGTCGTCGATAACCCGATGGCTGGCGCCCTTGGCAATGGCCGCGCGGCTGAGCCTCCGGTACAACTCGCGGACAAGGACCAGAAGCTCGCCGGTGCCACGGCAACCGTCAGCGGCGCCGCGCTCCAGGTTGCCCAAGCCGATATTAAATTACGCGATGGCACTACGACGCCGGAGGCGTTGATTCGCGAGGCAAGGGCGGCGCAAGCGGCGGGGGACTTCGATCAGGCTCGCGACAAATTCGCCGAGGCCGTGCATGCCGATCCGTCCAACGCCGCGGCCCAGCATGGGCTGGACGAGATACTGACCACGGACGGGCGCAAGCCGGGTGCGCCCACCGCGCTGGCATCGGAGCAGAGCGAAGTTGACGTGCGCCGCCAGGAGATTTCCTATCGCGAAGACATTGCAATCAAGGAGGCGAAACAGGCCATCGCCGACAATAAATGGGATGTGGCGGATGCGGCAATCCAGCGCGCGAAACTTGCCGCGAATGCGGATCGCGCCGTCTTCAATGAGCAGGATCTAAAAAAATTCGACAAGGATTTGGAATCCACTCGCCAGGCGTTGGCGCAAACGCAGGAAAACGTGCGGCTAACGAAAAACCAAGCTTCCCAAGCGCCCAGCATCGCGCAACTTGAGGAAGAGGGCGCTCGCGCCAAGGTGGAGCGGGATCACAATATCGCCGATCTCCAGAAAACCGCCGATGACCTGACCAAAGCCGGCAAAACCAAGGAAGCCGCCGGCGTTCGCGATCAGATTCAGCAGCTTCAGACGGCCAAGACTGATGAGCCCAAGCCTGTACCAGCACCAACGCCAACGTCGCCTGCGCCGCAGGCGCAGGGCAATGCGCCGGCCCACGTCGAAGCGCCTCACGCCATCAAGCCCAAGATCATTCGCACCGGCGAAATGGAATTTGAAGTCGACAGCTTCGAATCGGCAGTCACCACCATCACCAAAGTCGTCGAGGAAGAGGGCGGCTATGTTTCCACCACCAATTCCGACAAGCTGCCCAACGGAAAAGTGAAAGGCGAAGTGGTTTTGCGCGTGACGCCAGACCACCTTGACACGCTGGTCCTGAAACTTCGCGGCATCGGCGATTTGAAGACGCAGAACATCCGCGCCCAGGACATCACCAGGCAATACACTGATACGGAAAGCCGGCTTCGGGCGGCGCAGATCACGCGAGATCGATTCCTGGAGCTGATCAAGACCGGCAAAGGCCAGATCAAGGATTTGGTGGATGCCGAAAAGAACCTTGGAGTCGCGCAGGAAAAGGTCGAGCAACTGACGGGCGAACTGAATTATTATGCGAGCCAAGTGGCGCTATCGACGCTTACGTTGACCCTTGCAGAGCGCGACATCCGCACCCCGGCGTCGGCCAGCGAGATGGAAACCGTCACCATGACCGTGGTGACCGAGCGCGTGGACGAAGCCGCCGCCAAGGCCAAGGACGCGATCGCCAAAGCCAAGGGGCGGATCATCGCCTCGCAGCAGTCGCAGACCGATGAAGGCCAATCCACCGCCACCATCAAGGCACAGGTGCCTCCCGAGGCGGCGGAGGAGGTGATCGCCAAGCTGAAACAACTCGAAGGCCAGCTCGATCACTTCGACCGCCAGCGCAGCCAGACGACGTCCAACGGCTCAGCGCCGGTCGATTCGCGCTCGGCCGATCCGCTGAAGGTGAAGCACGAAGATGTGACGATCGACCTGACGCTTTACAACCTGGCGAAGCTGACGCCTCGGCGAAATACCGACCTGCAGCTAGCCGCCGCGGATGTAGATGAGACAAAGCATGCGATCGAAGAGCAGGTGCGATCGGAAAGCGGGCGGATTATTGATTCGCGCACGGAATATCCAACGCCGGACCAGAAGCGCGGGATGATTACCTTCGATGTGCCGGCGGAAAAAGCCGATGCGCTGATCACCAGCCTGAAAGGGCTCGGCGAGGTGCTGCAAATCAGCACGGTGGAAAACGCCAAAGGCCCGGGCGTTACTGAATCGAAGCGGCGATTTAACGCGACGATCCTCGATATGGCCGGCGTGCAGCCACGCCGCCAGACGACGATGACGCTGGTGACGGCCACCATCGACCAGACGCAGACCACGTTGGCCGACCAGGTGAAAGCCGCCGGCGGCCGGGTGATCGTGCGCAAGATCGAGCATCCCTCCGCCGACCAATCCATCGGCACGCTGCGCTTTGAAATTCCCTCGGCCAAAGCCGATGCGTTCCTGGTCGCCATGAAGTCGGCCGGCGAGATGCAGCAGGTGAGCAGCAGCGACAGCAACGCCAACCAAAACGTCACCGATTCCAAGCGCGGCTTCACGATCACGCTGGTCGATCTGGCCAATGTGATGCCAAAGCGGCTGACGACGCTGACATTGGTTGCCAGCACCGCCGACGCCGGGGAAGCGGTTTTGGTGGATCAGATTCGCCAGGCCGGGGGCCGGGTGGTGGGGCGGACGATCGATCATCCCACGCCAACCACGACCGAGAGGAATCTCGGGTTTGAAGTGCCAACCGATAAAGCCGAGACGGTGCTGAACGCCATCCGCCAGGCCGGCGAAGCTTTGCAAGTCATGACCAGCGACAACACCGGCAACCAGATCATGACCGATTCCAAGCGCGGCTTTCAGGTGAAGATCCTGGACGTGGCGGATGTGATGCCGCGGCGCGTGACATCGCTGACGCTGGTGACCAACACGGTGGACACCACCGAAGCCGCCCTGGTCGACCAGATTCGCCAGGCCGGCGGGCGGATCATCGCGCGGAAAATTGACCACCCCGCGCCCGACAAGGCCGCCGGTGCAATATCCTTCGATGTGCCGACCGACAAAGCCGATGCGATTTTGGCCGTCATCAAGCAGTCGGGCGAAACTTTGGCGCTGACGACCAGCGACAACACCGGCTTGCCGATCATCACCGACGCCAAGCGCGGCTTTGCCATCAATCTCCGCTCGCTCTCCACCTTCCGCGCCCGCGAAACCGAGACGGTGAATCTCGCCAGCGCCAATGTGCGCGATGCGTATAACGATCTCCGCACCCTGGTGCACGGTCAGGCCGGGCGCGTGCTGACCGAGCAGTTGAAGGAAAATGATGCGAGCAATTCCGGCGGCCAACTTGAATTTGAAATCAGCCGCGAGGCGCTGGCGACTGTCGATCGGCAGATGGACAAGGACGGGCAGGTGGTCGCCCGCACCAGCCAGCGGTTGCCCAATGGCGATGATTCGATCGACAGCAAGGTTCAGGTGCGGCTGCTGATCATGCCCGCCGAGCAATTGCCGCCGCGGCAAACCTCGACGCTTGGCGTTGAAGTGACGGATGTTCAGCGCGCCGCCGATGATCTGGGAGCGGCAGTCTTATCCGCCGGCGGCCGGCAGGTGGAAAACCCCGCCGTCAATCAAAATGACAACGGCCAAACCAGCGCCACGCTGCAATTCGATCTGCCGCTGAGTCAATTGCAGGCGATGGTCGACAAAGTCGATCTGATGGGCCAGCGCAAGAACCGCCAGACGACGGTGGACACCCACGCCCCCGAAGGGAAACTGGCCCGGGCGCATCTGACGGTCACGTTCACCTCGCCCGCGACATTATCCAATCCGGATGACACCATCCTGGCGGGCGTTCGCCGCGGATTGGTGACAAGCCTGAAGGTGCTGAGCACGAGCATGATGCTGATCATCATCGGGCTGTGCGTGGTGGTGCCGTTTGGGCTGGTGCTGTGGGCGGTCTGGAAGGGATTCAAGTGGTCGCGAAAAACGCCGGTGGTGGCAGCTCCCGGTGCGCCGGCGTAATGGTGAAGATCCAATATCAGAGGTGCTCATCGATCTGGGTGATCCGCGCATTCAGCACGGGGTCGTGATGCACCAAAACGCCGGTTCTGAGGTACTCCGAAGAGCCGGGTTCTTTTCGCGGGCAGACCCGGCTCTTCGGAGTACCTCAGAACCGGCGTCAAATTCGTAGTGGTCGCATCCCGCGCCATCCTTAGATATTTTTTCGCTATATCCCGAGACATCGCGCGCCTTTTGAATTCCACGCTGACGCGCGCCGACCATCGAAAAATTACATCTCATCCGATTCAATCGACCGCGACAGCTTGTCCAATGCACGAACCCCGAAAACCATTGCATTTTCTTGCATTTCATTGCATTTCCCCCTTGGCGGGGCGCCAACGCTGTGACGTTTTGACCGTTTTGCACGAAATGCACGGGCTCTTGCATTGGGCCGCGCGGCGCATTCAATCGCCGTTCAGGGCTTCACCCCCGCCCCATATTTTTCGAGGTGGCTTGCCCATGCCCCCGCGCGATCGCGCATTTCCTTGCAGATTTCCGGGTGCTGCGCGTAAACGTCTTTCGACTCGTGCGGATCGTCGCGGAGATTGTAGAGCTGGTCGTAGCCGGTGGTGGCGTTATAGGTGTATTTCCAGTCGCCTTCGCGAACGCCCAGCAGATAATCGTCGAACGCGCCATAGTAATAGGCGCGGTTGGGACGGGATGGATCGAACAGGCTGTGCCCCTGCCAGGTGCCGGCGGGGGCGATGCCCAGGATGTCCGTAATCGTCGGCCCCAGGTCAATGTGATTGCCGACGGCGGGCAGCCGCATGCCCTTGGGGAAGAGGCGCGGATTCCAGAAAACGCACGGCACGTGCAGGTTTTCCTCGTACAAGCGAAACCCGTGGCCAAACGATTCGTGCGGCCAGTTAAATCCCTCGCCGTGATCTCCCGTGAATATGACCAGCGTGTCATCCGCCAATCCGCGGGCGCGAAGGCCGTTGAGCAGGCGCTCGATCTGGCGGTCTTCCTCCACGAGAATGTTGAGATAGCGATTGATGTCATCGCGCCGCGCGGGCGGCGGGGGACGAAAATCGCCAACCAGGTTCTTCTCCTGCTCGGAGGGCGTCATCGCATACGGGTGGTGCGTCTGGTTGGTCCAGCAAAGGGCGAAAAATGGCGTCGCGTGCCCCGGATCGCGATCGATCCATTTCAGCAGATTGTCAACCATGTCGGCATCTTTCATGCCCCAGGACATCAACTCCGGCCCTTTCATGTCGTGCTTGTCGAGAATCTGGTCGAAGCCGCGGTCCTGTAGAAAATCAAGCTGCCTGGCGAAGCGGAAATCCGATGAGGTGATCGCCAGGGTGCGATAGCCGTGCTGTTTTAGAACTTCGCTGATCACCGTGCCCGGCTGGCGAAGCGGATGGTCGGGCCAGTCGGCGCCGGTGTTCCAGATCGTGCGGGCGTAGTCGCAACTGTTGATGGCGACCAGCGCCGACGGCGTCATTCCCACCTCGCTGTAAATGTTGTCGAAAACCAGGCTGTGTGCCGACTCGGCATCGAGGTTTGGCGTGGTCGGGAAGGGGCTGCCGTAAAGATGAAGCCACTGCGTCCCGGTTGATTCCAGCACGTACAGGATCACGTGTTTCGGATGGCCGGCAAATGGCAGCGAATAAGCCGGAGACTTCGCGCGCTCGCGCACCGGCTTGAAATCGTCATCGTAAGATGCGGGAATGCCTGGTGGAATATGCAGTTTTTCGTCGTCCTGGCGCAGCAGACAGGTCGCAAGCAGCGTCCACTGCGGATTGAGCGCAATGCGATGATCGGCCCGCCGGGCCCATTCGTGCTGCACATCGCGGCTATAGGCGACCTGCGCGCCGATGCCAACGATCAGCAGCCCGGCAACGATGCTTATCACGGCCGGTCGGGGCATGCCAATGAATCGCCGGCTAAGATACACCAGGAGCAGATACGCCACCGGCCCGGCAACCACCATGGTGCCGACCCATCGCGTGCAATAAGGAAGAACCGAAGATTTCATGTCGGCCCAGGCCCCGGCCGAACGCAGCATGTCGCGCGTCAGGGGCGCGCGGGTGAAGTTGAACAGGACAGCGCTGGCGATGGCATACAGAACAAAGATGAAGCAGATGGCGACCCAGCCGAACCAGACGATGCGTTGCGCTTTTGGCCATCGCCGAAGCAGCAGGATGCTGCAAGCCGCCATCAATCCGAGAATGGCCACCATTAAATTGTCAGCGGCCGTGGCAACGAGCAGGTCACAGGTGTAATCCCAGATTCGTTGGGGATGAGACGAGCCGGGCCACCCGAAGTGGTAAACTTTGGATATAATGAGTGCGATGGCGAGCCAGTAGACAAGCCAGAAGACCGGCCGCCTCCGACCCGGCTGGGCAAGGGAGGATTTGGCAGGAGCCAGGGTTGGCGATGCCAGTGTGGAGGATGAAAAATGCGACGATGCTTCGCCGGAACGATGAATTGCTGTCATGGAAACTTACCCCGCTACCGCCATGGCCAAATCCGCCCGATGGGAAACACAATCTTAATCTGCCTTTAGCGTATTAGAGATTGATTGTTGACCTGATCTTAATGTATGAGCGGGCTGAACGCCAGCCGGATGGTAATGTTGAATGTGTGCGTGACGGAATCGGCGGGCTGTTTTGATCGTCTCACGAGTTGAGTTTTCGGCGCGAATAAAATGCCCCGGCTTGTTGCCAGAACACCTTCGCCGATTGACGCCGTGGCAAACCCCGCCTCAATTCGCGGCAGCTATGAGCGATACGGCGCGGACGGCTTTTATGAAGAAATCGGAAAAAACTATCGCAACCCGCACGAGCCGATCGTCGTACGATCATTAATCGATGCGATGGCGCGGTGGCGGCCGGATGTGAGCCATGTGCTGGATCTGGCGGCCGGCAGCGGCGAAGTGACTTTGGCGCTGAAGAATCTTGGCGCCGAGCGGATCGACGGAATCGATCCGTTTACCGCCGAGGCGTATGCGGCGCGCACCGGCGTGCTTGCCGAGAAATTTACCTTTGCGGATATTGCAACGGGTGTATTGTCGGGGCGGCGGTATTCGCTGATCGTGTGCAGCTTTGCCTTGCATCTGTGCGAAAAGTCGCGATTGCCGGCAGTGTCGCAGCAACTGAGCCTGGGCGGCGATTCGCTGCTGATTATCACGCCCCACAAACGCCCGCTCCTGCAGAAACAATGGGGCTGGAAAATAATGGGTGAAAACGTTATCGATCGGGTAAGATCGCGGTATTATTTACGGAACGGGGAGTGAGGTCGGCACCTTCATTCCTGACAATCGAGGGATATCTTTATGCATTCGATTCGCATTCCACTGCTGGCGGCAACGATTTGCGCCTGCCTTGTCAGTTGCGGCGGGGCGGCCGAGCTGCCCAAGCCAAAGCCGGTGCTGACCAAATGGATTCCCCTCTGGGAAAACGCCTCAAGCCTGGCCCGCAAGGAGAAGAAGCCGATCCTGGCTTACTTCTGCAGCAGCGACGGGGAGGCTTACACCGGCAAGCTGGAAAAGGAAGTGCTGAACACCGAGATGTTCCGGGAATGGGCGGCCCAGAACGTGATTCTCTTCAAGGTGGATTTCCCCAGGGAAAAGCCGCTCTCGGGCAACATGAAATCGCAGGCCGAGCGCCTCAAGAAACGCTACAGCCTGATCTATATCCCCACGTTCATTCTCATGGATTATTCCGGCAACGCGTTTGCGCGCGGCGGATGGGACCAGGCCAAGCTTCGCGATGAGGAACCCAAGGAAAATCCCAAGGCATGGATCAACTGGTTGGACACCAGCATCAAAAACAAGCCGCCTGATGAACTCATCGTCAAGCAAAAAAACCTGACCGAATGCATTGCCTACGGAAAAAAGCACTTCATCTCTTCGGTGATCCTGATCAATCATGACCAGACGCCGCGGACCATGACCGCCAAGGATGATATTACCCACAATCAGACATTCGTGAAGTTCATGAACCGGAACGTCGCGTATTGCGAGGTGGAATGGCCGTTCGATTCTGACACATCGTTGGAGGCCAATACCTTTCGCCAGTTTGCCACGGCTCAGAACCTCAGCACCACGGCCCCTCTACAGCTTTGCGTGCTGGACATGCAGACCAACAAGGTCAACTTCCGGCTGACGGCCATCGACCCGCTGCGCGCGGACATTATTGTGAACATGATCGAATCGAAGCTCCCCAAGCTCGACTATAACAGTGGCTGGATAACGGACTGGCACATGGCCAATGCCATCGCCCAGCAGCAAAAGCGTTACATCTTTATTTGTTTCACATCGATGGATGCGCCGGGAGTGAATTTCTCGCAGAAGATTTTCGATGAGATTTTCAAGACCGATGAGTTTAAGAAGTACGCCATCAAGCATTTGGTGACGATCCAGGTTGATTTCCCCACCATCGCCAAGCAGGAAGCCCCGCTGGTGGCCCAGAACAAGATGCTCGCCCAGATGTACAACATAAAAGGATTCCCCAGTGTGTTCGTATTGAATCCCCAGGGGCAGAAGATCGGGGATGCCAAATACATGAAGGGCGGTCCCGAGGAATTCATCAAGCAATTGGACGCTGCGGTTAAAAACGACGAGGAACGGCGCGCGTTTCTGGCCGGAGAACGGTAGGGGAAGGAAATTTAAGAAACGCCGAACAGTTAACCCGAACCTCCTGCCGTTTTTCTCTGCGTCGTTAGTGGAGAGGTTGCGCATACTCGCCCGCCATTGGCAGGTGCGGTGCGAGCGCATAGATGCGATTTCACCCGCCCACCCCAACAACTTGAAAGATTTTCTAAGAAACCCAAAGCTCGTCCGTTTATCGTTGAGCGTTGATCCGTTCCGCCAGAAGGAATTCGGAAAAAATCGATTGTTTGCACAATAACAATCCGTAGACTAGCGTTATTGCCTTCAGTTGGCGGAGTTCGCACTCCTCATTCTCATCGCGGAGCCCTCACCATGACCCTTTCACGCGGCGTGTTCCGTATTTTCTCGGCTGCCGTTCTGGTTGCCGGCCTTTCCCTGACAACCTACTCCATCACGCGGGCCGATGACGACAACAATGCCCCTCCCCCGAAGCACGCAAAAACGCTTCAGGAGCGGATTATCGAAACCCAGGCGGGGCTGCACGATCAGGATTTGCGGAATAACCGGCCGCAAACTTTCGTCGGCCCGGAGCTTTCCGAGCGCGAAAAGGCAGTTCAGGCGCTCAACCGCCTTTCCTTCGGGCCGACGCCTGGCGAAGTGGAAGCGGTTACCGAGCGAGGCTGGAAGGCCTGGGCGACCGAGCAGTTGGATCCGGAAAAAATCGACGATTCCGAATGCGAGAAAGTCGTCGCGCAGCGCTTTCCCTGGGTCAAATACTCCATGACCCAGATGGAAGAGGACTACGGCTACGAAAAGGGCACCAAGAAGCGAAAACAGGATGGCCCGACCAGCATTCATACTCAGTTGCCCGAACTGATCGTCACCCGCGCCGCCCTCAGCAAGCGCCAGTTCAAGGAAATCATGTGCGATTTCTGGCGCAATCATTTCTGCGTCGATCAGCCGCGCCTGAGCGACGAAAAGAGCCGGACCTGGACTGACCCCGACTACGAGGAAAATGTCATCCGCAAATTTGCCTTTGGCAATTTTAAGGACATGCTCTTCGCCTCGGCCCGTCACCCGGCGATGCTGGAATATCTCGACAACAAGCTCAGCAAGCGTAACGAATGGAACGAAAACTACGCTCGCGAAGTGATGGAATTGCACACCCTCGGCGCTGACCAGGGATACACCAACCAGGACGTGCAGGAACTGTCCAAGGTGTTGACCGGCTGGGGATATGATGACTCCTATCGCTTCAAATTCAACAATCAATGGCATCAGCCCGGCCCCAAGCGCTGGATGGGCGTGGTCATTCCCGAGGGTTACGAGGGTGGCGAGCAGGCTTTGTACGACCTGGCGATGAGCCGGCGGTGCTCAGAGTTCATGTCGGAGAAACTTTGCCGCTATCTGGTGAACGACAACCCGCCCCCGGCATTGGTGAAGCGCGTGGCTTCGGTTTGGCGCGATACCAAAGGCAATTTGCCCAAGGTCTATGCGGCGATCATCGATAGCAAGGAATTCATGAGCCGCGATAACTATCGGGCTAAATTCAAGACACCGTTCTACTTCACCATCAGCTCGCTGCGCGCGACCGATGCGAAGTTTGATGACCTTGGAGATACCTGCGCCCGTGACGCGAAAATGGGCCAACCCATCTATAATTGCCCCGATCCGACCGGCTATCGCGATGTGGCCGAAAGCTGGATGGATGCCGGCGTCTTAACCGCCCGCTGGCAGTTTTCATGGGACCTGGTTCGCGGGGACTTGTCGGGCGTGAAGGTCGGCGATGCCCTCTTCAGCCGGTACAAGAATCTCAAGCCCGAGGAAGTCGAAGCCAAGATGATTGAAGACCTGATTGGCGGCGACGTCGGCGACCGCGAACTGACGGCCCTGAAGGAAGTTGCACAGCAGGGCGACCAGCCGCGGATGGTGAGCATTCTGCTGGGATCTCCGTCGTTTCAGCAGCGATAATGCGTTTGGCGAAATAATTCGGATATTTACTAATAAATCACCCCGCCCAGCCGTTGAATAATCAGACTCGGCTGATCGAGGTAACTGGGGAATCGGAACTTTAACCTGAGGTAACTCATGTCAACGCGTCGAGACTTTCTCAAGGCTGCCGGATTAGTCGTAATGGCTGGGTCGGGTGGATTTATGGGGACCGACCAGTTCATTTATGCTGGCGAAGAATCGACTGCGGGAGCGCCTCCGGCGGCGGGTGATGAGAAACAGAAAGCAACGATCATCACCATCTTCCTTCGCGGTGGTGCCGACGCCTTGAATGCCGTGGTTCCCTACGGCGACGATAATTACTATCAAGCCCGTCCCCGCATTGCCCTTCACGCCCAAGCCACCGGTGGAAAAGGCAAGCGCGCCAATGAAGTTGGCGTTATTGCCCTCGATAAGAATAAGTATTGGGGCGTCAACGCAAGCATGGCGCCGCTCGTGCCCCTGCTCGAAGCCAATCAGGCTGCCCTCATTATGAATGTGGGCAACTACAATGGCACCCGCAGCCACTTCAGCGCCCAGGATTACATGGAACGCGGCGTTCCGGGTGACATCGGAATTACCTCGGGCTGGCTCAACCGGTACCTCGAGTTGACCAAACAGCCGTTCGATCGCCCGCTTCGCGGCCTCAGCGCCCAGACCCTCGTCCCCCGCGCTCTTCGCGGCCCCTATCCCGTCCTGGCCGGCAACAACAGCACCGAGCAAATGGACCTGTTCGAGAACCTCTACTCGAGCAAGAACATGGTCAACATGAATGCCCGGGCTGATGCCAATGACCAGCGGGGCAGCCGAATCGACGACCTGACCAACAAGGGTCCCAAGGCCGCTCTCACCAGCGACATGACCCGCGATATCATCGCCCAGTCAGGCGCGAATGCCATCGAGCGAATCAAGGCCCTGGAAAAAGCCGAGGCAACCGAAAACAGCGCCGAATATCCCGGCGGCGGCCTGGGCCGCCAATTGGCGGCCATCGCCCGTGTCATCAAGGCCAACGTCGGCCTCGAAGTCGCACAAGCCGACTACGGCGGCTGGGATCACCACAGCAACGAGGGCGGCGCGGGTGGCCATCACGCCAAAATGCTCGGCGAACTCACCGCCAACCTTGTCGCGTTGCACAAAGACCTCGGCCCGCGCATGGACCGGGTCCTGGTTCTGGTCATGTCCGAGTTTGGCCGAACCATCCAGGACAACGGTGCCAGCGGTACCGACCACGGCCGCGGCGGATTCATGATCGCCATGGGCAACATGATCAAGCCGCAGAAGAATACCCCTGTGCATGGCGACTGGCGCGGACTCAACGACGGTGAAGGCGGCCGCTTCCTCCCCGTCCACACCGACGTCCGCCTGGTCATGGGCGAATCGCTCAACCGCCTGTACGGCATCGACCCAATCAAGAGCGGCATCTTCCCGCAATTGACGTCGAAAACCGGCCTGCTTGAATTCCTCAAGCCGGTTCCGGAAACGTAAGATTTGCAGGAAGTACAAGCCGATTAAGACCGAGTGCCGGGCGAGCAATTCGCCCGGCACTCGGTCGTTTGGGAAACCGCTGCGGAAAGTAATATGGCGTGGTACACTATTGGTGACTGAAAGGGTGCCATCATGCCGCGCGTATTGATCGCCACCGGCGCTGAGTTTCCCGACGATAACGACCGCAAGGCTGACCGTTTCTTCGCCCACGCGAAAACCGTGGCGGATTTGGAAATGTTCGACTATGCGATCGAAATGTACATTCAGGGACTGATGCTCGCCCCCCGCGGCCTTTCCCAGCACCGGGCGCTGCAAAAGCTGTCACTTACCCGGAAAGCCGCTGGCGGGCGGCCGATGGGAATATTCGACATCCGTAAGTATCCGACAAATCTTAGAGACTCGAAGCAGAGCATGTTAAACGCCGAGCGCCGGCTGGCATCCGATCCCGACAATTCGGACTTGGTGAGGCAG
Source organism: Tepidisphaeraceae bacterium (assembly GCA_035695715.1). Lineage (GTDB taxonomy): Bacteria > Planctomycetota > Phycisphaerae > Tepidisphaerales > Tepidisphaeraceae > RYN-428. Next base: position 24,050 of record DASRRM010000438.1, read on the forward strand.
TTTCATGCCGCCGCGAAAAACGCGGATTTCAGCGAGATCATCTGGTGGATCTGGGCAGGATTTCCTGAAACTCCCGATGACCCCGCTGCTAACCCGTGACAACGACTGTTTCAGACGACACCATCGAAACCTGCCCATTGGCGTCCGTCACGATTGCCTCAACCATGTAACTTCCGGCGGGAACAGAGGGGATTTGCTTGATTGGGATCGTCACCGAAGTCGACGCCCCTGCGCGGACGCGCAGCGTTTTGCTGAGGGTGGCGATGGGCGTTGGCGTCGTGCCGTCGGCGGGGGAGAGGACAAGGCTGATCGTTGTCGTTCCAGCGGCGTCGGTGAGATAGGCGCCGGGGGAAATGATCTGGCTGGTGATGTTGCCGCCGTTGGTGATTCGCAAAACGGCCGAGCCATGAACGGCTGCGCCGGCGACAACCGAACCGGGGATGCTCAACTTTGAAAAAACCGGCGTCAGTGTCACCGTCGGCGACTCGACGGCGATCGAATAGGTCTGCGGCGTATAGGCGGCGGCGGATAAATCCACATACGGCGCCAGTTGATACATCCCGGGAACCAATGAAAAGCTGACGGCTTTCAGCGGCACGCTGATCACCGTGGATCTGCCCGGCGCCAGGTTAAGCGATTTGACGATCGGCTGATAAAAGCTTCCCACCACCGGGCCGATCGCCACAATGTCGGTGGAAAAAGGGACTGCGGCACTGCTCTTTGCCAGCGTTGTTCCCGTGTTGGTCACGCGCATCACGATGGACGTGTGCAACGGCTCGCCGGCAATCACCGTCGACGGCGCCGCGAATCTCACCACGCTGGCGGAAAGAGACATCACCGGCGGGGTGATCTTCAGCGCCGGCCCGCTGGTGGACACGGCGCTGCCGCCGGAGGAATCCAGGATTCTTGCCAAAAGCGTGTAATCTCCGACCGGCAGTTCGCTGCCGCTGATTTTCACCTGCAATGTGGCCGGTGCAAAAGCCGACGGCTTCACATCGAGCGATTTACTGATTTTCGCCAGTACAATGGAAGAGCTGTCGATCGCGCCATCGCTGCTGGCGAACAACTGCAGCGTGGACTTTCCTTTGATTTCAGCGGCAGTCGGATTCGACAGGTTCAGCCCGATCTCGCCCCTGGCCGTCGCGCCCGAAGCGATGGATTGGGCAAGGGTGGTGCTGCTGAAAGTCGGCACCAGCGCCGACGTCGAGCTGAACAGCGTGCGATCCTCCAACGATTCGATCGCAGCGCTGGGCCGCGGCGCGCTGGGGCGGCCAGGCCGCGGAGTTGTCGTACGGGAATGAATTCGCATGGAAGTAACCGCCGAACCCGCAGATCGGGGCAACCAAGCCTCCGGGGTTTTATCTTACACGCCGGGCCGAATATTCGGTAGGGGGTGGGATTCTGGATCGGGTTTGGCGCTTAATGGTGGCGAACGGCTTGCAGCAATGGTGGAGCGGACATTCATTCTTGTCCGCTTCGATGGCGAGTGAGGGACATTCTTGTCCCTCGCGAACCATTCCAGTCTGCTCGGAGCGGCGGGTATATCCCGCTCGACTCGACTGAGCTCGTCGAAGTCTCGCAGACTCGAGGACGGCAAGTAAGAATATCGGTTGCCATCGGACCGTCAGGAATAAAAGCTACATCCTGGAGCGTCTTCCAGGTTGCTGTAGCGGGCAGTCGTCATCCTGAGGTACTCCGAAGGATCTGGCTCGCCTTCGCGTACCAGCTAGATCCTTCGGAGTACCTCAGGATGACATTCACGCAGACGCGACACCAACCTGAAAACTGCTATAGGCCATCGGTGGCCATAGGGCGCGACAGGTTCGTCACTCCGAGACCCATATTTTCCGCGTGCCACCGACGGCACCCTCCGAGACCATCTCATTATGCCCGGCTCTGCTCGCCATGACGCTTGCCCGCGATATAGGATGCGCCGATCGAGCCGGCGATCGCGCTTATCACAAACATGTAGGTCATGGCGACAGGCCGCGGCATATTCTGCCCAAGGCCCCGCCGCGCCGGCGATGCGTCATGACGCGGGATTGACCTGCCCGCCCGGGCGGCGGGCACTTGCGGGCAGGGATGGCTCTGGTTTCCCACGGCAACCGCGTTTTCGTCCGGCACCACCGCCTTGCCCTGATTCCTCGACCATACCTTGGTAAACTCCGCCCCAAAAAATAGAATAAACGCCGAGTAATAAACCCACAGCAGCACCGCCGCCAACGACCCGGCCGCCCCGAAGGCCGATGTTGGCGTGCCGTATTTGAAATAGAGCGCCAGCCCATATTTACCAACGGTGAACAGCGCCGCCGTCATCAGTGCGCCGATCCAGACCTGCTTCCACGCGATTTTCACATCCGGCAAGAATTTGAATATCGCCCCAAACAACAGCGACACCACAAGCAACGTCACAATCACGTCCAGCGGAATGGCAATCCACCGCGCACCGCCGGACATATGCCGGGTCATTGTCGACAGAACGGTGCTGATGAACATCGAAACCAACAGCAGGAAGGCAATTCCAAAAACCATCCCCAG
>DASRRM010000439.1:0-5184 GCA_035695715.1 Tepidisphaeraceae bacterium
CCGGCATCGCATCAATGTTCTTCCCCCGGAATTCCTGGCGAAGATGCAGCGGCGCTTGCCGGAGGTAAAGTTCGACGGCGTGGGGCTGAGCGATGCGCTTGACTTCCTGCGCGATGTGAGCGGCGTGAAAATCGAATTGCCCGCCGACGTGCTCAAAGCCGCCAAGCTCACGCCCGACGTGCCTATTACAATCCGGTCGCGCAACATCAGCTTCAATATCGTGCTGGAGCAGATTCTGCATGCGGCTGGCGGCGATCCGCCTTTGGACTACAACGAGCATGACGGCCGAATCACCATCACCACCGCTCCGCCTGCCGAGGTGAAATAATCGGGTGTGGCGCTCGATGGTGACGGAAGCTTTGCGCATTGGTGGCGCAGAGATTCTAATTACGCAGGCTGGGCGGTTTTTAAAGATGCTGGTCGTGACACGGCCGTCTCGGCCGTGCTTGGGACGAGAAAACGCGAAGAATAGTCGTTGGTGGTGCTTCTTGAATTCATTACATCGCCAGGCACGGGCGGGACGCCCGTGTCACGTCAAAGCATGAAATTCTCCGTAAAGCTCGCCCGTTTCACCTCCGCACACCAAAACCGCTCAGTTTGAGTATTTAGAATGTCTCCGCCACCAAATCGTGACAAACCAAATACCCCGATCAATTCCCCGCCGGCGGCCTGTGTAACAACCGCAAATTCGCCCGAACGCCCCGCTCAGCCAGGGTTTCCAAACTGACCGATTCCCTCGCCCAAAAGTCCCCCACGCGGGTGCGGCGAAGTTCGCTCAGGTGGCCGCCCACATTCAGCGCCTTTCCCAAATCGCGCGCGATGGCGCGGATGTAGGTGCCCCGGCCACAGTCAACCTTGATGCGCAGTAATGGCCATTCGTAATCGAGCAACTCGATCGCATCCACCCGCACCACCCGCGGCTGCAGGGAAACTTCCTGTCCGCTGCGCGCCAAATCGTATGCCCGGCGGCCGCCAACCTTCAGCGCGCTAAACGCCGGGGGAAGCTGGGTGATGCGGCCGATAAAAGCCGGGAGCGCCGCCAGAATCTCCCCGCGCTGCGGCGCGATTGCGCCGGGGGTTGGCGTTGGCTCTGAATCCGGATCATCGGTCGGCGTTGTAGCGCCGAGTTTCACGACAGCCTCGTATTGCTTGGGCGAATCCATCAGCGTCTCGCAAAGCCGGGTGGCTTTTCCGATCAGAAGCAGCAATACGCCGGTGGCGAATGGATCGAGGGTGCCGGCGTGGCCGATTTTCGTGCCGCGCGGCAGCAGTCGTTTGACGCGGGCAACCGCCCGCGCCGACGACAAGCCGGGCGGCTTGTCGAGATTGATGATTCCTTCAAGCGGAATGTTGTCGGTCGGTTCCATCGCGCAACTACAATGCGGCAAGCGCAATGATTTATCAAAGGATCACGTCAAATCGATTCCAATTGATAAGATCGCCTGTTAAGCTTTCAAACTACTGTGCCGCAATAAGTGGGAAAGCGGGCTTGCGAATTCCACGAAGGGCAACATGGTCTGGGACAAATCGGAAATCGTTAAAACACTGAAGAAGCTCCACAAAGACGGCGTCGACCTCTCTTACAACGCCCTGGCCGCTACGCAACAGTCGCTGGTTTCTGCCGCGGCTTATCACTTCGGCTCCTACCGCAAGGCGATCGAGAAGGCCGGGATCGAATATCATTCGGTCATCCGCCGCCCGCGCTGGACCAAGGCGGCCATCATCGCCCTGGTGAAATCCGCCAAGCGCCAGGGGGAAGATCTGCACTGGTCATCGGTGACGCAGCGGCGCGACGAATTGGGAAAGGCCGCGTTCGCGTCGCTTCAGCCGCGGCTGTTTGGCAGTTGGGATCGGGCGCTGACGGCGGCGGGGCTGGATGCCGACGATGTGAACCGCTATCGCAAGTGGAACAAGGAGACGATCGCCTTTGAGCTTCGGGCGCGTGCGCGCGATCATGAGGCGCTCAACAGCGGCGCGCTCCAGCAGGACGAGCCAGGTCTGCACGCCGCCGCCGTGCGCCATTTCGGCAGCTACGACGAGGCGCTGCGTGCGGCCAAGCTCGACCCCGAAAAGCTTCGCCAGCGCCGCTCGTGGACGAAACAGGCGGTGAAAGATTCGCTGAAAACCATTCACCGCGACGGGAATCACCTCAGCGACTCAGCGGTGCGCAACGGCGATCCCGCCCTGTATGGCGCGGCGGTACGCCTGTTCGGCTCCTTCACCGCCGCCCGTTCGGCGGCGGGAATTAAGTGGAAGAAATGAGCCGCCTTTGCGTTTTTCGCCCAGTCGTCCGGCGGCGCATGGATTAGAACAGCACCGGCTTTCCCAATTTGCGCCGCAACACCTGCAACTGTCCGATGTGCATCATCGTGTGCAGCGGCATCATCGACACCACGTGCCCAACCGTCGGCGCGAAGTTGCGCATCCGCTCATCCGTCGGCTTATCCATGTCAGCGGGCGTGAGCGTCTTGGCCCAGGCGATCGAAGCCTCCCGGGCCTTGATATATGCGCCGACGATCTCGGCCTTGCTGGGAAAGGCCTTGGGGTCGTCGAGCCTGGCGGTTTCCTTGGTGAACTTCTCGGCAAACCCCGCCGGCAGCGCCGCGGCGGCCTGCGGCTTCACGCTCTTGAGCATGTTGGTTTCCGCCACTGCCAGATGCCCGAATTGCCAGGCGACGTGATTCGCATCGCCGCACGGTCGGGCAAACATTTCCGCCTCGGACATGTCCTCCAGATACATTTTGGTCATTTCGAGATTACGGGCGAGAACGTCGGCGGCCAGGTCAAATTGGTTCATGTTTTCCTTCTTTAATGTTTGTTTCGATCATTCTTGGCATAACCGATTGAATTGGCAAGCTGGCTCAGTCCGGCGAATTTTTCGCGCGCGGCCGGCGCGAAAAAAAGCATCGTCTTGCCCAAAGAGTGTTTTTTCTCCGGAAATGCCTATTTTTTATCGGCCCTGTTTCTGGAAGATATCGTATGTTTGATGGGAACATGGTAGATGAGCGGATCGGCTAATCGCGTTTCCGCAAGCCGCACTTTCGCCTTTGGACGGTCAACCGCCGTTTAGTGGCGGCCGATAGCCCAAGAGGGCGCGTGGAGTGGAGACTCGATGTCTGATGTGCGAAATGTGTTCAAGCGAGCTTCGATCCGCCGGGCGCGGCTGCGCCTGGCGATCTTCCTGACGCTGTTGGCGTTGACGGGCTTTGCAGCATGGGCAAAAGGGCGGGGATATAAAACCTGGGTCCTCCGCACTATTTTTCCCAAGGCCGAGCAAACCCATTTGGCCGAAACGATCCAGCCTTCGGTGCTTCGCACGCGGCCCGCCGATCGCGACGACAACATTCTTCCCGCCAATGCATTTGTTGCAGCTGACGTCGATCTTCCGTTCAATGGAAAAGTTGTCGATGGCAGCACGCTCAACGCCAGCTCCGTGCGCCTGTATCGCACGCGCGACCGCAAGAGCATCGCGGCGGTAGTCAACACCAGCGGCGCGGGCGATGCCATCGTCCTGCATCCGATGGAGACGCTGGATACCAATACGCAATACACCTTTGAAGTGACACCCGCCGCCAAGGATACCGGCGGCCATTCCTTCCGCGAATACCGGGCCACATTCTGGACGGCCGCCGGGCAGCATTTGTCCGATTTTCCCGCGGCCTTTGATAAGGTGATGCTGCCGCTGGCATCGGGCCACATGTTCACCTGCGTGACGATCGGCCCGGATCATCGGCTCTACGCCAGCACGCTCAACGGGCACATCTTCCGCTACAAAATCAACGCCGACGGCACCCTCGCCGAACGCCGGCAGATCGACACCATCAACACCGCCAACGGTGCGATGCGTCTAATCACCGGGCTGACATTTGACCCCGCCGCAACTGCCGATCATCTGGTGCTCTGGGTCAGCCATGGCCAGCTTCCGCCGCAGGGGGAGCATGGGCAGGCATGGATCAAAGGCGCCGATGACTGGACGGGGAGAATATCCCGGCTCGATGGGCCCAACCTGGAAAATTGCCGCGATGTGATCGTGAATCTACCCCGGGCGTGGAAGGATCATCTGAATAATCAGATGGCGTTCGGCCCGGACGGAGCGATGTACTTCTGCCAGGCTGCCAACACCGCCATGGGCGCGCCCGACCATAAATGGGGTTTCCGGCCCGAGCGGCTGCTGACTGCCGCCATCCTTCGCCTGGACGTCAAGTCCCTTGCCGACGACGCTGACCCAATTAACGTCCAGACCGAAGACGGCGGGCATTACGATCCGTTCGACCTCAACGCGCCGCTGACCATTTACGCCAGCGGCATTCGCAATAGTTACGATTTATGCTGGCACAGCAACGGCCACCTGTATGCCGGCATCAACGGCTCGGCCGCCGGGGGCAACACGCCCGCCACGCCGCGCGAAGGCTCCGATGATCTGCCGCGTGTGGACGATGACGTTAACGGCCCCTACGACGGCGAGGACGTTCCTGCACTTACCAACGTCCAGCAAACCGAAGATGACATGCTCTTCAAAATCGAGAAGGGCGGTTACTACGGCCACCCCAATCCCACCCGCGCCGAATACGTGCTCAACGGCGGCAATCCCTCGCCGCACGCCAATCCCTTCCAGGTTTCCGCCTATCCGGCTGGCACCCAGCCCGACCGCAACTGGCGGCCGGCCATCTACAGCTTCGGCAAAAACCTCAGCCCCTGCGGCGTGATCGAATACCAGAGCAAAACCTTCGCCGGCGCACTCGCCCACAAGCTCCTCTACGTCCGCTTCAGCGGCGGCGACGACATCCTCGCGCTGACCCTCGATTCCAAGGGCGACGTCGTCGAGTCCATCACCGGCATCGAAGGCTTCAACCGTCTGATCAACCCCGTCGACCTCATCGAAGACACCGCAACCGGCAGCATCTACGTCGCCGAGTTCGGCGGCAAGCGCATCACGCTGCTCCGCCCCGTCCCCCCCGGCGGCGGCGCCCTCACCAGCGCGGTCAGCCATCGCGTCTGCCGAATGCAACTCAACCCCACGGCGTTCACGTCGGGGCAGGAATAACTAGCTAGTCTCCGTCGGGAAAAGGGTTGTTCGCGGCGAAATGTCATTAGATTGCGGGAAGCGTTCAGATCAAGTTTTCATTTCGCGGCCGTGAAAGCAGCCTTTTTGTGCAACTGAGAGTTGGCATAGTGGCACTTGGC
>DASRRM010000440.1:0-22817 GCA_035695715.1 Tepidisphaeraceae bacterium
TAAAACGCGGGCGTTTCGAGTTTTTTTCTTCAATTCTGAGCGATTTTCGGCAGCGGCTGTACTGGTTTAAGGACTAGACTTGCTTGTCGCTTAGACGACTGCGGCGCCCCTGGGGCCCGCACTTCCTTGCCGAAGATGTGCACACTTCAGAGAATCCCGCCCGCTCGATCAACCTGAAAAACGCGCTAATTCCGCGTTTGCCTTCATTTCGGGAGTGTCGGGCTGCTCGCCGGTGATGAATTTCAGGGCGTATACCCATCTGCGCTGGCCCTGCCGAAGTTTGTCAAGGAGCATCGGGATCGCCGCGGTGCCCATCCCGATAATCTGAAGATGTGCGGGGTGCTGGTAATTGCTGGTGGACATGCCGAGGTTGTCGTCGTCCCAAGCTTCGGCGAGCGCATCAAACTTCGACTTGGGATCGGTGAACACGATGCACCGCCCGCCGATGATCGCGCGTTGATCGGTATAGGCGGGCTGGGACAACTGTGTGGTCATACGGCACCTTCCATCTGGAATCGCGGCTGCTCGATTATACGACAGCGATGAATCATTTCATGTATTCTGTTATTACTTGGGCGTGACGAACTGATCCCAATGATGACAGCTGGGAACCCATAGGGTGCGCGTGTACAACCGCGCGTACTCGCCCACAATCCTTCGCGGGTGGGAAATGGTGGGCGGGTAGGCCAACCGTGCATAGCCACCGATTGCCGGGAAACAAGGCCACACGCTGAACGCGTCATGCTCCGTTCATCGGGCGTGCGCCATTTTTCGGGACATGGGCGAAAACTGACGGGGCAGGCATTCATTCTTGCGTGCCTCGAATCGATTCGAATCCGCTCGGCGTTCCAATTCTTTGGGCGCGGCAGACGGAGTATCTCCCACCCTGATTGACAACGGCTCGCCGTTTTTTCCCCCGCGCCCCATTGCGCATCATTCTGCGCCCCATAATGGTGCGCACCATCGAAATTTCGCGAATTTCGAGGGGTCGAAAAAGCCCGTCGGCCCCTCAGCACGGCTCACGAACATGCGAAAGGGAGTAACCTCTCACCTGCCGCACGTTGGTATGATGCATCGCGCCATCGCGCTGGCCACCTGATAAGCACTTTAAGAGCATCCATTCCATGACTGTCTTTTCCCAGAATAAGCGTTTCATCAAATCATATCCCTCCACTATATGTGCAAAAACTTGACATTTTTGACGATAAGTCGCGTCTCGGCGTAAAGTTATAGCCGACACCCCATGCCTTCTGGCGCAACCTTATAATTTACAAATGGTTAGGAGAGGGCGGATTTGCAAAATCTGGAAAAACGTTCAGGAAAACTCGCGAAGTGCAGAAATTTTTCACGGCTAACTCGCGGCACTCCCCAGCGTTACAAGCGGTCAGAAAAATCCTTCCGGATTCTTTTTCGGTCTGCCGAGCTTTTATTTCTTGGGCGTTGCTGACTGAACCGAAATAGGCATCTCGGGCATGGAAGGCTCGAACAGCGGCGCCATGATCGGCGGGTACGACCCAAGCGGCCGATCGGGAAGATCGCGCGTGGCGGCGTCCGGCGGGGCAGCCTCCAATATAAGGACCGATGTCGGCACCCTGCTGAGGTCATCGTGCTGTTGATATTCAGCGCTGATCGCTGCGGCGGCCTTGTCTTCGGTGAGGCCGGCGATTTTGACGCTGGTGGCGTAGGGCACGGCAACTGTGCCATCCGGCTCAACGCGCACAACGCGAACCAATTCGGTGCCGGGCGCGGTGACGTCGCCGAAGGAAATCCGCACCAGGTCATAATTCCCAATAATACCCGAAGTCCGCGGCGCTTCGCTGGCGACCATCAGCCGCCGGATGTAGACCTGAAGGTTTTCAACGAGGTTGGCGTCCTTGTATGCCTTGGAGATGGCTCCTTCGGCCTGGCGATGGGTAAGGCCGGCCACTTTTACTTTTCCGACATAAGGCAACGACACGGTTCCATCCGATGCCACGCGCGAAGGCGTCGATGTTTCCACTCCCGGCGCCATCAGATCCATGCATCGGACATCCAGCAAGTCGCCGGGGGCGAATTTGCCGGCATGATCCGAAGGCGGTAAGACTGCTACCGCCGGCACGGCTTCGGCGGAGGCGTGTTTCTTTTCGGAATCTTTATTGCACCCGGCCAAGGCGATGCAGAAAATTGCGGCCCACAAGAAAAATCGGCGTTGCAATGAGCTGGCAAGTGCGATTAAAAGCATCGATCTGCCTCGTATTGAGAGTTGTGAAAGCGATAACAAGACAGCGTGAACTGGCAGTCTAATATCCCTGCGACCATTTGCCACATTGAACAGGAATTGACAGCCGGGCTTTTACGTACATGATTCGCCCTTTCAGTCGGGGCCGGTATTTTACGCCCTGGCCAAATCGACGACTGCCGCGGCAATGGATTTTAGTCGGCGACTGCAAAAACCTTGAGAATGGGACGGCACAACCGCCGGTCCGCGTTATGGCTGAAAGCATCACACCCTCTTCGACCCGGTTCGTCTTCCCCCGGTGGGCCAACTACCTGCTGCCGGTCATTGTGATTGGCGTTGTTGGCGGGGCGTTTTACGCGCCGGTGTTGTTCGCCTTCGGCGCATCGCCCAAGACCATGGCGATTGGCTACGCTCCAAAGCAGCCGGTCCCTTACAGCCATGCAACGCATGCCGGCAAGCTTGGCCTGGATTGCCGATACTGTCATACGACGGTGGAAAAGACGGCGTTTGCCGCCCTTCCACCGACGCAGACGTGCATGAACTGCCACACGAATATTAAGCGGACGATTCCCAATGTGAATCACCGGGCCCTGACCGAGGACGAGCTTTCGCAACTTTCGCCGGCCCTCCGCGAGATCGCAAAGAAACCAACGCTGACCGATGACGACCTGGCCAAGCTTCCCCCGGAAGATGCCCAGGTGCTTCGGCTGGTGGTTCCCAATCCCAATCTCGAACCGATCCGCCATAGCTGGACCAGCGGCGAGCCAATGCACTGGGTGAAGGTTCACGATCTGCCGGATTACGTTTATTTCAATCACTCGGCCCACGTGAATCATGGCGTTGGCTGCATCGAATGTCACGGCCGGATCGACCGGATGGAAGTTGTTCGCCAGGAAAAGCCATTGAGCATGGGATGGTGTCTGGAATGCCATCGCGATCCGGGTTCGCATCTTCGGCCGAAGGAAGTTGCGGTGACGAACATGGACTGGAACCGCGATCAGATGAGCAAGGCGCAGGTGAGTCAGCTACCGGCCGGGATCCGGGACAATTTCGATGTTACCGAAGGTGATTTCGTAAAAATGTCTCCCGAAAAATCGAATGATCTTTCGGCGAAGCTGTTGAAGGACTACGGCATCCGCGATGTCGCTTACATGCAGAGTTGCTACACGTGTCATCGATAAAGCATCACGTTACCGGAATGGAATACTGGCGCAGTCTCGAACAAATGTCCGGGACGCCCGAAGTCGCGCAGCTTCTCGAGCAGGAGTTTGCCGGCTACGACGCCGACACCATCGCGACCACCTCGCGCCGCGGCTTCATGAAGCTGATGGGCGCTGCGATGGCGCTGGCAGGCATCACGCTGACCGGCTGCCGCCGCTGGCCCAAGGAAGAGCTTGCGCCCTACTCGAGCAATCCGCGCGGCATCACGCCCGGCCTGCCCGAGCAATACGCCACCGCCTGGGAGCTGGGCGGCGTGACGACGGGCTTGCTCGTCACCGCCTATGACGGGCGGCCCATCAAGATCGAAGGCAATCCCACCCACCCCACCTCGCGAACCGCAAAAGACAAGGACGGAAACTACGTTTACGGGTCGGCCGATGCCTTTGCCCAGGCATCGCTGCTGGAAATGTACGATCCGAACCGAAGCCGCGACGGGGTGGTCGATCGGCGCAAGGTTGCCGATCACACCAAAGATCTCTCGCCGCAAAAGCATACGACGTGGGAAGCATTCGCCGCGGCTATCAAGCCGGTTTTGGCGGATTTGAAACCGAAAAAGGGCGAGGGACTGGTTATTCTCAGCGAAGCCAATTCCAGCCCCAGCGTCGCCTATCAGCGCAAGGTGCTGATGTCGGCTTATCCGCGGGCGCAGTGGGTGGAATGGGAGCCGATCTCGCACGACAACGAGCGCGAGGCTTCCAACAAGGTATTTGGCCGGGTTCAGCGCACCGTCTACATGCTGGATCGCGCCGAGGTGGTGGTTTGTCTTGATGCCGACCTTCTCGGGAAGCATCCGAATCACACGCGCTATGCCAATGACTGGGCACAGATGCGCCGATCGGCGGATACCGAGAAGCGCATGAGCCGCATGCATGTCGCCGAGAGCACGCTGAGCATCACCGGGTCAGTGGCGGATGTTCGCATCGGCGTCGACCCGTCGCGGATTTACGCGTTGGCGTACGCGATTGCGGCCCGGCTGGCCCCGCCGAAGTTCGCCGGTCAAACGCCTCCGGGCGACCACCTGGTCAAGCGTGAAGCGAAGGATGTGCTCATGGATGAAGAGCGCAAATTCGTTGACGACGCGGTGGCCGATCTGCTCGAGGCCAACAAGATTGGCAACGAAGGCCCGGTGCAGGGAGAAGTGGTGAATCGCCGGGGTGGCGGCTTCGTGGCCATCGGTCACACGGCTTCGGCGGAGGCGATCGCCCTGGTTTACGAGATCAACGGCGCGCTTCGCGCGGTGGGCAATTCGCTTCGATATGAGGAAGACACGCAGGAGCCGTTGCGCTCGACCTACCCCGACCAGCAGAAAATTCCTGCCAAAGACCTGACGCGGATGTACGCCTACGAGAACGCCAAGGCTTCGCAGGCTGTCAAGGATGGCGCGGTTTTCCAGAGCGAAATTCCGACGCTGAGCCATCTCCCCGCCATGACGGCCCTGACGGCGGCCATGGACGACAATGGGATCGATACGCTGCTGATCATCGGCGGGAATCCGGTTTACGACACCCCGGCCGACTTGAACTTCGCAGCCGCCCTGTCCAAGGTCCCCAACACGATCCACCTGTCCCTTTATGACAACGAAACCTCGCGCGCCTGCAAATGGCATTTGCCGCGGGCGCATTATCTCGAGTCGTGGGGCGATGGCGTTGCCTGGGATGGGACGGTCACGTTGCAGCAGCCGATCATTCTGCCGCTGTTCGGCGGGAAATCGACGATCGAGGTCATGGCGATCATCAACGGCGACGAGAAGGTGACCGACGGGCAGCACATTGTCCGCCGAACCTACGATGAGCCGGCGCCGGAGACTGAAGAATGGGTGGCGTTCGAGAAGAAATTCCGCGCGGGACTGGAAGCCGGGTTTTTCCCGAAGCAAGGTCCGGGCGTGGTGGTGGACGCCTCTTATACGTTCGGAAAGTTTGCCGCCCCTGAGGCGTTCAACCCGGACGCGTCGACGTACACGCTGCGGTTCGAGCAGGATTCGCGGGTGTACGACGGGCGTTTTGCCAACAACGGCTGGCTCCAGGAAACCCCCGACCCGCTGTCAAAGCTGATGTGGGAAAACGCGCTGCTCATCAGCGTGAGAGACGCGCGGGCGCTGGACCTGGAACAAGGCCACATGGTGGAGTTGACGCTTCCCGACGGCGCGAAGTTCACCGCCCCTGCCTGCATCATGCCGGGCCAGCCGCTGGGCGTGCTGGGCCTGTCGCTCGGATATGGCCGCACCGCTTCCGGGCCGATCGGCGATGGCCTTGGCTTCAATTCCTACGCCATCCGCACCACGCAAAACCCTTGGTATGTATCCGGCGTGAAGGCGACCAAGACCGGCGAAAGCTACGACCTGGCCACATCCGCCGAGCATCACATGCTCAGTCCACTGTCCATGGCAGGCGAGGAATATCGCATCGGGAAGAAGGGGAAAAACGGCAAGATCATTCACGAGGCGACGCTGGCCGAATACAAGGAAAACCCCGATGACCTGGGCGGGAAAGTCCGCAAGGTCGGCCTTCAGCTTTTCCAGGAAACCGACAAGAATGTGAAGATCGATCCCATTCTGGGCCGCAGGTCGTTTACCGATCTGCATGCCTGGGGCATGACCATCGATTTGACGGCATGCGTCGGGTGCAACGCCTGCGCGCTGGCCTGTCAGGCCGAGAATAACATCCCGGTGGTCGGCAAGGAACAGTGCCTGCGGCATCGCGAGATGAACTGGATCCGCATCGATCGCTATTTCAGGTTCGAGGAAACAAACGGCGGCGTTGAAGACCCCAACCCGGAAGTGGTCTTCCAGCCGATGACCTGCCAGCATTGCGAAAACGCGCCGTGCGAGCAGGTGTGCCCCGTTGCCGCGACGCTGCACGACAGCGAAGGGCTGAACACGATGGTCTATAACCGGTGCATCGGCACCCGTTATTGCTCGAACAACTGCCCGTACAAAGTCCGCCGGTTCAATTACTTTGACTTCCATTCGCAGGATCCGCGGTCCAACAGCAAATGGCTGAAAAAGCCGTTCCTGAATCTGCCGGACCTGGAGCAGATGGACCCGGAAAAGTACAACATGATCAAGCGGATGGTGTTCAATCCGGAAGTGACGGTGCGAATGCGCGGGGTGATGGAAAAGTGCACCTATTGCGTGCAGCGCATCCATCTGGCGGTCATCGCCAAGCGCGGCCAGGGAGGAGACGTCGTCGACGGCGACATCATCACCGCCTGCCAGCAGGCCTGCCCCACGCAGGCGATCATCTTCGGCAACTTGAATGACCCCGAATCGCAGGTCAGCAAGCTGCAAAGAAGCGCCCGCGCGTTTGACGTGCTCCACGAAGAATTAAACACCCGCCCGCGAACCCGGTACCTGGCGAAATTGCGGAATCCGGTGGAGGCGTAAGGTCGTCATTGGTCATTGGTCATTTGTCATTTGTAAAGCCAGAATGACAAATGACGCGTAACAAATGACCAATGACAAATGACTAATGACCAATGACCAGTGACAAATGCCTGAATGACGGCGAAAACCTGACACTAACATGACCATCCTCACCGGCATCTTCACGACCCGTTTCTCTCCGGACGAAACGGATAACACGCTCGACGATCCGAAACATCGCGCGCCGCTGGTGCTGCACGATCGCGGGTTTAAATCCATTACCGACGCCGTCTCCGATATCGCCGAACGCTCGACCACCCTGGCGTGGAAGATCGGTTTTCTTATCAGCCTCTCGCTTCTGGGAATGCTGGGCGGATGCATCGGCTATCTGGTGACCACCGGCGTGGGCGTGTGGGGAAATAATCAGCCGGCCTCCTGGGGCTTTGGCATCGTCAACTTCGTCTTCTGGGTCGGTATCGGCCACGCCGGCACGCTTATTTCCGCCATCTTGTTCCTCTTCCGCCAGAATTGGCGCACCGGCATCAACCGCTTTGCCGAGGCCATGACCATCTTCGCCGTCATGTGTGCGGCGTTGTTCCCTGGCATTCACGTCGGGCGCGCCTGGCTGGCCTACTGGCTTTTTCCGATTCCCAACCAGATGACCATGTGGCCGCAGTTTCGCAGCCCGCTGCTTTGGGACGTGTTTGCCGTCGGAACTTATGCCACCGTGTCGATCGTGTTCTGGTACGTCGGTCTGATCCCCGATCTGGCAACCCTCCGCGACCGGGCCACTGGGAAGATCCGGCAGTTTGCCTATGCAGTTTTCTCGCTCGGCTGGACCGGCTCCAGCCGCCATTGGCATCGCTATGAGCGCGCGTATCTCCTCCTGGCCGCTTTGGCCACGCCGCTGGTGTTGTCCGTGCATAGCGTGGTGTCGTTCGATTTCGCCACGTCGCAGTTGCCCGGCTGGCATACGACCATCTTCCCGCCCTACTTCGTCGCAGGCGCGGTCTATGGCGGCTTTGCCATGGTGCTGAACCTGGCCATCCCCGCCCGCAAATGGTTCGGGCTTAAAGACATCATCACGATGCGGCATATCGACAATTGCTGCAAGGTCATGCTCGCCACCGGCCTGATCGTCGGCTATTCCTACATGCTGGAATTCTGGACCGCCTGGTACAGCGGCGACCATTACGAACGTTTCTGCTTCTACAACCGCGCGTTCGGCCCCTATACCGTCACCTTCTTCATCATGATGTGGTGCAACGTGATCGCGCCGCAGTTCCTCTGGTCCAAGACCGTCCGCAGCAACATGCTGCTGGTCTTCCTCGTCGCCCTCTGTGCCAACACCGGCATGTGGTTTGAGCGGTTCGAGATCATCGTGACTTCCCTGACCCGCGATTTCCTGCCGACCAACTGGTACAAGTTCATCCCCTCGCCGATCGACATCATGATGCTGATAGGCAGCTTCGGGTTATTCTTTACTTTATTCATGCTGTTTTGCCGGTTCCTTCCGGTGGTGGCGATGGCGGAAGTAAAAACCGTGATTCCGCAGGCGCACGGACATGTTCACGATCCGGATCATCCTGAAGACAGCCGCGACACGCGCAAGAGCGACTTCCAGCCGGATGAGCATTTCCGACCCACCGAGGGTCACGCGCCAACGTTGCGGCCGGATTGATTGCCGTGAAGTTTTGAGTCCTGAAAGAGTCCCATGAGTACAGCCACTGAAGAAAAACTCTACGAAGACGACGTCGATGCGACAGCCGACGTCGAGCCGGTGGAATTGGTCGGCGTCCTTGCCGAATACAAGGACGTCGACGCCATCATGAAAGCGGCGCATGGCGTGCGCAACGCCGGCTTCACCCGCTGGGATATTCACAGTCCGTTTCCCATCCACGGCATCGATGCCGCAATGGGCATCAAGCCCACCATCCTCCCCTGGCTGGTGCTGGGCGCCGGGCTGACGGGATGTGCCGGCGGACTTATTTTGCAATGGTATTGCAACGCGTTCGATTATCAGTTCCTCACCAGCGGCAAGCCGTTCTGGAGCCTGCCGGCCAATATTCCTATTATCTTTGAATGCACGGTGTTGCTGTCGGCGTTGACGGCGGCGTTTGGAATGCTGGCGTTGAACCAGCTTCCCATGCATTACAACCCGCTTCTGAAGAGCGACCGTTTTCGCCGGGCAACCAGCGATCGTTTCTTCGTGGTGATCGACGCATCCGACCCGAAATTCGAGGAAGCGGATACGACGGCTTTGCTGGATCGCCTGGGAGCGATGGCCATCGAACGGATTGAAGATTAGGCATGGTCACTTCAGTGACCATGTCGACATTTTGGGTCAATCCGCGAACGCCGGTTACGACGAACGTTACTCGGGTCACATGGTCACTGAAGTGACCATGCCCGATTCAGAAGAGATAGAGAGCCACTGAAATGGCAGAAGACACAACAACCCCGCCGGGCCTGCCGCCGGTCACCTATGCCCCGCGTCCGCCGCGATTGCGCCGCCCGCCGTTTCTGTTGATTTCGGTGGGTCTGGTGTCGGTGGTGGCGAGTTGGGTGCCGCTGGTGCTGTTCGCCCGGGCCCGCACGATCGACAGCGACGCCCCGCGCGTCTCATACATGCAGGACATGGGCAGCCAGCCCAAGTTCCGCGAGCAGCAGAGCAACACGACCTTCGCCGACTTCCGCGCAGACCGCCTGCCCGTGCCCGGCACCGTCGCCCGCGGCAAGCTGGAAGCCGACGACCATTATTATCGCGGTTACACCCGCAGCGGCGGCACCGTCGCCAAGCCACAGTTCACCTTTTACGATACGTTCCCGGAAGACGTCAAAGTCGACAAGGCGCTTCTCGAACGCGGGCAGCAGCGCTTTAACATCTACTGCTCGGCATGCCATGGCTACGACGGCCACGGCCACGGCGCGGTCAACGAACGGGCCATGGAATTGCAGGGCGAGTCGGGCAACCCCAGCGGCACAACCTGGACCCAGGCCGCCGACCTGACCACCGGCATCCCAACCCAACGCCCGGTCGGGCATATTTACAACACGATTAACGTCGGCATTCGAAGCATGCCGTCCTATGGCGCGCAGATTACCGACCCGCACGATCGCTGGGCGATCGTGGCCTACGTCCGCGCCCTGCAGTTCAGTGAAAACGCGCCCGCGGCGAAAGTCGCGGACGCGGGAAAATAGCCGCTTGCGGCTTCGCGAACCAAAAACCGCGATGTCAAAATTCGCGCCAGCAAAATTCGCGACATCAACATAACGCGACGCCCCAACGGTTTGGAGATCGATAAACGTGGCTACTCATCTGTCTGACAACCTCTCCCCCGAAGCCCTGGAATTCCGGGGCAGCGGGAAGCTGTTCGGGGTCGGCGTGGTGCTGGCGATCGTCGGCGTCGGGGCGGCCTTCGCCCTGAGCTCCAGCTCCGGCGTCACCCCCCCATTCCGCGCGTTTCTCTTCGCGTATCTCATCGCCTATATGACGGCCCTGGCCATTGCGCTGGGCTGCCTGGGGTTTGTGCTGCTACAACACCTGACCCGCGCTGCCTGGAGCGTTGGCATCCGCCGAACCGCCGAGCATTTCGCGGCAACCCTGCCGGTACTGGCCGTGCTGTCGCTGCCCATCCTGGCAACCGTGGTTGCTCAAAATGGATATCTTTATCGCTGGGCGCTTCCTGCCACCGTTGCCGGCGGGCGCGTGACGCAGGCCACCCTGGATTCGGCCGCTGAGAACCAGATGGAGCTGGAGCCGGTCACCAGCGCCGACAAAACCGGCCGCGCCGACGCGGAATGGAGAGCCGAAGCCAATCCGGCGAACATGAAGCTCGACCCGCTCGATATCGCCAAGCGCAATTATGGTCTGCACTGGCTTAATCCCGGCTTTTTCATCGGCCGCGTGGTTTTTTACTTCATCATCTGGAGTTCCATCGCCCTCTGGTATCGCAAGCTTTCCATCGAACAGGATCGCACCGGTGACGAGAAGCTTACCCTTCGCATGCAGGCGTTCTCAGGCCCGGCGGTGGTCATCATGGTGCTGACGATCACCTTCGGCGTCTTCGATCTGCTGATGTCCCTCGATCCTCACTGGTACAGCACCATCTTCGGCATTTATTACATCGCCGACGCCTTCCAGTGCGCTTTCGCGATCATGATCATCGCGGCGTTCTTTCTGCAGACCGGCGGGTATCTCCGCCGGTCCATCTCCATCGAACATTATCACGACCTGGGTAAATTCCTCTTTTGCTTCACCTTCTTCTACGGCTACATCGCCTTCAGCCAGTACATGCTGACCTGGTATTCCGACATCCCCGAGGAAACCGAATGGATGTTCCGCCATGGCGTCAGCACCGCCGGCGTCAATGGTTATAGCGCCGTGATCAAGATCATCCTCTATTGCCATGTGCTGATTCCGTTTGCCGCCCTGCTGTCGCGGTATCCCAAGCGCCGGCCGGCGTTGCTGCTGTTCTGGGCGTTCTGGCAACTGGTGTTCGTGGCGGTGGACATGTACTGGCTGATCATGCCGGAAATGGGATCCAACGATCCGAATTATTACGGCCCGACGACATCGAACATGCTGATCTCAGCTTGTGCGCTGCTCGGATTTACCGGCGTGATGATGGCGGGGTTCGGCATGCTGGCGGGCAAAGCCAGCCTGCGCCCGACGCGCGATCCGCGGCTTGCCGATTCCCTGGTGTTTCAGAATATTTGATGTGAGGCCGCCCCATGGCGATGAAACAAGAAGCCAATACGCCAGTCGTGCTGACCATCGGCGCTATCTCCTGCTTTTTGATCCTGGTGATCATGTTCGGGACCGAAGCCTGGTTCCGCTACGAGCAGCGCAATGAGATGGACACGCTCTGGAATGAGAACCCCAATACCTGGCTGATCGATCGCCGCGATGCCCAGAAGGCGCACATTGTTGCCCCGGCGTCGGAAGATCCCAAGACCCACGCCCGGCATGTGCCGATCGAGGTCGCCATGGAGGAGGTCATCAAGACCGGCGGAAAGGCCCCGGCAACGCAGCCATCGGCCGAGCCGGCGACCGCGCCTGCGGCGCGGGCGGAATAGAACCGACCTGGTGTCGGAATGCGATGACAGCCCGATGCTGCCAACGGCATTGCGAAAAAAGTGAATGCCGTTGAAAAATAATCGCGAAAACTCGCCTTTGACCGGCGACGCGACGTAAAACGCTCATGACCCATTCGATTCAACATCTTCTAACCATCATTGCCGCCGCAGTGGTGCTGTGTTTCGTCGGCCCGGCAAGGGCCAGCTTCGTGGATGGCAATACCCCTGGCGCGCCCCAGCCGATTTACGTTCCAGACAGCGAGAAGAGCGTGAGCGTGAAAGAGCATCTGGGGGCAACCTTGCCGCTGGATGCCTGGTTCACGGACGATACCGGCAAGCCGGTGCAGCTTCGCCAGTATTTTTCCGGGCACAAGAAGCCGGTCATTTTGCAGATCGGCTATTTCCGCTGCCCGATGCTTTGCAGCCTGGTTTCCCGCGGGCTGGTGGATTCGCTGAAAGACGTTCGGCTCAACGCCGGCCCGGATTACGACGTGGTTTTCCTCAGCATCGATCCGCGCGAGACGCCGGAACTGGCGGCGGCCAAGAAGGAATCGTTCATCAAGACCTACGCCCACGATGGTTCGGAAAATGCCTGGCATCTGCTGGTTGGAAACAAGCTGCAGATTGACCGGGTGACCGATGCGACGGGAATTGGCTACAAGTGGGTGGGCCGGGCGCAGCAATATTCGCACCCTGCCGTCACCGTCATCGCTTCCCCCGAAGGGAAAATCTGCCGGTATCTGTATGGCGTGAAATTCGATCCGGGGACGATGCGGCTGTCGTTGGTGGAGGCCTCCAACGAACAGATCGGTACAACGACTGATGAATTTATCCTGACCTGTTTCCAGTTCGACGGGAAGCAGGGCAAGTATGCCCTGGCCGCCATCAAACTGATGAAAGTCGGCGGTTTGCTGACAATGCTGATTTTGGGAGGCGCGATTTTCTGGTTCTGGAAGCGCGCCCGCCGTGTGAGCGATGAATCGATCGACGGACCGGTATAAAGCCGGTGATTTCGCAGAAGACGAGTGAAAGCTGAGCCTATGTTGCAAGCACCATTAGCCGCCATCTGGCTGCCCGACGCGGCGTCTAAAAACGCCGCCGCCTACGATCCGCTGTTTTATTTCATCCTGGGCGTCAATGTCTTTTTCTCGTCGCTCATCATGGCGATGCTGATCTTTTTCGTTTTCAAATACCGCCATCGCGAAGGCCGCCCCCACGACCCGACCGCCGGCCACAGCACCGCCCTGGAACTGACCTGGACCATCATTCCCACGATGCTGGTGCTGGTGATCTTCTATTTCGGGTTCCGCGGCTATCTCCACGCCAACCCGCCGCAGGTTATCCCCAATGCCGATTCGGTGACCGCCAATGGCGCGATGTGGAATTGGACCTTCACCTATGCCAATAACCACACCGATCCGGAATTACATCTGGTGGTGAACAAGCCAACCAACATGGAGCTTCAGTCGGCCGACGTGATCCACGATCTGGACATCCCGGCTTTCCGGATGAAAAAAGACGTGGTGCCGGGCCGATACAATAAGGAATGGTTCGAGCCCACCGTCGCCAGCGCCCCGCCGGCAACCGTGCTGGTCTGGCATGACAGTAAGCCGGTTCCCGCCGCGTTCGTTGCCGATGAGGATGGGTATTACGGCGTCTATCCCAACAACAGCGAATTCCCAATTGCGACCACCGATCTTGTGCCCGGCGAATCGCTCAGCTTCGAGAAAAAGGACGGAAAATCAGTCGCCGTTTCCATGCATTACGGGAAGCGCGTTGAAACTGCCCTTGATTTTGAGACTGCCCCTGAATACGCCTGGAAGAAAATCGACTTTTACGATGTGTATTGCGCCATGTACTGCGGCACCGGGCATTCCATCATGCTGGCCAAATGCATCGTGCAGACCCAGGACGAATTTGACCGCTGGATGGCTCACCAGATCGTCTGGGAGCCGCGGATGTCGTATGTCGACCGCGGCAAGGAACTGGCCGGCCAGATGGGGTGTGTGACCTGCCATTCACATGATGGGGCGGCAATGACCGGCCCCACCTGGAAGAATCTTTATGGCTCGACAGTCGAGCTAAACGGCGCCCCCTCGGTGCTGGCGGATGATGCGTACATTGAAGAATCGATTCTGCTGCCGAGCAAAAAGATCGTGAAGGGTTTCGAAGACAAGATGCCGCAGGATTTCGGCACGAAGCTGAAACCCAACGACATCACCGCCCTCACCTGGTACATGAAGTCGATCAGTGCCAATTACAAGGGCGATATGAAGGTGGGCTTGAAAGTGGGTGCGGCAATGAAGGCCGGACACCCGGCAACTCAGCCCACCACCGTGCCGGCGGGAACGCCCTCGCCAACGTCCGAGCCCCCGGCAGTAACGCCGCATTGATGCGGCGATGAGATGAAATGATGTATCGGTCTGACAAGATGTTGATTTCGACCGGAGTTTGACGATGTCTGCGATCACAGGTCCATTACCGCACGGTCACGGCGACGCTGCCACAGGGCATACCGGCGACTCGGGAAAACCCGACAACTACCTCACCCACGGCAAGGGCATCGCCTCGTGGATTTTCACGCTCGACCACAAGCGCATCGGGCTGTTGTACATGGGCGGCGTGTTGACGTTCTTCGCGTTCGGCGGGTTCTTCGCCGTCGCCTTGCGCACCATGCTCTGGAGCCCGCACGTCAACGACAACTCCGCCGCCGCTACCGCTTCGTTCAACCTCTACAACAACTTCTTCACCCTGCACGGCGCGGTGATGGTCTTTTTGTTCATCATCCCGGCCGTCCCGGCCATCATGGGCAACTTCATCCTGCCCATGCAGCTTGGTGCAAAAGACGTCGCCTTCCCCCGCCTCAACCTCCTCAGCCTCTGGATCTACTGGCTCGGCGGATTGTTCTTCGTCTACCTTCTTTTCAGCGGCGTATACCATGCCTATGCGTCAGCGCATGGGTGGCAACATGATACCCTGCCCGGCGGATTCGGCCTCGACACCGGGTGGACCTTCTACACCCCCTACAGCTCATCCAAAGCCATGGGCTCGGTCACCATGGCGGTGATGGGCGTGTTTTTCCTGGGATTCAGCTCCATCCTTACCGGCGTTAATTTCATCGCCACCATGCACACCCTGCGGCCCAAGGGAATGACCTGGTTCCGCATGCCGCTGTTTCTCTGGGCCCTCTACGCCACCAGCATCATGCAGATTCTGGCGACGCCGGTGCTGGCCATCACCCTGCTTCTGCTGGCTTGCGAGCGGCTGGTCGGCGTGGGAATTTTCGACCCGCGCCTCGGCGGCGACCCGGTGCTCTTCCAACACTTTTTCTGGTTCTATTCTCACCCCGCCGTCTACATCATGATCCTGCCCGCCATGGGTGTGATCTCCGAACTCATGGTCACCTTCAGCCGAAAGCACATCTTCGGCTACAACTTCATCGCCATGAGCTCGCTGGCCATCGCACTGGTCAGCTTTTTGGTGTGGGGCCATCACATGTTCGTCAGCGGCCAGTCGCCGCTGTCGGCCTCCATCTTCAGCCTGCTGACCATGGCCGTTGCCATCCCGTCGGCAGTGAAGGTCTTTAACTGGCTCGGCACCATGTACAAGGGCGACATCCGCCTGGAAGTGCCGATGCTCTATGCACTGGGATTCATCTACCTCTTCACCATCGGCGGCCTGACGGGCCTGTTCCTCGCGTCGATGTCCACCGACATCCACCTGACCCACACCTACTTTATCGTCGCGCATTTCCACTACGTGATGATGGGCAGCACGCTTTTTGCGTTCCTGGGCGGAATGTATTACTGGTGGCCCAAGATGTTTGGGCGGCTGGCGGAAAAGAAGCCCGGCGTGATCGCCTTCATCTTCGTCTTCGTCGGGTTTAACCTGACGTTCTTCCCCCAGTTCATCATGGGCGCCCGCGGCATGCCCCGCCGATATGCGTTCTACCTGCATAAATTCGAGATTTTCCACCGCTGCTCGACCATCGGCGCCTATACCATGGCCACCGGGCTGGTGTTGGCCGGAATTAATCTGTTGATGGCGCTGCGAACGGGCCGCAAGTCCCCGGACAATCCCTGGGGAGGCAGCACCCTGGAGTGGGCCACCAGCTCTCCTCCACCCCACGATAATTTCAACTACACCCCCGTGGCCGGCGACCCCTACGACCTCCACGGGCTTGAATACGACGAGAAGATCGGAGGATGGGTGCGCAACGAGGAAGTCGCAAAGAAATCCCGCGAAGCATCCCATCACCACGGGGTCGCGCCTGCGTGATGCAACAGAATCGAGTCGAAAGCGAGCGCAAATCGCACCGAATATTCGCGCGGTTTGATCGCTTCAGCGATCGGTATACGGAGCGAGTCTGAAGAACCTGAATGTTTCCGAAATCGAAGGTGGACCCCACTCCACCCAACCCAGAGAAGACTTGAATGAGTAACGCAGCAATAACCCCCGGCGGCGCGATCGCGGTGGACCCGCACGACGCCCATGCCGGCAATCATCACGATCCGCATCTGGCGCATCACTTCGACACGCCCGAGCAACAATACATCTCAGCGAAGCTGGGCATGTGGATCTTCCTCGGCACCGAAATTCTGATGTTCGGCGGCCTGTTCTGCGCCTACGCGGTCTATCGCCATAACCACCAGGAAGTTTTCGAATACGCCCACCGCGCCCTGGATAAATGGCTCGGCGCGATCAACACGCTCGTCCTCATCACCAGCAGCTTGACGATGGCCTGGGCAGTCCGCTCTTCGCAGCTTGGCAACCAGACCTCGCTCCGCTGGCTGATGGTTGTGACCATCATTGGCGGGTACGTATTTCTGGGCATCAAGTCAGTCGAATATCACACCAAATGGCATCACGAACTGTTCCTCGGATCCACCAATAAATTCTACAAGAGCCCCGGCCAGAGCCTGGCTGACGTCGCCCGTTCCGAGGAGAAGGAAGAAGCCGAGGTGGCGGCATCTCAAAAAGGCCATTACGCCGTTGCCGGCGCCACGAACGAGCAGCCAGCCAGCGAAGCCAAGACTGCCGAAAATGGTTCTGCTGCCAAGGCCCCCTCGGCAGTCGAAAAAGCCGTGATCGACCCCGTCAGCGATGCCCCGCCCGATCCCAATCGCTTCACGGGCAACGGCAGCGATGCCGCCCAGATCCATCCCGGTTTTGCCGACCCGGCCGGGCTGGCTCCCGCGGAAACGGAAAAGCACAAGCAAGAGTTGGAGCTTAAGGATCTCAACTCGCGCGAGCAACACCAGATCTACACCTTCTTCGCCGTCTATTTCGTCATGACCGGCCTGCACGGCATTCACGTGGTCATCGGGATGTCGCTGATCATTTGGGTTTTGCTTCGCTCGCTGGGCCCAAAGAACGTTGCCTGGGCGCTGCCGCTGGTGCCGGCCAGCGTCGGCGTGTTCGTTGCCGTCGTCGGGATCATCATCGGCGGAGAGGTGGGCATGAAGCTCATCGTCGGCGGGCTGATCCTTGCGGTGCTATGCGTTATCTGGGCAATGATCTGGGCTCCCATGCGCCGCAATCGCAGCGGCGAAAGCGAATTCGGCCCAACCTACTTCACCCCCGTCGACCTGGTCGGCCTCTACTGGCACTTGGTCGATATGATCTGGATCTTCTTGTTCCCGATGCTGTATTTGATTCATTGAATATCAACGAGGCCCGAAAATGTCTTCTGTTCCGGCACACGACAGTCCCAACATCCGCAAATACGCAGCCCCCGATGCACATCCGGTGGATATGCATGAGCGGCATGGCGCGGGAACCGCGCACGTTCACGTCACCCCGCCGGCCCTGCTGCTGGGGGTGTACGCCGTGCTGGTTGGGCTGACTATTCTGACCGTTGCGATCACACTCGTCGAACTGGGCGACTTCAATGTCTGGGCCGCCCTGGCGATTGCCGTGCTGAAAGCGGGGTTGGTTGCGTTCTACTTCATGCACCTGCGCTGGGACAGTCCATTTAACGGCATCGTGCTAATGATCTCCCTTTTCTTCGTGGCGTTGTTCATCGGCATCTCTGTCCTGGACACCAAGGAATACCAGAAGAACTACATCGTCCCCGGCTCCTCGGCAGTTTCGCAGTAGCGTCTCCGCAAACGGAATACTCCAATGACCCAGGAAAGCCCGCCCAACCCGCCCCGTCCGCCCGGCGGGCTTAAGAGCGGCTTCCACACGCCGGTGCGAACCAGCACCATTGGCATGAACCTTTTCCTCGCCTCCCTGTTCATGCTCTTTGGCGCTGGCATGGTCGGGTATGTGATCGTGCGCGTCGCTACCGAGAAGAAACTCCCGCGCGGCGACCTGATAATTCCCCAGGCCCTCTGGATCAGCACGGCCATCGTGGTCATCGCCAGCTTCACCATCCAGCGCGCCGTCACCGAACTGCGCCACGAGCATCAGCCCGCCTTCCGCCGCTGGCTGTTGACCACCCTGCTTCTGGCGATTGCGTTCGTTATTATTCAATGCCCTTCGCTGACGGTTTTATTCATGCGCCAGCGCGAGATGCTGCCGAAGAAAATCGCGCTATACGGCTTGATGTTCGTCCTGATCATCCTGCACGCCGCCCACGTCATCGGCGGGATTATCGCCTTGGGGTGGACCTACAGTCGCGCCAGGAAGGGCGCATACGATCACGAAACCTTCCACCCGGTCGCCCGCGTCGCCCTGTACTGGCATTTTCTCGACGCCGTCTGGCTCGTGATGTTCCTGACCTTTGATCTGGTGAAGTGAATCGATAACCCGGCAAGTCGAGTTACGCGCAGCGCGATCGGCACGCTCATGCCGTTGCAACCGCCGCTTCCGAACGAATTTCCCAAGCCTCTTGCGCACCGCATTTGGCAACCGCTTTCACCGCCCCCTGTCGCAGCCTTCGCATATGCCCGATCGTGACAACGGCGAGCAGATATGGAGCGAAAATTGCGAATCCATGAACGCCGGAAAGAAATGCCAGCGAAAAAAGCAAATGCATTCGCATGGATCTGAGAATACCACAACCCGGACTTGACTGTCCGAAAATAAATTGGACCCGGCGAATGCTTAGGCAGATTCATGGGAAACCCGGCAGGTTGTGGCGTTAGTCGGGTCCGGGAACTGCGACGCCGAATCCCCAGCCTGATGTGTAATTGTCAACCTTGACGAATATGCGGTTGATGCCGGCCACCAGCCGGGCCGGCGCAAAGTCCGAATCCGCCCGATACCCTCGCCCCACCTCATGCCAGTGAACCAGCTCCCCGTTCACCCATGCCTTGATTCCATCGTCGCTGCCCAACCGCAAAACCACGTCGCGGGCGGTTTCGCTTTTCACCTCGGCATACCCATACGCCACCGCCCATTCCACCCGGCCGACTGCCGCGTCCAGATCCACCAGCCCGCGCTCGCTGGCGGCGGCCGCCTTCCAATGGAGGCTCTTGTCCCCGGCGCGATGCGCCGCGCGAAGATCGATTCGTCCATCCCCGGCCCGGACGAAACTTTCCTCAACCGGCGTTTCAAGCTCCAGCCCGCGGCGGTTTTCCCGCCCTGCCGGAAACGGGCCGATCACCTGCCAGCTCTTGATGTATTCCGCCAGATTCAGCTTCCGCGCAGCACACCATTTTTCCCGGAGCGCCGCCGCGTCCACTTTCCCGAACGCGCTTCCGCTCGACGGAACCAGCGTTTTTTTCCCGTCCAGATCCGGCAGAAATCCGCCTTGCGAAATCGTGCCATGCGCCGCGATCAGTTCATCGCACATTGCCACGATTTTATCCGGCGGCATGGTCGCCGCCGTCAGCGGATCGAACATCGCCGCCTGATACACATGATCGCGCCGCCCTTCCATCGCCGCCCGGATGAATAATTCGTGCTGCGTCACGTGCGGCTGAATATATCCAAGCAATTGCGGCGGCAGTTCTCCCACCGTCGTAAACCGCAGCCCGGATCGATCCACCAGCGTCGGGGCCTCGGCGATCGCATCCGCCGCCAGATTCGCAATCGACCCGCGGTTTGGCATGTTGCCATACACGACGGCGGGCTTGCCGCTCACGATCGAATGGATGATCGTGCTCCCATATTCCGGACTCCGCCGAACGTCGATCGGCTCATCGCTGCGGCTCATCGCCTTTTGCTTCTCGAACTGCTCCACCGAGCAATCGCACCGGAAAAGATATTCATCGATCGGCACATTGTATTTCGCCGAATGCATCCGCCCGTGCGGGATGAAATACGGGCTGTATTCAGCACTATGCTCGCTCGATTCGGTCACGAAATAGCCCAGCCGCTTCATCAACTCAAATCGAACTGCGTTGCTGTTGTAAATCCGCGGCAATTTCATGGCGTCGAACAGGCGCGGATATAAATCCTGCCCATCCTTCTCCAGCCGCAGGTAAAACGCCATGTGGTTGATGCCCGCGCAGGTAAATGCGATTTCCTCCGGCTTTTCGCCGAGGTAGCTCATGATCTCGTTCAGCGTTCCCTGCACGCTGTGGCACAGGCCGACGGCGTTCACGTCGGTCGTGCGCGAAATCGTCTGCATATTCATGCTCATGGGGTTGGCGTAATTGAGCAGAAGCGCCCGCGGGCACAATTCGGCCATCTCCCGGCACATCTCGCGCAGCACCGGAAATGTCCGCAGTGCCCTGAATAATCCCCCCGGCCCGGTCGTGTCGGCAATCGTAAAATTCAAGCCATACTTGCGGGGAATTTCAAAATCAACCAGCGTCGAATCAAACCCGCCAACCTGCATCATGTTGATGACAAAATCCGCATCGCGCAAGGCGGCCTTGCGGTCGAGCGTTGCTTCGATTTTCGGATTCGCCCCCAGCGCCCGCGCCACCTTCCCGCAAAGCGCCGCCCCAACGTCGAGCCGCTGACGGTCGACGTCCATATAACAAAGCGTCGCGTCGCGAAATTCGGGATACGCCAGAATATCGCCAGTCAGGTTCCTGGAGAAAACAACGCTTCCAGCTCCAATCATGGCGATTTTGATCACGATTTGGCTCCGTCGCCTTACCGGACGTTACGAAATTCAAACAAATTCGCATTTGCCGCGGCGTTAGTCGTATCGTAACTTTCGCCCGCAGGACTGTCACGGCCGACCAAGTGGAAGTGGTTCGCAGCAAAGGCTTTTCTTCGCATCAATGCCCCGTCACGGTCAAGGTTGTTTTAGTTGCGGAGAATGGTCTGGTTGCGACACGGAGGAAAACAAGATGACCCGCCCTCGTTTCGGTGAAGCGCTCGCTCGTTTCGTTACCCTCAGCCCTCATGATGTCTCGGAGATCCTCGAGGAGCAATCCTCGTCGCGACGACGCTTTGGCGACATCGCCCTGGCGTTCGGCCTTTGCAAGCCGCAGCATGTCTGGCGCGCCTGGTGGGCACAACTCTCCGGCGCACCGGAGCGCATCGACCTCAGCGCCGTCGGCGTCGACGCCCAGGCGCTCGCTTATCTCCCCCGCGCGCTGGCGGTCGAATACAACGTCATTCCCATTCGCGCCTCCGGCTCGCAGGTGGTGATGGCCGCTGCCGAAGGCGCGCTCATGCGGGCGATGGAGGAACTCCCCCGCCGCGTGAAAAATCAAATCAAGTTTGTATTGGCCGATTCCCGGCAAATTCATCAGGCCATCGAAAACTACTACGCAGGCGCTGCCAGGGAAAATAAAACCGTGCCGTTGGCCGTCCCGGCCTGACAACAACCGCCGGATCTTTCCCGATACGACCCGGCTCTTCACAGATATCCGCGCGAATCTTGTTTTCCTGACAAGATTTTAACCACGGAGGCACGGAAGCACGGAGGTGCAGTCGACGTCCAGCGCGTGTGCGCAAATGATCTTAAAAGAAGAAAAAAAAGAGAGGCTCCATGGGCGGAGGCGCGCATGAGTCAAACCACACCTCCGTGCTTCCGTGCCTCCGTGGTTATTCTTCCTTTCTTTTGGTTGCCGCCAGCGGCCGCGCTGAGGAGTACCTCAGAACCGGCGTGTTGGGACAACGGAGCGGGCTCATAGCTCCTTCGCGGTACCGAGGCCCGCGTTATGCATCTGTCGCAAGTCCCCGCCCCGCGTTGCCGGTCAAATTCTCCGGCGCAAAAACCACATTCGTGCGAAGCGATCGAATTCGCTCGGCCAGCGCACTTTGCTGCACGAACATTTCGCGGTTCACCGAGCTGATCGCGCGGTCGTCGGCCCGGAATATGTCGCCGCTCAGCGTTCGCGCGATGGCTGATTCGACGTATTCCGTCCGCGCGCACTCCTGCCAACCCGCCCGCACACTTACGGTGATTCCATTTTCGCCGTATGTCAGCAATCCCCACCGCGCCGGCAGATACTTCTTTTGAACGATGCCGGCCGGCGCCAACACATAGTGCAGATTGGCAAACGGCTGCATCAAACACGCCGCAAATTTCCCCAGCCCCAGCGCCTGCTTCAGCCGGCGGCCTCTTCCCCGACGGCGCGAAACGCGATTGTGCTCGCGTTCAAGAAAGCACAGCGACATTTGCCCGTCATGCGTGCAGTCGCGCAGAAAATCGGCGCGCGACGCCTTGCACTCGATAAAGCACACCTGCGGCAATTCGCGCGGAAGCACCAGATGGTTATGAAATGGCCGGAAAATCCCCGTGCCGACCGCATCAATAATCCCCAGCGGCCTAAGCCTCACCTCCGCGGCGATGCACCGATACCCCATCTTGAGCAGCCAGCGGCAGCCCTCTTTTTTCAACGTCTTATGCAATTCAGTCTCACCCGCCACAGGCACTCCTTTGCCACCCGAAATCCCACCCCAATCGAAATCACTTCAACCCCGACCTTGTCCTCCATGAGTCAAACCCAAGAGCGCGATAATAAACCCGTCGAGAGACGCGATCAACTTCCCAACACGCCGCCGCGACAAATGGGGCGCTTCGCGCCGGTCAAGCATCCTTGACTTGGATGATGATCGCCCTACAATAGTGACTCAAGATCG
>DASRRM010000441.1:0-46628 GCA_035695715.1 Tepidisphaeraceae bacterium
TTTTCCAGTTCGTCCTACAATCCTCGTTGGCCGTTTTTCGCATTCCTTGCAGGCTTCTTGACCGTTGCCGCGATCGTTGCCGCGGCTGAAAAACCGGCATCAACGTCGCCCAACGATCAAACTGTTTCCCTCCGCGCCGCCGGCAGCGCAGGAAAATCGCTTCAACTCGTCATTCCCATTTACGAAGGAATCATCCTGGACAACCCCGCGGCGGCGCTGCGGGAGATCGGCCTGGCGAGATTCCAACTTGCCTATCCTGGGCCGATGTCCGCGCCGTTCGTGGCGTGGCGATATGGAAATGAGGCGTGGACGATCCTGTACGCCGATTCGCTGCAAGCCTGGCCCACCACATTGGACGTTGACGCCAGCGCGGGCGAGTTGCACCTGCATCTGGCGGCGCGCAATCCGGCATCGGTGAAAGAGCTTAAGGCCGACGGATCGTGGCAGGAGATGGCTCGCGCATTGCGGCAGCAATGGGACATCAAACCCCGCGGCCCGCGGCTTGCCGATCGTTATGACAGGATCAATTTCTACGTTCATCAATGGATAAGCGAGAAGGCCGATCCGCCACTGCGGGTCGACTGGACGGCCGGGCAACTGGCGGCGGAAATGCACGGCACTTCTCCAAAAACCCTGATCCACATTTACGGCTTCGACCCCGGCAGCGTCGATCTCGGCGGGAAGGTTTTCTGGTCTGACAATTCCGAAAAAACCGCCAGGTCCATTATCGCCGCCAACCCCAAACTGGCCCATCTTGCGTGGCTGAATCTTCGCACCTACAAAACCCAAATCCCCCGCCTGGGATTGACCGCCCCGGCCGATGCCAACTTCCCCGGCATGGCAAAACGATTCGACGGCCATATCACAACCGACGACAATTACGCCTACCGCGCCGTCGACATGTGCCTGGCGAGCCAGGCCTGGCAGACATCCCGATTGCAACAATTCGACAAACTGGCCGACGTGGGTTTCAAGGTGATACAGCTCGACGAATTCCCGATTCCGCCCGTCTGGCACGCCGCCGCCTGCACGGCGACCGGCCACCTGCACAAGCCCGCCGACGCCGGCGACGAGTGGGCCAAGACGATGGCGTTCATCGCAAAGCTCTCAGCCCGAGCCGCCGACCGCGGCATCCTGTTGACCTGCGAAGAGCCGTCGGCTGCGATGCTGCCGTATGTCTCGGGTTACATCGACCGCCAGTACAACGACGCGACGAGCGTTTACGCCCCGTGGAACCGGTCAAAGCTGATCCACACCGCCCCCATTTTCAGCACCACGTTCGGCGACCTCGTCACGCCGTATACCGACGCCGATGGCGTCGACCCCGCCCGCAAGCCGCCGGAGGGATGGTTGGAGGCGCATAAGATATCGGTGGCGAAATAGGGCATGTTGCGCGGACAATATCGGCGCGTTGTCGTTCTTCGTGGGCGAGAAGGCTTGCATGATTCCTCTGGGAACGCCGACGTCCTCGTCGGCTCTTTGAAAGTGAACGCCGGGGACCGGAATGCCGACGAGGACGTCGGCGTTCCCGGAAAAGCAAAGCGGGACTTTGACGTTGGAGGCTTTGCACGGATTCATTCCGGCTTTCTTCCTGGCGGCAGCAAGGTATGCTCGCGGACAGAACGGCACTTCCGTTAAACCAGATTGAGGATTTCCACAGATGAGAAACACCGTCCTCCTTATCGTGTGTCTGCTTGGATCGATTCCCGCGCTCGCGGTGGAAATTGCGCCACCGGCGACCCAGCCGGCGGGGGCGCTGCCGGGGGATGATCTGCTGGCGCAGATCCAGGCCATGCAGCCGCCGGCGGTTGACCGGGCGAAGGTTCAGGACCCCGAATATCGCAAGCAATGGCTCGCCGAGCGCCAAATTTTTGTGGCAAAGCACCAGGCCCTGATCGCGCGATTCCTCAAGGAATACCCCGACCACCCCAAGAGCGGCGAGATGTTTCTCAGCTCGCTCATGAACTCCGGCGGGCCGGCCGACGGAGCGAAGGAAAAAATCGACGCATTCCTGACGGCCCATCCGAAAACGCCGGCGCGCGAGCAACTGATGATCATACGCACGGTGGCGATCTTCCGCGATCAGAAGGCTTCGCAAGCGGAGAAGAGCGCTGCCGTCGATAAGCTGGCGGCGGAATATCCCGACGCGCCGCCGCTGGACGCGCTGCGCATCGGGCTGATACGCGATGATGCGGCCCTGTCTCCGGCAGAGCAGACCGCCAAACTGGAGAAGCTCGCCGCCGACGCCGGCACGCGCAAAAGCCCGGCAATCGAGCAGTTGAAGGCCCAGCTCGCGCGGGCAAAGAAGGTCGGCCAGCCCTTCGAGTTGACCTTTGACGACGCGGCGACGGGAAAGCCGATCGACCTGCAGAAGGATTTTAAGGGAAAGGTTGTGGTGGTCGACTTCTGGGCGACCTGGTGCGGCCCGTGCGTGGCCGAGATGCCCAACATGAAGAAGCTGTATACAGAATTTCACGAGAAGGGCGTGGAATTCATCGGCGTGAGCCTGGACGCGCCCGAGGCGAATCAGGGCAAGGAAAAGCTGCTGGCGTTCGTCAGGAAAAATGACGTCCCCTGGCCGCAGTATTATCAAGGCAACGGCTGGGAGAGCAGCTTCAGCAAGGGATGGGGCATCGATTCAATCCCCCAGATGTTCGTGATCGACGCCGACGGCAAGCTGGCAAGCGTCGAGGCCCGAGGAAAGCTCGAGAAGTTACTTCCCGACCTGCTCGCCAAACGTGAGGCGAAGTGACTTTGCGTCACGAGCGTGCGGTCCTTCGCCAGCGTTATTCGGGCGCTAGCTGTAATTGAAAGACGTTTTGACCTTTTGACCCTTTTCTTTGCCCTTAATGTGCCTGAACGATTTCCCAATGTTTTCCGAATGAACGTGGATGTTTTCATGGCTTCCCTCGCAAATCCCCCTTGATTTCCCTGAAAAGCGGTTTGTCACGTCACAACGAACGTGCGCCCGCTCAGGCCCAAAATTCCCTTTGAATTTGAATGACGCCCTGAATGCAAATATGCAAACGCTGGCGAGTTTCGCCAGCCACGCATACGCAATGGACAATTTCCATTCGTGAAGATTGGCGTCGATTCGTGGTGTTCTCCTTTTCGCCGCGCCGGCTTCACCGGTTCCGTCGCAGACCCTCGATGATGAAGTCCTGAAGAGTTAAAGCCACTACTTGGGGGAGCTGCTTTTCGCCGTGGCCTCTATCCCAAAAGACAACTGGTGTTCGTTTGCGCGTGTTGCTCAGGTCCAGGCAATAATAGCTCCCGCTGTAATCGTCGCCGAACAGAAGCAGGGAGCGCTCGCGAAATGGCGCAAGATGCTCCGAGGCCCGATTCATTTCGTCAACCAAGTCAAAGAAACCGGCCCCACCCTTGCTGATGCGGTACATCCGACCGAAAGTAAACTCTCCTCCGTTGAAGCAACGGAGAAAATCACGATAGCTTTCCGGAAACGAGACGGCGAGACGTTTTTCTGCAAGTGCGATCTGGCGGTCGGATGCGCCGCCCTTGTAGGTGTTCTCCTCGTCCGAACCGATCATGTTGAGGAGCCTGGCGTTCATGACGTTAGGCCGCCGAACGGATCACGTTCAATGGTCGGCGCCGCGCCGACCGAAGTTCGAAGTTACCATAAAGCAAGCAGCTTGGGCGTTATCATGAGGACCATTTTCTCAACCCAACTTTATCAGCGGGCTCACCACCGCATCATTCGCCATATTGCTCTCCGGAATCCCACCATTGGAATTGAGTAGAGCCGTCACGTGGAACGGGCCACCCGTGGTGGGGATTGGCACGCTGAGTCTGAGTCTTGTTTGCCCGTGCGGACGGATGGAAATGCGATGGGTGATGTTGCCGATTGTTATGTCCGTGGCGGGCGTGATGCTGGTATCGCTGAGCTGCAGTGTCAGAGTCAATGGGGCCTTCACGGCGATGTTCCCGCCGTTGGCGATGGCGAGCGTTAATGTCGCGTCCTTACCGGGCCTGGCGGTCGCGGGGGATTTCACGAAGACGCCGGTCAGGTCGATGTAGGGCGATTCCACCGTCATCGGCGAAGCGCTGGCGGTGAAGCTGGTTTTGCCGGTGGAGTCGGTGATCTCAGTCAGCAAATAGACCGAGCCACTGACGTCAGCAGGAAGCTTGTGCAGCGAAATGGGGACATTTGCCGCCTTGCCGGCTTTGAGCTTGATGCGCCGGCGTACTGCCAGCGC
Organism: Tepidisphaeraceae bacterium; assembly: GCA_035695715.1. Taxonomy (GTDB): domain Bacteria; phylum Planctomycetota; class Phycisphaerae; order Tepidisphaerales; family Tepidisphaeraceae; genus RYN-428. The sequence goes on from DASRRM010000441.1 coordinate 4,215, forward strand.
GATCGTGCCGTTGGATTGGCCGGTGCTGTCGCTCGAGAGCAAAAGACTCACCGTGACGGGGCCGGACATCGAGGTTGAGCCGGTGTTGGAGATATGAAGCATTTCACGGATGGCTGGAATCGTCGTACCGGCAATCAGCGCACGCATCGGCAAGCTGGCCGAGACGCTGGGCACGAGAGCCGAGTCGTTCACAAGCGGCGGCGAAGCCTGGACGGTCACGGGGACGGCCGCGGGCACATTCACGTTGAATGAACCGGTTTCGCCGTCTGCATAGACGCGAGCGTAGTCCTGTACATATCCGGCCTTGAGGGCGATATCGTACGCGCCGTTGGCTGCGCTCGTCCATCCGCCGGCAGGAGGGTCCACGGTGTAGACGGCGGTGACGCCGTCGGCAGTCGTGCTCATGCTGGCAAGTGAAACACTCAGCGGATTACCGCCCGGATCAGTGACGCTGATAGCGTTCGAATCGATCGTTTGGGGATAGATTGCGATCGGGTCGCTGAACACGACGGTGATCGCCTCCGGCGCGACGGCGGCTGAGTTAATATCAGGCGCAGAGATCGTTGCCGGAAACGAATCGGCTCCCGAGGGGATATTGACCTCGAACGACGAAGTGCCCCCCATTACGCCAACGCCTGCATCATCCATAACCGCGTTGTTGGCGAGGCTGAGGGTGTATGGCCCATCGTCCGCCGCCGACCATGATCCGTCGACGGGCGTTACACTGTAAGTCGCCTCAACAACCTCTCCCAATCCGCTGGTGCTGTCCAATGTCACATTCAACGGCGTTCCGTCGGGGCTGGTCACAGTCAAGTTCGAGCCGGCAATGCTCGAGAGATTGATGTAATTCGAGCTGTCGATATACGGGACGATGATCGAAGGCGGCCCGCTGAAGTCGCCTTGATCCACTTCCGCCTCCAACGTCCCTGCCGGCTGCAGGCCCGGGGTCGGCTTCAGTTCGAAAAACGTACCGGCGTTTGCTGTACCCCCGCTCGAAGTCATTCCGAACAAGTTGCCGGCTGCATCCACCGTGATGCCGGTGGGATCAGAACTCGGATCGTCAAAGGTAAAGAGTGTGTCGATTTGGCGGGTGCCTTTGGGGATTTCGAGGATGTCGCTCATCTGGCTCTCCTGTGGGTCTGGATCACCGCCTGCTGCGAATACGTTGCCCTCGGCGTCGACGGCGAGCGGAGCGTTGGTTGGAGGAGGATCAAGCCTGGACCCATCATCGAACGTGGCCAACGTCGTGACGGAGCCGCTCCCCTTTACAACCTCGTATATGGCCGTGCCCGCAAACGTGTCTGTCGGCCCGACGACGCCAAACAAATCGCCCGCTGCATCCAGTGTCACCGGGCCCGACGATACGAAGCCCTGATCGCCGTTAAAATTGGCAAGGGTGGTAATTGCATGGGATTTGGCGGCGACCTCGAAGACCGTCCCATAGCCGCTTGTGCCTCCGCCGGATGTCGTCCCGAAAATATCTCCGGCGGCATCAAGCGTCACGGCATTCGGATTCTCGCCGTCGAACACGTCGAAGCTCGCAACGGTGACCGGAGCTTTGCTTCCTTTGGCAAGCATGAAAACCGACCCCACGGATCCATTCCCGATCATCGTGCCGAATAGGTTTCCCTTGGAATCGATCGCCAATCCGCCGGTGAGCAGGGTATTCGCCGGAGTATATAGCGTGCTGAACGTATGGCTGCCGGCCGCGACTTCATAGATTTCCTCGGAAATGGTATACACGCCAACAGAATCCGTGCCGAAGACATCGCCGGCGCCATCCACGGCGACTGGACTGTGATCAATGGAGACGCCTACGGGAATATCGGCGAGCGTCGTGACGGCAGTTGATCCCCTGGCGATTTCAATGACGGTGCCGCCTGTAAAGCCAGTGGCCGGGTCCTGTATTCCGCCGGCGGAAGTGGTGCCAAAAAAGTTCCCGTTTGAATCGGAGACCAGCGCCGCCTCCGGAGCATTCGGCTGCTCGAGATCTGCAAACTGGTACAGCGTCGTTTCCGCGCTGCTCCCGGCCGGCATCTCGTAGATCAACCCGGGATCGACCGTCATTCCGTCCAGCATGCCATAGTACGCAACGAAAAGGTTGCCGGCCGAATCGGAGATCAGGTCATTTGCCGCTCCCCCCGCGTTGCTGGTAATGGTGCCGCTTCCTTTGACGATCTCGAAAATGTCGTCGTAATCCTCCTGCATACGGTGGTACGATTCGATGCCAAAAACATTACCCGCCGGATCGATATTCAGGTCAGACGAACGGAAGCTGCCGCCTGGCTCGGGCGAGGGGTCGTGCGTCGCAACGATCGATAGAGTGGTTGATCCCTTCGCCAGTTCGAACACATCCAGGTTGACATCGACGCCGTACAAATTTCCGTGGCTGTCAATGGCGAGCTGATATGGCACCTCGTTGCCGACGCTGAACTCAGCATTGAAGTTGAAGAGCGTGGTGAATTGATTCGTGCCGGCGGTGACTTCGAAAATGGTCCCGAGGCTGTTGGCGTCGAACGAGGTTACGCCGAACAAATCGCCTTGCTGATCCAGCAGCAGGCTGTCCTCAGGCACCCCCTCGATGTCGTCGATGCTGACAAGTGTGGTGATCGTTTTTGATCCAGCCGCAAGTTCAGCAATGCTGCCATCGCCGGCCGTGCCGAAAAGGTTGCCATGGGCGTCAACGGCGGTGGGAAGGAACTGCGTATTGGTCAACAGAGTTTGGGTTGTCTTGGTTCCGGCGGGCAGCTCAACAATCGAGGTATTGAAGGTGTCGTCCTGGGTGGTACTGGTGCTGAACAGATCGCCAGCCGCGTCACACCCTACAAGGTTGACGTAGTCGTTGTCGGAATAAGTGATGAGCGTGATCGCAGACTTGCTGCCGGCTGGAAGTTCAAACAGTATGCCCTGGCTGTTTATCCCGCCTGAGGCAATTCCGAAAATGTCCCCCGCTTTGTCAACGACGATCTGTCCAGGCGCTTGCCCGTGCGGATAGGGAATGAGCGAAGTATCAGCCGCAAGCGAATAGCCCAAGCTGCTCAGTACAATCCGCCTTTCCATCGCCTCGACGAGGTGGGAGCGCCGACGCCTTCGCATGGCACCGCCTCCCGCGCGTGACGCCGCCGCCGGATCGTGAAGGGGCGGTGAAAAGGTGAGGTCCATCATTCCTGCCTTTGTCCCTATTTTTCCCGAGCCTGCCGCGGGGGAGTTGAAGTGAAGTAAGGTCCAGTATAGTGCCAGGACACGGGAACGCAAAGCGGAGGAGGGTGTGGCGTTTAATGGTGGCGACGTGTCAAGAAGGATCAGGCGATTTATGAAAATCGCACGCGTCCCACTCCCGTCCCATTTCTTCCCCCGACACGTGTAAACCGATGCACAGGATAAGTGGAAACGGTCTGAATTCCAGTTGAACCGCGCGCCGATTTTGGGGTGTTGCTTCAAGCCGGGTCAAGCGCAGCGCCGGCCCGGATCCGTCTGCACAACGCGCGTGGAATTTCAGCGACCCGTCCCGTTGCGATGCGATCACCTCTTGTGAAATCCGCGTAAGCCCTGGCGCTGGCTGAGGGGGTCGTGGATTATGTAATGGACGCTTGAACGAATACCGTGCTTTCGGCTGCGAAAGCCTCTCTCGTCGCCGTGCAACGAGCATGATTTTGTGCTGACGTGACGCCACAAGAATCCGAAACGGGGCATTCCCCGGATGGTCCGCGGCGAGATGATCGGGTCAATAGAAGAACCAGGACGGCGGTGAAGGGAGATTATCGCGAAAGGATCCGGGCCGGCGCTGCGCTTGACCCGGCTTGAAGCGAATTCCCGCGCGAATGGTTTCAAGAAGGTTAAAAGGTGGACGGTGAAAAGGTGACATCCGTCATCCCCTCCTTCGTCCCTGTTTATTGCCGGCCTGGGGCGCGGGTTGAAGTGTAGTGCAGGGACACGGGAACGAAAAGCGGGAACGTCCCCTTTTTCTTTTTGAAACATCATCGAAAATCGCCTGAAAGAGTTGAACGGAACGAATTGTCCAAGGCTTCGCCATCAGACCGTCGTAGGGTACGGCGATTTTCTAACGTTGCGCACAAATTCCCAACTGCTCAGGACACGCTCGGATTTAGATGTGCCGGTGAACCTAAACGTCATATAGACCGTCCAGCCCGGAAAAAAGGGAGTTGTGCACGCATAGTAATAAAAGTTAAATGAGCCGAACGGAACCGTTTGTTCGGCGCCAAGAGCGCGAAATGCTTCGTGAACAGTCATTCCCTTATTCAGTATTTTTGACAGGTTTGGTGGGTCATCCTGGTTGAAAGATTTATCTGCGGCCCCTGTGGTCGGCATCATTGAGCACCCACCTGATAGCGCGACGATGGGGATAATCGATGACAAACACCGAAGAACCGCTGGAAGCAGACTTCGCATTGGCATCCTCAAGTAACTGGCTAAAGAAGGGGAAGAAGAACAGGTGACAGACGCTGAAAAGTTGACATCCACCATTCCTGCCTTTGTCCCTGTTTTTCGCCGGAACGATCAATTTCGCCTGAGCAACAAGCGCAAGATTAACGTAGATGGAATCGTCAGGATCGATCGGGTGCACGTAACGTATCGGAATGATCGATGAACGTCGCGTGATTCAGTAACTCGTCGGTAAATTCGCGTACGGTGCCGAGCGTGATGCCGCGCTCGACGCCAATGTTCTTGAGCGGTAATTCGTGGATCTCCGCAAGTACCTCTGCACTGACGAACAGATCGAGGTGACCTTCCAGCGCCATCTGCACGCACCGACCGGCGGCGCCAGAATCTCATCCAGCGAAGGCCGTTTGGCGTCGCTTCGGAGCAGGCGTAGTGCGTATGCGGGAACGTCCAATCCCGCAGCCCTGGCCTTTTTTTCAAGAGCGCGTTCTTCATCCTGATCGAGTTGAAGGTTCAGAGTCATGTCGTGAGTATTCTAGCACGCGTCCGGGAGGATGAAACGCAAATACAGCGGGAAGGGGCAGCAGCCATGAACGCGAAGCGGGCAAACTCGCCATCAGCCATGAGACATGAATGGGACATTTTTTGTCCCAACAATGTCTCAAATGTCCCGCCCGGCCCGGGCATGCGCGCCGGCGATGAATAGCGTAAGTCATGACAGAATCATCGCTTGCGTGCTCTGAAAAGAAATGAATGTCCCATTTTCGGGCGAAAAATCAAAAAAAGGGGACATTTCGAGACATCAGCCGGCGCAACACCCGTATGTTGCGCGAAAGTGTTGCGCTTTGGGGCGCGATGGGGCGCGCCGGGGCGACGGCATTCGACAGCACTTCGGCCCTTACCCGCCCCGCAAATCGTAGCACAGCAGCCGCATTGGCTCGCCGGCGCTGCCGGCGGTGTTCTGGCAGATGTAGAGAAGGCCGTGGCTGACCACCGGCGGGGTCCAGGTTTCGCTGGCGGAGACCAGCCAGGCTCGGGCGGTTTGCTTGTAGCCTTGTGGGTTTAAATCGAGCCAGAGGATATGGCCGTATTCGCCCAGGCAGAGGCAGCGGCCGTCGATCATCAGCAGGTTGCAGCGATAGGTGCCCAGAGTCGTGTCGCGGCTGCCGGTGCGGGTCTTGAGGGTTTGCGGCCATTCCGGCTGCGTGCGCCACATCTCCTTGCCGGTTTTGGCGTCGATGCAGCAGAAGAAGGCGTCCTCGGGACCGTGGCCATCGACGCCATAGAGGTAGCCGTCCTTGGGGATGGCGGTCATGAAGTGGGTGCCGAACTGGGGATTGGTCCAGGCGGTTTTGGCGGTGAGGTCGGGTTGGATGTCGAGCATGATGCCGCCGGAGCCATAGCATTCGGAGATGAAGACCTGGTTGGCGATGATGACTGGCGAAGAGGCGTTGACCGAATCGTGGCGGGTTCCGCGCCAGGGGAAGGTGAAATCGACGTGGCCGTTTTCCGGGTCGATGCAGAGCAAGCCGCCATCGGGCGGCTGGCTTTTTCCGCCGGCAAAAACGAAGACGCGGCGCTTACCCTGCACGACCGCCGGCACCGGGGAGGCGTAGCTCGGTCCCCATTCGCGGCCTGCGCCCCAGAGCATCTTCCCGGTCTTGATGTCGAACGCCGCCACGCACGGCCCGCCGGGCGCGCCGACGTTGATGATGACTTTGTCGCCTTCGATGAGCGGGCTTGCGCCCACGCCGAAGAAGTTCTGCGGCAGCTTGAATTCCTTGCGCAGATCGCGCGACCAGAGCACATGCCCGTTGCGAAGTTGCAGGCAGTGCAGCTTCCCCTCGGCGCCGATGGTGATGACATTGTCGCCGGCCACGGCGGGGCTTGAGCGCGGGCCGTTGCAGTAGCCGTATTGGTCCAGGTAAGCCGTGGGATACTCATAGCGCCAGAAGCGCTGGCCGGTGGCGGCCTGCAGGCAATCGACGGTCTCGTTGTTGGCGACGCGGTGGAAGAGAATGAGCCGCTCGCCCACGACGGCGGGCTGGGCGTATCCTTCGCCCTTGGTCATTTCCCATACCAGCGTTGGGCCGCCGGGGGGAAACTTTTGCAGCAATTTTGTTTCGGTGGAAAAGCCGTTGTGAGTCGGGCCGAGCAGGCAGGGCCAATCCTGTACGACGGCGGCCTTGTCGAGCGGCTTTGGGGCAATGTGGAAGGTGGTGTCGGGGTTTTTCTGCGCGGCGGGGGCGATGTCGTCGGGGGACTTGACCGCCGGCGGGGCGGGGTCGGTAAATGGCGGGCCGTCCGCTGAGAAGGCGATGGCCGAAGCGAGCAGGATTGCGAGCGAAGCGAAGGAACGGAAGAGCAGCGATTTCATGGCGGTCCTGTCATTGATAAATGTTCCCTGAACGTGGCACGGGCGGCTCGCCCGTGAGCGACGGCACTCCGACGCCATAAGCCCGGAGCGCGGCAGCAGAACAGGAAAAGGCACGGCGATTCGGGCTGGATTTCGGTCCGAGTAGTGATCGAAGGTCCTTCATATTGTTCGATCGGATGAAGACGCCGGTTCTGAGGTACTCCGATGAGCCGGGTTCTTCTCGCAAATGACCCGGCTCTTCGGAGTACCTCAGAACCGGCGTCACGTGCGCTCGATACCACCTCGCCCCCGAAAAATATCCCTCGTCTCGTTCATTGCGCCTCCGCCCGCTCGCGCAGGGCCAGCAATTCCACGATCTGCGTCAGAATCTCTTCGCGGTCGTTGCCGTCCAGCGCCAGGGCCAGTTGCGCATGCAAAAGTCCGTAGCGCACGCCGATGTTATAGCGCTGGCCTTGCACTTCCATGGCCAGGTATCGTTCCTTGGCGGCGAGGCGCGCCAAGGCGGGGGATAACTGCACCGGCTTTCCCTCGCGGGCGGCGGCTACTTCCTCGCCCAGCAACTCCATCACCGCCGGCGTCAGAACGTGCATCCCAAAAAAGCAAAGATAATACCCCGCCCGCAGCCCCGGCACGATCAGCGTCTGTTCGGCTTCGGTTGGCGTGGGTTTTTCAACCACGTGTTCAACTTCATATAGATGATTTTCGCCAGACACCCGCCGCCCGCCAACGGTGCCATACCACGTCAGCATATTCTCGCGCGTCGCCTGCACGCCTGACACGCTGCACGCGTGGGCCTCGGCCATCTGCACCAGTTGCCGGGCGCAGCGCGCCTTGGTCCGGCTCACATAGAGGTGATCGCTCACCAGATGCAAAAACGGGTCACTCCCCACATACGCCTTGGCCGTGTGCAGGGCATGGCCGTATCCCAGCGGCTTGTCCTGCTCGACAAAATGCAGCCGCCCGGCCAGATCGCCGGCGGCGGTGGCATAGGCTTTTTGGTCTCCCGGGCTGATGACGATGCAGACGGTCTCCACGCCGGTGCTGAGCGCTTCCTCGAGGATAATTTTCAGGGCTGATTTCTGCACGCTGTCGCGATCGACCAGCGTCTGCAACGGCAGCGCGTGCTGCCCGCGTGCCGCGGCGGTAATGACTGCTTTGCGAACCTTCATTGGCTAAGGGCCTCCATTTCCGGAGCGAGCATGGCATACCGGCGCACGGAATTCAACGCGCTGCCGAAGCGATGTTCCGATTGGGTCACGGCGTATTTCGATCGATATTCGAATGAGGTGCATTCACCGGGCTGGTTTTTCATCGTCCAGCTTCGGAATCGTGATCTTCATCCCTTTGGAAATCACGTCGGGGTTTTTGATGATCGCGGTTGGCGTGATGGACGGCGGCCGATCGGTAGTTTGCTCATAGGGAATTCGGCAAACGATCCGTTGTGCACTACCGCCGCAAATCATAATACTGGAGAAACCGTTGTTCCCTGCATCAGGTCGTGTGAAGCTTTGCGTGGCACGGGCCGCGCGAGCCGCTCGCGCCACGTTGAGTCGCGCCCTCGTCTCACTCCCCCAAGAACAGGCTTGCAAACGGCCATTTCGGCGAATTGGCCTTGTTGCTGATCGTCGGCGGCGGGGGGACCAGTACCATGGCACGCTCGTCGCGATAGGCGATTTGCCAACCCTGCTTCCGCAGCGTTTCTTCGAACACGCTGTGCTGCATCGGGAGCAAAGCAGCGTCGGCGTGAATCGACGACAAATACGCCGAGCGTTCCTGCTCGCTGCCAAGATACGTTGCCTGCCAAAACTGCGGCGAGAAGAGCTGGGTGCGGCCATCAAGGAGGGTTTGATAGCGGTTCTTGAAGCGCCATTCCAGGAAGCCGCCCCAGGTGAATTCGTTGATCAGCCGGCCAGTGGTTGGTTTTACGCTTGTTGCAATATAATCTGCCGCGGCGCAGGGGTAGCCAGGGCCATCGGGCCCCTGGCGCTGCAGCCAGGCGTCGAGGGTTGTTGCGCCGCGCGGGAATGCCATCGCCACGCGCACGGTGCCGATGAGCAGCACAGCGGCCATCGCCAAGCAGATGACCGGCTTGTTCAGGATTCGGCTGGAAAGGCGGGGGATGGTCAGCGCGAAAATCGGGGCGGCCACAATGGCAAAATGCGGCGCGAAGCGCCCCAGGCGAAATAGCAGCGCCGTTGCAAGGGCCAGCCAGAGCCAGTCGCCGACGCGAAGCTGCTTTCGGCCCACGATCAGACAACCCGCCATGATGAGGACGATGGCGGCGGAAACAATTCCGGCAAAGCCGTGATAGAACGGCTTCATTTCACCGATCACGCCGCTGGCGACCATCGGGTCGATGCTCTGGTAGCGCAGAGCAGCGCCGATGACGCCAGGCAGCATCGGCGTTGCCAGGCATGCAACGCCCGAGCCGGCCAGCAGCCATGAATAGCGTGCCACGCGCCGCTCGGCCTCGGGGCGGTCTTCGGGACCGGCCTTGCGCCGTTCCAAAATCGCGCCGATCCAGAGCGCGGCGATCCACATCGGAATGAAAATCGCGTACAGATGAAGATTGATCATCAACGCCGTCACAGGCAACACCAGCCAGACGGCCTTGGACTGTTCGCCCGAGCGGCGATCGCGTATCAGAAGCCACCCGCACATCGCCATCAGCACCAGCGCCGCGGTCACTGGTCGAAAGCTCAAATAGGCCAGTGACAATATCGCGGCGGCGGCGGTCGCCAATGCCGATTCCAGCGCGCCGGGAATGGCTTGGTTGGTCGTGAAGCAATGGTGCGGCTGATCACTCAAGTCTCGCGTCGGCCGGGTCCGGCAGGCCAGCGCGATGAATAGCACGAAGGCGACGTCAAAGAACGCGTGCGCGAAGATTGCCGCGCGCCAGCCTGCCGTTCGCCATAAGGCATCCATCCCCAATTCCGCCAGCCATGAATAAGGCGTCCAGGGATCCTGAACCGAGGCAAAGGAAAGATTGTCGACCAGCGGCCCAAGCCGGCCGTTATGCAGTTGATCGCGCAACTGCTCGGCCACGCGCAAATGCCAGAAGCAGTCGGGATCCATGGTGTCGGAAAGAATCGGTTTTCCGGCAGCTACGAGGCAAATCAAGCCGATCAGGAGCGCCAAGCCAAGGCGTGGATTGGGCACTGCCGCAAGCGGAAAATGAGCGGATCGAGACATGGAGGTATCTTCGTCCAAGTCGACGACATGCAAACAGGGATAGACATTATGGGCGGGCGGGGGGTACCGAAATCCGAATGCCGCGGCTCGGAACAAAAAGACCCGGCCTTTCCGGGCCGGGCCTTTCAGCATTTTGGTGGATCGCCGATGGTTATCGGGCGGCGACGAGCCGGCGCACCTTGGTCGCCTTGAGGCCCTTGTCGCTGTCCTCGGCGTCATATTCGACGCTCTCGTTTTCGGCGAGCGTTTTAAACCCGTCGCCTTCAATCACCGTGTGGTGAACAAAAACGTCCTTTCCTTCTTTCTCCGAAGAAATGAACCCGTACCCCTTTTGGTCGTTGAACCACTTAACCTTCCCGGTGGCCATGAAAGCCATTCCTTTCCCGACGTGGCGGGGAGGCAAAAGCATCGCCCGCTGTACAGCACTGACTGGTTCGCAACCGGGAGCCCTTCCCGGCCGGAAGCGTCCCTTGTGCCAAAAGGGACGTATTTACAAACGCTGAAGATACCAATGCGAGCCGTGGAAACAAAATTATTTTTCCGGTGGTGTCAACCATGAAATACGCGGGCAAGGCACGGGTTATCCACAATCGATATGGATCGCCAAGCGGTTTCAAGGCCATTTCACCCCAACTGCCCCACCTAAGTCCCAGAAGACGTCCCACTGGATGACCGGAGCGCATGTTCGCAATGATTTGACGTTAATCCCATTCAAAATAGGGAATTGCGCCTGTTGCGGGGCACGTTACAAATCCGATAGGCTATTGGCGCTTTAGGAAGCTTATGCCGATAGTGTCGAGTTGCGCAAATTCCGCTCGAAACCTCCGTGCACCGCCCATAGCGGCTCTCCACATGTTATCCACAATGGCGGCAACTGCTTGATTCGATGAGGCTTTCAGCGGAAGATGCAAGCCTCGATTAATCGGCGGCACCACTTTTTATGAATCTTCTCGAAACCAACCGGCTTTGCAAGACCTATGGCGGAAGAACGGTCGTGAACGAAGTCACCTTCGTTCTGCGACAGCGCGAAATCGTCGGGCTCCTGGGCCGAAATGGCGCGGGAAAAACAACCACCTTCCGCATGATCCTCGGCATGGTCGAACCCGATAGCGGCGCCGTCGCCTTTCATGGACAGGATATCACCCACCTCCCCATGTACAAGCGCTGCCAGGGAAATAAACTCGGCTACCTTTCCCAGGAACGGAGCGATTTTCGCCGGCTGACCGTCTGGCAGAACCTTCAGGCCATCCTTGAAACCGTCAACCCGCCACTGAATCGCGCCGAACGAAATCGTCGGGCGAATAAATTGCTTGAGCAATACGGCCTGTTGAAATGCCGCGACCAGAAAGCCGACACCCTCAGCGGCGGCGAACGTCGAAAGCTGGAAATCTCCCGCGCCCTGGTCACCGACCCGATGCTGATTCTGCTGGATGAGCCATTCAGCGGTGTCGACCCGCGGGCCGTCGAGGATTTGCAGCAGGAAGTACTCCGCCTGAAGCACGAGTTCGGCAAAAGCGTTCTGATTACCGACCATAACGTCGCGCAGACGCTCAAAGTGTGCGACCGCGCCGTGATTATCGCCGACGGCGAGGTGCTGACCGAAGGCACGCCAAAGGAAGTAATTAACGATCCCCGCGTAAAGGAAGCATACACCGGCAGCCTGTTCCGCGGCGACGAGTTCGACGACGTTGAAGCCATGCACGCCGCCGTTTTGCGCGGTTCTCACCGCACCATGAACGGTTTCCCCCAGGCCGGCGACGAGCTGGTGATCGATAAGCGCGTCGGTGCTCAGAGATGAGCGGGATTCCAATACTGGGTTTCTGAATTTTTCCGGCTAGATTTCCAGGCCACATGCCGGGCAGACCGGCTTGGCAAGGTCGCGCAATTCCGCCTTGCATCCTCGACACCACGCGCGGCCGGAGTGGGTCATGGTCAGTCGCAGCGATGCTTCGTAAAGCAGCACAACCGCCGCCGCTCCGAAAAACAACGAAGCAAACCCGAGAATGTTTTCCAATAGCAGGCTTGACAGTCTGCGAAACAGCAGGAGTTCCACGGCCTTCATCGCAAACCGGGCCAGGGCCGTCGTTAGAAGAAATGCGACCGGAAGCAGCACAATGATCATGAAGCGCCTGGAGGGGCGGCGATTGAGTGGAACGAGTCCTTCTTCGTCCGGCCCGCGATCGCCGATACGATGGCCGCATTCGCTGCAAATCGGTTCGGTAATTCCGCGCAATTCATGCTGGCACCATCCGCAGCGGGTGTTCTCACTGTCGGCGGGCAGGGGCTTTCCGCGCAGCGTCTTGTAGAGAAGGATCGTGAAAACCACGCCGGCCAACACCAGTGATCCGAGCGGCATTAATGCGAGGACCAGGTGCTCCCAAATCGGAAGCTGCCGGGAAAAGGTGACGGAGTTGCCCGGACCGGGGGTCATTACCACTTTCGCATGGGCAACGTGTGTTGAGAGCCATTGCTCAAGACGCGCTCCGTTGCGATCGATCAACAACACCATGCCGCCGCTGGCGCATGCTCCCGCCACCGTCGCGATCCAATAGGCAATCCGGATCCGCCTTTTCTCGGCCTTTCGTTGAGTTGCGAAAACCGGATTGACCGGTCGGGCAGGTGCCGCGGCGACGGATTTGGATGGTTGAATGCTGTCGCGAAATTCGCGTTTCAAAGCGGCCAGATGCGACACCGTCTCGGCCGTCTGGCTCGGCGCAGCAGGATCTCGCAGCGGCGCGTCAACGCGCGGCGAGATAGGACCGGCAAGCAGCGCCACCATCGCATCGCGCGGCGCTGCTTGGATTCCCGCTTCATCGAACGCCCGCCGAAACACCTCCAGCACGTGCCGGGCGGTCTTGGGGCGAAACAAGACGTCCTTGGACGTTGCGCGCACGATGGCGTCGGTCACGCCGTCTGGAACGCCGGCCCCGCGAAGCGGTTCCACGTCGAGCGGCGTCGACTTATGATGGTTTCGTAGTTCGTCGAACGCCCCGCCGAAGGCATTTTGACCGGTGAGAAGAAAATAAGCGGTCATGCCAATCGCATAGACATCACTTCGCGCTGAGGCGACGCCGTCAAATGTTTCCGGCGCCATGTACGCCGGTGTTCCCGCAACAACGCCGATCTTTTGGCGAAGCGATAAGGCCGGGGTCGCGCACGCCAGCCCAAAATCAGTGACAACGATGCGGCCGTCGCTGGTCAGCACGATATTTGACGGCTTGATATCGCGGTGAACGCGGTCGTGCTGATGAAGGTGAGCCACAGCCGCGCAGACCGCTTCCACAACCGCGCGCACCACCGGCAGATCGAGCCGGCCATGGCGAACGATCAGTTCGCCAAGGTTCGGCCCGTCAAGATACTCGAGGACGAGGTGCGGAATGCCGTCGCAGATGTCGGCGTGGTGGACCTTGTTTAATCCGGGATGAATGAGCGAGGCGGCGACCTTTGCGCCTTGAATAAAATCGATGAAAGCCGGATCGGCGCTGTCGATGCCGCCGGTTGAGAGAACCTTCAGGGCAACTTCAATTCCGAGCAGTTCGTGCTTTCCAAGCCACACTTCCCCCATGCCCCCTTTGCCGATCAGGCGAATCAGGCAGATCGGTCCAATGCGCTTCGCCGAGGCGTCTTGAGAAGCAACCGGCGGCGATGCCACCTGGGCATCAGGCTGCCGGGCTGTAATGTCATCTTGTCCCATGCCGATGCTCGAGGTGAAATGCGAGAAACATTGGCGCCAGCAGGATTGTATCATCGATCGCAAGGTTTCGCACTGTTTCACCAATGAAAAAGGGCCCGCACGAACGTGCGGACCCTGTCGCTGCTCTTCGAAAAATGACGGCTCTCACAGACCTGCCGCAAGTAAATATCCGAAATGGGTCCGAAATGGGTGATCGTCATCGTGAGATACTCCGAAGGATCTTGCCGGTACGCGATGGCGAGCTAGATCCCTCGGAGTACCTCATGATGACAGATTCATGCGGCGGCAATATTAGATCGTGACCGATCCCACCGAGGCCACGGTGTTGTTGGTCGCGTTGTTGTCGCCGGTGGCGGTGATCGTAGCGATCAGCTTGTACGTGCCGCTGGCGGGGAGGGTGGCGGGCGTATAGCTCAGCGGAATCTTCTTGGTCTGCGAGGCGTTGAGCGTAAGCTTCGCCGCCACGGTACCGATCAGCGTCTGCGTGCCGTCGAGGACGCCGCTGGCCGAGGCGTAGATGCTCACCGTGGTCGGCACGGCATGCATTGTCACATTGCCAAGGTTGGTCACGCTCAGCGTGACGGCGTTTTTCTTGCCGGCGGTGACAACAGCCTTGGTCGGCGTCACGCTGTTGGCACGCGCGTCCACAAACGCGGCGGCGACGTTGATCGTCGTTGCCGTCGATCCATCGTAGCTGTCAGCCGTCCCATTGAGCGTTGCGTCTGCAACGAGGTAATACTGGCCGGCAACTGACGGATAGGTGAAGGGCTTAAAGTGCACGACAAAACCCTTGCCGTGCTTGAGCTTCTTCACGACGTGAGCGACCGACGTCAGGGCGGTGGAGGTGTTGTCGACGACTTGCGTCAGCGAGGAATGGAGGGTGACGAGTACCCTGCCGCTGAGAACATTGTTGCTGGTGTTTACAACGGTGACGGTTACGCCGCCCTGTTTGGTTCCGGAAACGACCGACGCTTTGAACTTGCCCTTCGGGGCAGACGGTGTGAAGTCGCCGGTCGGGGCGGGGACATTGGAAGCAAGGCTTAAATCAAACGCGCCGATGCTGCCGGCGGCCACAGGGATGTTGTTCGTGTCGGTCACGCTGTTGGCGTTCACCGAAACGCCGTAAGCGCCGACGTTGGTGGTCGTCAGGTTGGCCGAGAAGCTAACCTGGTAGGTCGCAACGACCGTGGAGGCGTTGGACAAGCTTTGGCTTATGAGCAGGGCGGTTTGGGTGCCGGTGCCGTTGGCGAACAGCACGCCCGCCGGTGCGCTGACGACCAGGTTGTTGTCGCCCAGCGTCTGGGTGTTGATCTCGCTGCTGGTGGAGGTGTAGGTGACGTTGAACTGATAGAAGTTGCCCTGCTGGCTGCCGGGTGTCTGGCTGGCGGCAACGGTCGCGGTGGGCGGGGCTTCGTTGGTCACCTGGACGGTCAGCGCCAGCGTGCCGAATGTTCCCGGCGCTACTGCAATTCCACCGGCATTGGTAACAGCGCCTGAGCCGGAGGCCATGCTGATGGCATAATTACCGGCATCCGCCTGCGTGAGATTCGATCCGAACGTAATTTGGTATGTCGCAGTGATCGAGGGGCCGCTGGTCAGATTGGTGCTGACGAGCGTGGCGGCTTCCTGGGTGTTGCCGCCGGGGAAGGTCACACCGGCCGGGGCGGTCACGATGATATTGCCATTGCCCAGGGTCTGCGCGTCAACCTGCTGCGTATCGGCGTAGGTGACGGTGAACTGGTAGATGCTCGACTGCGAGCTGCCGGGAGTGACGGCATTCAACGTGGCGGTCGGCGTGGAATTGTCGGAGTTGGTGATGTTCTTCAGAGTGCTGATCTGGCTTGGGTCGGACAGCACAATGTCGGTGAGGCCGTCGCCATTCAAATCGCCAACGGCCAGGCCCGAGCGGGTTGCGCCGCCGGTGGCGATGGGCTGAACATTCTGGAATGTTCCGTTGCCTTGTCCAAGGAGGATGGTGGCGTCGCCGGTGCTGCCGGGGCTGAGCAGGCAGAGAAGGTCGGCCTTGCCGTTGTTGGTGAAGTTGGCAACGCGGACTTTCAGCGGCCCGCCGCCCACGGCCGATCCGCTGACGGCGGTGTCGACCTTTGCCGCAAAGGTTCCATCTCCATTGCCGGCCAGGAAGCTGACGGTGCCGGCGGTGCTGTTGGCGGTGACGATGTCGATCTTTCCATCGCCGTTAAAGTCGCCGATCGCCAGGGACGTCGGCGATGCACCGGTCTTGAAATCGACCGGCGTTGCGAACGTCCCGTCGCCATTGCCCTTGAGCACCGTGACGGTGGCATCGGTTTGGCTGAGGACTGCGATGTCTTCGTGGCCGCTATTGGTGAATTCGCCGACGGCGATGGCGGAAATCCCGCCGTGCCCAATGCTGATCGGATCGACGGCGGTGATGTGCCCGGCGCCATCCGTGAAGCAGATCGCCAGGTTGTCGCTTGTGGAGGAGGTATTGTCCGCCGTCACGATGGCGGCAGGCCCGCCGGTGATGAAGTCGCCGACGGCAATCGCATGGTTGGAGGCCAGGGCGGTGTGGTTGATGGCGGGCTGGAAGGTTCCATCGCCGTTGCCAAGAAGGATGCTGATGTCGCCCGGGCTTCCGGTGGTTCCGACGACGATATCCTCGACCGGGCTGCCGGAAACCAATGCGCCGGTGGTGATGGGAAGGGGCGCGCCTGCGACGGCGTAGGTCGTGGCGTTGTTGAAGGCGCCGGTGTTATCGCGCTTGTTGGTCAGGACGCCGATGCTGCTGCTGCTGTTGGCGACGATCAGGTCATCGTCGGCGCTTCCGGTGACCAGGGGTGCGAGCCAGTCAAATTGCGGGGTCACGCCTGCCGTCGCGGCGGAAAGATTGGTGGGCGCGCCCAGGACGACCGACGACGTGGAGAGCAACATGCGGTCCTCGAGGAATTCGAGAGTGCATGCAGCGGCGCGGGCAACGGTGGACCGACGATTGGAATTCTTGGACCGATTAATCACGTTTTTCTCCTTCGCCATGGGCTCGTTAGCCAAGGGCACGGCGTTAACATGGGGCTCGCGACCGTCTGAACCATTCAGACTCCGCCGATACTGACCGATTTGCCAGGCACACCTGGTCCATCGCCGGCAACGTCGCCTACGTTACAAATCACGCTGAGTTATGGATTATCGGCAACTCATTGCCGGCAGCCTCAGCTTTATTCATCTATCCCGTCCACCCCAAAACACCCACTTTCGACGGAATAGACCCTACATACCCCATAAACCAACCATCGGCAAACGGCAAATCTGCCGCTGTCCGCAATTTTATTTCAACATTGCGATCGCACATGGCAATCACTGTCGCTGGAAACCGAGCGATTCTTCCCCGCTTCCCGTCGCCGGAAAGACGCAAAGAGGTTTGACCTCGGATTTCACAGATATACACCGATGGGAACAAAGTCGGGCGTTCTTCTTATCCGTGTTTATCAGCGAAATCCTGTGGTCAGACTCTTGGCGCACGAAGTGCAAACCCGCGGGCTCAGGATGACAATGCGCCGCTACATCAATCTGAGTGCGAAGAATGCGGCCGCTTCCATTCATCGCCGGCTTTTATAATCAAACCTTTGGCGCAGCGGCGTATCTAATCTTACACGAAGGAACAAGCATGACTCGGATGATTCCACGATACGGAGCCGCCATGGAAACGCGAAATTTCCCGGACGTGATTGGGCTGATTGCGATTCTTGGCTATGTGATGGTTGCCGCAATCGTTTACAGCATGCATGGGTGATAGGTCTGCCCTGAAACTGCCGAATGGGCCTGCCCTGCGCGCTGTCGAACGAGCCCTCCCTGAGCCTCGCACGGACTTCCCCCCGTGCGGGGCGTTTTTATGCGCGCGGTCCGGCGCTGCCAACGCGGACGGCCATGAATAAGCGAAGTTGGAAGATTGCCATGTAAATCCCAAAGATAACCGCCAGGCATGACATCAATGGAATCCCATACTGCCTGACAGTCCCGAGGAAATACCCGAGATTCAACAATGTTGCCGCCACCGTCACCAGCAATGCAAAGGCCACCACCATCGGCTTTCGCGACAGCACCAAAGCCACGCCTTCCAGAATCAGTGCGAAGGCGAACGAAGTAATCGCCAGGTCATTCCAGAAGTTGGGATGAACGTTGGGCTTGGTGCTGCGATAGGGGATATGAACGTTGGTCCCTTCCATCGTGACTTCATCGGACATCTGTTGCTTCCCATCCTTATCGTTGATGGGATTGCCGTCGGCATCAAAGGCGAGATACGGCGCGAAGTGGGTGTGAATTGTGTTATGCAAGATATATTCGACCATTGTTGGGCAGAAAATCAGCAACAGGATTCCGATGCCGACGCTGATCCACGCCTCGGCGGCGATTCCCGCGGATATATCGCGTTCGTTTCGCAGAGGCGAGCCGCAGTTATCGCAGAATCGCGCCCCCGGCCGCAGCGGCGCGGCACAATACGGGCAGGGCAAGGCGCTTCCCGCCGCAGCAGGAGCAGCGCCCAAAGGCTGCACCGAAGCGTTGGGCGCTGGCTCCGTGGACCCGGGCGGCGTTGGAGTCTTGGACATGCGTGGCAGTTTCGAGAGATCCATATTTTATTTCCCCAACGCAATATTAAAAAAGATTCCCATCAAGCGACTCTTTTATATCCGCAGCCGGAAGGCCGCGGTTTATTCCGGGAAATACATCCCGCGGCTGTCTTGGCGCGCTCCGCAGTACCGCTGCACGTAATCCTCGCGGCGCGCGAAGAATTTTCAAACCGCAAAGGCGCAAAGTACGCAAAGAGGACGCAAAGAAAAACGGAAGAAAGGGACCAGCCCCGGACCAGCTTCGATTGCAAAATCCGACCTTTGCGTCCTGTTTGCGCTCTTTGCGCCTTTGCGGTCAACCGCCTTGCGTCTCTCCTGCGGATACTGCATTTTTCCAACAGAAGCACGCTCTTTTCCACCGCCCGGCTTTATCCGCGATCGGTTCTGGCGCAGAATAGTACCCATGGCTGATGTGTTCGCACAAATCGACGCGCTTCTTCCCCAGGCCCATGGCGACCTCGCCGCCGTCTCCGATGCCAATTCCCTGGAGCAATTTCGCATCAAATGGATCGGCCCCAATGGCCTGCTCAAAAGCAGCATGAAGCAACTGCTCGGCCAGGCGCCCAAGGAGCAAAAGCCGGCCCTGGGCCAACGCCTCAATTCCATCAAGGACCAGGTTACCGCGCTCTTCGAGACGGCAAAGAACTCCCTGGCGCAGGATGTCAGTGCCGACCGCGATTACGTCGACATCACCGAGCCGGGCCAGCCTCTTCGCCTGGGCAATCGCCATATCCTCATGAAGGTGGTTGACGAATTAACGGCGCTATTCGCGCGAATGGGATTTACCGTGGCCGGCGGCCCCGAAGTCGAGGACGAATTCCATAACTTCGTCGCCCTCAACATTCCCGAAAGCCATCCCGCGCGCGATCCGAACGATAATTTTTATTTGGAAGGGACACAGGGACGAAGGGACAGAGGGACAAAGAGCGACGGGACGGATATTTCTTCACCCTCAGTCCCTTCGCCCCTTAGTCCCTCGGTCTCTTCCCATGGTGCACTCCTGCTCCGCACCCAAACCAGCACCGTGCAAATCCGCGTGATGCAGACGCAGAAGCCGCCGATTCGCGTGGTGATCCCCGGCCGGGTTTACCGTCCCGACACGCACGATCAAACGCACCTGTCGATGTTTCACCAGCTCGAAGCTCTGGTCGTCGACAAGAACATCACGATGGTCGATTTAAAAAGCACAGTCTTGCAGTTCATCCGCGCCTACTTCGGCCCAGACACCAAGGTGCGCTTCCGCCCCAGTTTCTTCCCCTTCACCGAGCCGTCGGCGGAGGTGGATGTCTGGTTTGAAGACCGTCAGAAATGGGTCGAACTCGGCGGCTGCGGCATGGTTCACCCCAACGTCTTCAAAGCCTGCGGCATAGACTCCGAAATCTACTCCGGCTGGGCCTTCGGCTTCGGCATCGAGCGCATCGCCATGCGCAAATACGCCATCGACGACATCCGCCATTTCGTGGAAAACGATATCCGGTTCTTGCAGCAGTTTTGATGAGGTTCGAAAGGGGTTACGCCATGGCTGATACCACGAAAAACGACGGTCCGTCGCGACGCGGGCGTTGTCATCGCGGCATCCATTCGTGCCTACGCCGGACGGTTTGGTGGCACTGATTGATTTCAGCAAAGGTCCGGGAGCCGCGATTTTTGAGTCCCCCGACTACATGTGCTGGCGGCCCGCGCAGCGCGCCAAATCCACGAATATCATCACCGATGACTCCGATTTCCCGCCGGCGATGCTCGCTGCTGAAAAACCCGGCCCGTCTCATCTCCTGGTGCGAAAGGGAAACAGCGGACGGTACACATACATTGGCGTCGGATACCTCGACGACGGCGTGCAGAACGGCGCAGCGCGTGTGCGGATTGTGCCGCCGGTGGAAAAGGAAATGTTCGACGCCATCGGCGGGTATGGCGGCTGGGAAATCAGAATCGAAGACCCGGCGGGCCGCGGTCGCACCCAACGCATCAAGCGCGCCAGCGATATTCGCGCGCTGGTTAAGGATTTGGGACCGGAGTTTTCCGGGACAGTCATCGCCCGGCGGTGGGCCACGGGGGAAATGAAGATCATCGCCGACGGGAAACGCGCCGCGGTTTCATATCGCGGCAGCGAATCGGCCGACCCGCGCATCAAATACTGGGTCCCGACGCCGCGCACGTCGCCCAACCCAAGCTCTTCGCCGGCCGGCAAGGCGCGGAATAATCCGCCAGGCCATCCCTCGGAAAATCGTGTCATCGTCAAGAAGGCGCTCAAGGCGATGCAAATGTTCGTGCTAGGCGACGGCGACTTGCCGGTCCCAAGCCACTGGATCACCACCGAACAAGCGCCCGCAAAACCGCCGGACGACGCCAAGGCAAGCAAGGCGCTGCGCGCGGCGATGCGTCGCTACCGCGTGCGCACGTGGCAGGATTCGTTTGTTCGAATTCAAGACGTCGCCGCGCCGATCATGAAGCCGGTCGGCGTATTGCCGCATGATTCACGGGTGACGGCCATGGGAACCTCGACGGCAGGGGGTCTGCATACCACCGACGGCGCGGGGATCTGGATCTGGGTGCCGTGGGATCGCCAACTAGTCAGTTCCGAACCGATGTTTGCAATCTGGGATTTGGCAGTTGGCCACGGAGAGAGTGATTTCCCCTTGATCCTTGCCAGTTGGCAGAAAATATACATCGCCCGGACCACCCCGGATTTTGAATGGCCGCAGGAACTGGTCTGCTCCTCCGACACCTTCGGCAAAGTTCAGAAATTGGAAATCTCCTCTAACGATCGGCTGCTGATCGCCAATTCGCGCGACAGGGAAGTGGCCGTGTGGGATATGCGCACCGCGCAGGAACTGTACTATTTCCGCAGCGAGTCTGGCCCGATCATGGCGATCGGGTTCTCGACCACCAAATCGCCCCTAATCGCTTATCTCGATGAGCAGGAATTGGTCGTGCGCAATCTGGCCCGCGATGACGAGATAATGCGCGCCAAAACCATCGCATCGTTTGCCGACGAAGACGACGAAACCCCCTCTGCCGGCGTCTTCATTCGCGACGGCCAGCAGCTTGCCGTTGCCGTCGACGAAGTCGAAATCTGGGATGTCGACCGCGGGCAAAAGATTCGTTCGATCCCCTGTCCGCACGGCAAGGTCGCCTCGCTCGCCATCGAGCCGCACACCCAGCGGCTGCTGGCGATTGCCCCGCATGCCGGCCCGGTCATGGTGGTGGATTTAATAAAAGCCAAAGTGCTGCACACCCTCGGCGGGAAAAATGAAAGCCTGACACCCGTCCATTTCGGTCGCGACGGCGACTACCTGTACGCCGCCGCCGATGAGGGCGTGCGAATTTGGAACGTTGCGGATCTGTGGTGGAAATAGCTGGTGAATCAATTTCGGGGAAATTTCGCGGCGAGACGATCCGCAATCGCCTCTATCGTCATTGCGGGATAAATCGCGTCTTGAATCGCGCTGATCCAATGCCGCGGTATTGCGTCCGCGCCAAGAGATGCGCCGGAAATCGCACCGGCCATGCCGGCGATGGTATCGGTGTCGCCGCCGATGAAAATTGCGTTGTGAATCACGTCGGCGTACGAATGCGGATGGCGCAGGAAGCAATAAATTGCCATTGGCACAGCTTCAATGGCGGAGATTCCCGTGCCGAGCGTCAACGCCATTTCCGCGCAGGACGCCTCGCGGCGCAGGCCCGATTCGATCGCTGCAATGGCGCGGGTGAAGGGTGATGTGTCCTGCTGAAGGTCGGAGAAATGCACGAGGCTTTGGCGCAGCGTTTCGAGGAATTCGTCAACCGCAAATTCGCCGGAGCGCATCGCTGCGGCAACGGCAATGCTTTGCAGGACCGCTCCCTGGTAGCCAAGTGAATGGCTGTGCGTCGGCCGGGAAGATTCGATGGCGACGGCGACGGCTTTTTTCAGATTGTCGGAATACGCCAGTCCGATCGGCGCGGCGCGCATCGCGCTCCCGTTTCCATACGATCCCTCGGGTAGCATAGCAGTGGAAAGCTGACGCCAGTCAGCCTGATGTCGGGCGAACATTTGCAAAATGGCGGCGGTTCCGGGGCCGTATCGTCTCCAAGGCTCGTACGCGGTGGCGAACTTCGCCAGCAGCAGCTCGGCCGAGTGCGAGTCATCGTCGAGCAACCATTCTGCCACGCACATTGACATCTGCGTGTCATCGGTAAATCGGCCCGCGGCCCAGGCCGGCCCGGAAAATTCCGGGACGCTTTCGACAGCCAGGATGTCATCCACCGAGCGAAAAGTGGCGGCGATATACTCCGGCGATTCCGCTTCCACGACCGCGCCAGCCATGTCGCCGATCGCTCCGGCAAGCAAACATCCGCGGAATCTTTCCTGGCGCGTTGGCATGGTTAATCGTGGTGGGTCGGCCGGCGATCCGGCGCGCGGTCGAGCCGCCAGATTTGTCCGTTGTCGGTTTCTTCCAGCACGTAGACCGCGCCGCTGCGATGGACGCGCACGGTCAGGCCGCGCGTGAAATGATCGGGCATATTTTCGCCAACGGCAAGCACGATGTAATCGTCCGCCTCGTCATCCGTCATCCATGCCATCGGGGTTTTGATGCGGTGCGAATAGGCGACCACCGCCGGCGCTTTTAGAAACGCGCGTTCGTACCACGCGGCAGGCGGCTTGACGCGCTTGGCGTGGGCCGCGGAAGCGGTGAGCAGGAGCAAAGCGATCGACAGCGAGCGGATCCAGATGCGATTCATAAAACCTTCCGCTTTTCAAGGCGTCATCGGGCGTCGTAGTGCCGACCTGTGCCGCTGAATTGAAAATCGCATCAACCGGCTGAATAAAATGAATAAAAATCGTTGTCGAATACAAAATTCGTAAACGTCATCGTGATAGAAATTTCCAGCGAGCGGACGTAGTGCCACCAGCCGACGGGGAGGAACAGCACTTCGCCGGGATGGAGGGTGACATCGATGATCGTGGCGTCCTTCAACAGAGGAAAACGGGTGAAATCGGGATTACCCAGGTCGACCTGGGAATAGCAATGAACATCGTTGTAAACGCGCGGCAGATCGAACGGGGCGACAAGGCGAACAAGCTTGCTGCCGCGGACCTGGGCCATCAGGTTGTTGGTAAGGTCGTGATGCAGCGGCGTAATGGTGCCGGCGGGTCCGAACCAGAAGAAGCCGCGGTTGTTCAGATCATCGCGAAGATATTCGGGAAACGCCACGATGTCGTTCCACAGTTCGGCCAATGAAAGGGCGTTGGGGCCGGCGTTCTTGGCGGTGATATACCAGTCGTTGCTGCAACCGGCTGATTCCACGCGATCGACAAATTCGCCGAACGGCATCGTCTGCCGCAGGCGGGTGGAGTCGCGCTCATAGTTGGCGTCGGAAGAGCGGTTGGCCTGCACTTCGACGAGTTGTGATCCCAATCGGCGTTTGAGGTTTTCCGCCGTCCACGCGCCCAGGGCCGGCCAATTGTCCATCGCGCCTTCGATGAGCACGGGCTGGTTGGCGGCGTAAAAGCGATCAAGAAACTCCTGCCGCGACGGTCGAAAAACGCGCGGGACGGTTCCAAAATTCGCCGCCTGCCGGGCGGCGCGGCGCTGGCATTCCAGGACCCAGCGGTGCTTCTTCAGTTGGAACTCGCCGTCTCGCACCGCCGGGGTATTTTCCACCGGCCGGGCAAGCTCGCGGGCCGCTTTGATGTACGGATGCGCCATGGCCGCCTCCACTTCCGCGCTGGCGGTTTCCGGCGCAAAACCGCTGCGAACCATGGCGTCGACGATGGACTGGCCGCCTTTATTCAGGAGCACGTTTTCGGCGATCCATCGCCGCCATTCGGCGTCGATTTGTCGCGGCGGGGCGGTCATGGCCGTTGATGTTGTGGATGGAGAATCTGAAGTCTGGTCCATGAGATCACCGTGCTTTTTGCCGTCGCACGCCAGCGTTCATTTTCACTTTATGGCCTCGCACTAACATAGTGAATCGGCGGCGCTGTTACCTTTGTCGTGTGCGCAGCGGCAACGCGTCCGGCTCCATCGCGGCCCTTGAAATAATCCTTTTGCCAGTCGTCCGCATCGGCCACGCCGGCTGCCTTTTGTTGATGAAACCCGCGACGCGATTCGTTCCATCGCGCGTATTCATCGGCCACCGCCGGGTCATCCGCCAATCGCAAATAGCTTACCTCCGCCGATTCCATATCCGTGCATGGATTCGATATCAGCGGAATCGCCTGGAAGATCGGCTCGCCGGCCTCGAAGCGAATGGCGAGGTTTGGCGCGGTGAATTTCCAGTTCATGGTGAATGACATGATCATCCAGTCGCTTTCCATGATGGCTGTGAGGGGTTGGATGCCGTGCTTGAAATAGTTGGCCGGGCCGGCAATTAGCAGCCGCGAGCCGGCGGGTTTGGTGCGGAAGAGGAACGGCGTGTTCCACGTGATAATCCCGTGGCCGAACTGGTTGCCGATCCAACTCGACCAAAGTTCCGGCTCGGCGTCGAACTGAAATTGGATATTTCCGTCGGCGGGGTTCCCGTCCCAAGTCGCCGAGAATCCCACGGGGTTGTAAACCCACCAGCCGGTCTGATTGGCGATGGTCAACGGCAGGCAACGATAGGCGAATTTGTTCTGCGTTTGGGTCATCCATTGGCGCTGGGGCGACGCCCAACTCCAATCCCATCCTGTCCCGGCGGGACGGCGGCCTTTGAACATCTCGTCGCCGGCGAGCTGGTAGATGCGGACTTCAAGTCCAGCGTTCGATGTTAGCGGCGGAGCGAGTGGGGCGGGGCCTTTGGCGGCCGAGGAATCGGCGCTGGCATCGTCGTGCAAATCGCCCCGAAGATCGTTTGGCAAAGTGCGCACTCTTAGGCCGGGAATACTGCGCGCGTCGGCAGGCTGGATGTTTTCTCCGGTCCAAGACATGGGCGGGCCGCCCATGCCACGAATGCCCGGCGAAGTCATCGCGCTATTGGGGCTTTGCGAGCGTCTTCCGTTTGCAAGATAGCGCGCCAGCCATTCCTCGGTTTGGGCGTCGGCTTGCTTCTTGAGGCGCGGCGGGGGAATGGAAACGAGATCAACGTCCTCTTGCCCAAGCCATTTCAATACATCGGCCAGCACCCCGACGTAGTCGTCGGCTAGATCTTCGTAGAACAGCGTCAATGGCGCGATGCCGTTATTTTCGAAGAATTTCTGCCAACTTAGATCATTCTGCACCAGCTCGCGCTCCAGGCGGGTGATGGCCTGTGCGTCGAAGACAGGCTCGGCGGTCGTTCCCGGGCGCATGGGGTTGGCCTCGCCCTCGATTTGCCACCAGACATCCGTCTGGCAGGCGCGATGATAGGAAATGGCCTGCCGGGCAGTGTCGCGGCGGCGGAGCCATATGTATTGCAATTGTGAAAAAACCGCCGACAGCGACTGCGCGACAGAAGGCGACGCACCAGGACGCACGCGGGCAATTTTCGCAGGCAGGTCGACGAACTGGTAATACATGATCTTCGCGCCGAAAACGCCGTTGGCGGTGCTTCCGTTCTGGAAGACCCTCGCGAGGTACGAGGCATAGTTGCCGGGGGTCGGCCGATCGATTCCCCAGGCGGCAGACTGGGCGCGTTCCTCCTCGTCCTGGAACCACTCGCGCGCGTTGCCGGCGACGGACGTCAGGGCCAGCCCTTCACTGAGCAGCCAGCTTCCGGACCGCGGATTCGTGCAGATGAAATAGCAGTGCGTGGGGTTTTCCATGGACGATCTCGAAGGCACTTGATTATTCAAACGAAGCGGGTCAAAGCAGCAGAATTCCCCGTAAATCCTTCAGTTCTTATTTCAACATTCCAAAACCGATCGGTCCGAAGGTCAAGTAATTAGGTCAAAGTCGATCGCCATTCGATGCTGGTTGCGATTACTTCGACCGGTGCACCGGCGGCGGCGCAACTGCCGGCTTTCCCACGCGCACCGCTGGCTGCAATTGCGCGGGCGACTTCGCCCGCCGCGCGAACGCGCTTGGTGTTGGAGTTGGCGTAGGTGTAGGAGTCGGCGTTGGTGTTGGAGTAGGGGTCGGTGTTGGCGTAGGAGTGGGCGTTGGGGTCGGCGTGGGCGTAGGAGTCGGCGTTGGTGTTGGCGTAGGAGTGGGCGTTGGGGTCGGAGTGGGCGTTGGCGTTGGCGTCGGTGTAGGAGTTGGCGTAGGTGTAGGTGTGGGAGTCGGCGTCGGAGTCGGCGTTGGCGTCGGAGTCGGCGTTGGCGTTGGCGTAGGTGTGGGCGTCGGAGTCGGCGTTGGTGTAGGTGTCGGTGTGGGCGTCGGAGTAGGAGTCGGTGTAGGCGTTGGCGTTGGCGTGTTGCCATACACGGAAATCGTCACCATGCCCGAAGCGCCGGTTATCTTGTCCACCACCTGAATCGTTGTAACGCCCGTATTTCGCCCGGTCACCACGCCGGTTGAGGTTGAAACCGTCGCGACGCCGGTGTTGCTGCTGCTGAACTCGTATTGCCGGCCGGCGGGGATAATCAGCTTGTCGCCGAACGAATCGTAAGCCGTCACGATCGGCGTGATGGCATGCCCGGCTTGTACCTGATCCAGCGGGCTGTAAGCCAGCTGCAGCGAGCTGATATCGCCGGTGGCGAGCACGGTCATGGTGTTCTTGACGCCATTCACGCCGGTCACGGTGATGGTGGTGATGCCGCCGGCCCGGCCGGGGGTTACAAGCCCCGTCGCGCTGACTGTCGCCACGCCGGTGTTGCTGGAAGTCCAGACAAGCGTCCCTTCCGCGCCGGTTAGAATATTGTTGGCCGCGTCTCTGGGTGTGGCGGTGAATTGAACGGTCGTTCCTTGAAGATAACTCACCACGCCGCTGGTTGGGCTGACGTCGATGTGATCGAGCGGGCCGATGACTTTCACGCTGATCGATTTGCTGATTCCCGTCGGCGGATCGGTCACGGTGATTTGAATCGTGCCGGCGCTGATGACCGTCACGACGCCGTTGGAATCCACGGTGGCGACGGCGGGATTGCTCGACGTCCAGTGAAGCTCGCCTGCCGGCAGAATGACCGTGCCATTGTCGACGTCCAGCGTGGAAACGGTGATTTGCAGCGGCGGGTTGCCGAAGTTTGCGGTCGGATTGGCCGGACCAAGGACCAGGTGTGTCAACCCAAGCACCTGCACCTGGGCCGATGCCTGGGCGGTAATGCCCGGCGTCAGCTCGGTCGCGCTGATCTGCGTTGTTCCATTAGCAACTCCGGTCACATTTCCGCTCTGGTCGACGGTGGCGACAGCGGCATTGGCACTGCTCCATTGCAGGTCGAGGTAATCTTCGGGGACGGCGTTTCCGCTGTCATCGGTTGCATTGATGGTCAGTTGCGTTTGATAGCCTTGCGCGATAGTGACGCTGCTTCGTGTCATGGTGATGTGAATATCGCTGATAACCACGACGAACTGGCCGCTGGCGCCGTCAGATGAATCGGTGACGGTGATGGTTGTCGTGCCGTTGGCAACGCCGGTGATGACGCCGTTGCGGATGGTGGCGACGGCGTCGTTGGCGGATTGGAACACGAGGTCGGCCTGATCGACGCTGATCGTATCACCCGCCGCATCTTCCTCAGCCACGGTGATGGAAACCGTCTGCTGCGGCAGAATCACATGCGTTACGGCGGTGATTGTCAGAATGGGGATCACGTCAAGCGATACCGGCACGACAATCGGCGATTGATTCACCGCCGGCGCGAAGAACTCGACATCGACCGTCACGTCGCCGGTCAGATTGGTGGTGGCGATATCAAGCTTGGCGGTTTGGGCTGTGCCGCCGGAAACAACCTGCCCAGTTACCGCGCCGCCGTCGATGTGAATATCACCATTTGCCAGGGCGGCGCTCACTTCTGCCGCCGATCCGGCAGGCGCGACCAGTTCGATGCGGTAGTCGGCAAATGTGCCGGACGGGCCGCCGTCACTGACGGTCAATAATGAGGACGTCGCGTTCCCCGACAAGATGCTGCCAAGGTCGACGCTCGGCCGATCGACCTCCAGCGCCGGGCGATGGGCGTCCACCGCCGTCGCCAGATCGCTCATCACCGCGGCGTTTTGCGGAAGTTGAAACTGGCTGATGCCGGGATAGGCATCATCTGTAGATGCCGGCCCGACGGGGAAGAGTTGGCCGGGGAAAAGGGCATTGCCATTTGAGTCCACGCCGTTTGCGCTAAAGACGGGGACAAGGCCGTCGTTTGGCCCCTGAAAAACGCCGGAAATCGTTTGAAGCACCGATTCCAACACAGGGTTTGAGGGATCGGCGTCGGCTGCGCCGCCGGTCATATCGCCGGCTGCGGTGAAGATTGCGGTATCTGGATGATTAGCGATAAATCCGGCGCGGATCGCGGCCAATTCCTGGCTGCCAACGTCCAACGCCGGGCCGTTGGTTCCGAAAATGGACTGGGCGTTTGTAGTCGGCTGCGAGAAAACCGTTGCAGCTTCGGGAAGCGAGTCTGATCCGAGCAGCACGGTTGCCTGCAAATCCACGCCGTCGAGAACCTCATCCGCCGCCGGGGTTCCGTCGAGCGGCGCGCCCAGCAGCAAGAGATTGTCGACGTCCATTTTCGGCGATTGCGTCGCCGCCGTGGCGGCGGCCCAAAGCGCCACGACGCCGCCGGTTCCCTGCGCTTCCATATCCACGTCCTGGATCGTGTTGCCCGCGCTGTCCGCCAGCGTGCGAAGTTGGCCTAGAAAAGTAGCCAGTTCCTGCCCGGCGGCCTGTGGATCCAATCGCCAGTCATAGTCAAAGCCGATCACTTGCGCGATGCCGTCCGTGTTCACATATCCTCCCGCGCTGGCGATGCCCATCGCCACGCTCGCGGGAAAAGAATCCTCAACCGTCCCAAGCGTGCCATGCACCAGCACCAGTGTTCGCGCGTCGGCATTCCATCCGGCAGGTAGCGCGCCGGTGGGAAATGGCACATATCCCTCCGCGCCGCCGGCGCTAGAAGCGGCCTGGAAATATTTCGCCCCGTAGCTGATTGCCGACGCGGCCTGCGTTGCCTGGGCATCGGCGGCGGCAAAGGAAAATTGCAAATTCGTGCTGGAAAGTTCGCCCGCCGGCACCAGCGCCGCCAGCGTCGTGACCGGAAGCGAAACCGTTATCGCGCTGGATGTTTGCGACACATCGGTAAGGACGAGCGGCACGCCAGCGCCGCCCGGAGGCGTAATCGTTACGTAAGCCGACGCATCGGCCAGCGCGGCGATCGTATTTGAGTCGAGGTCAAAGGTGGCGCTGATGGCGTCATCGGTCGATGGCGGCGTGGAATTGGAAATCGTTTTTTTCGACTCCGCCGCGCCGAATTGCAAATCAATGGCCGGGCCAAGCGAACTGACGTCCTGCGATGCGGGAACCTCCGTTGCGCCGGAAAGCGATTGAACCTGCGTCACCGTCGGTGCGGAAAGCAGCGAAGCGGGAATCGAAATGCTTGCCGTGGGTGTTGCGATCGTTCCGCCGGTGGCATCTTCCCGGGTCGATTGAACATTTACCACAGTGGCGACGTTAGCGGTTGCCGTCGCGATGACGGGTGGGGCGGTATGGTCGATGACGCTCAGCGTCGTGTCGTACATGCCAACCCGGCGATAGCGATGTGCAGCAACAATATTAAATCCGCCACTGGAATTTGGAAGGAGGGTTGCATTACTCTTGGTTCCATCGCCCCAGGAGATTTTCGCGCGATAGAAGGTTTTCTTATCCAACCCCGCCGGGTCGGAAAAGCTGCCGACGGTGAACGTCTGTTTGACTCCGGCAATCGCCCCGATGGAATTATCGCTTACCACCAGCGGCACATAAGCCACCGTCGCAACGCCTTTTAATCGCGTAATGCGGATTCCGCCGCCGCTCAGGCGGATGGAGAATTTGTAAGTGCCCCCCTCGGCATAGGCATGCTGCCCCGTAATGATAAAACCAGAGCCGGAGGCGGCGATCGTCCCCGCCGTCGTCGCGCGATCGCCCCAACTGATGGCCGCGGCAAAGCTCCCCGCTGACGCGCCCGCCGCAAGTCCCGAAAACGACGCCAGTTGCACCAGCGTTCCCGCCCCCTCGGTGAGATTTGCTTGCTGCGCCGACGCCTGCACGTTCAACGCCGCATGGCTCAGAAAGATCCGTTGTTCCAGCGCATCGATTCCGCTGCGTTCCCAGCAGGACCGCCGCACGCGCAACAGGCCGCAAGAATTGTATCGCTGTGGTGTCACAACTGAAACGACACTGCCTTTCGACAGAGGGTAGTTACATTTTTCAAAATCCTGCCCACTTGGCTTCGCCAGTGTTGTCTATGAATTGAGGCGCGCAAGCGCGCGATAGCCGCTCTAAGTCTGAAATTTGCTTTCAGTAAGGACAAACACGCGTTTTGGTCGAAGTCGCTCCGCTGCTTCTACGATGCCGTCCCGATGACGATGTGAATACCACAGGTCAGCATCCGAGTGTATCGCGCTGGCGAGAAACCGCGCATCAGGCGATGAAACCCGCTCGGAAAAAACCAGGTCAATCGCGATGGCGTCGATCGCTCCCCCGAGCAGGCATCCGCGGAATCTCTCCTGCTTTGTCAGCATGCTTAACAATCGTACGTCGCGGGAACGGCGCGGTTGTAAAAACCAATCACGGTTGTCCTGTCTTAACCCGTCCCGCCCCCGGGCTGTTCCACGGCTTCTCGTGCCGGCCAATGCATTCCGGTATTCTGCGCTCGCCGTTTCACTTCAGCATTCCCGCTTCCTTCGCATAGTTAAACACGCCGCCAGCTTCGATGATAGGCAGAACGTCGCCCAACGGGTGAAGCCCGTAGCGGGTGTTTTGGGTTTTGTTCAGCACGTAGCCGTCCAGGAGATGGACTTCCAATTCGTCGCCGGTGCGGACTTTTTCGACGAGGCGCTCGGTGCTTTCCAGTGGGACGAGATAGCCGCCGTTGACGCTGTTGCGGAAGAAGATGCGCGCGTAGAACTCGGCAATGACGCAGGTGACGCCTGCCTCGGCCATCGCCAGCGGCGCATGCTCGCGGCTGGAGCCGGACCCGAAATTCTTCCCGCCAACGACAATCGTGTAATCGCTCTTGAACTCATTTTCGCGGACAAACGGGATATTCCCCGCCGGCAAGCCGCGCTTGCCTTCGGGCACGCTGCTCATGGCGTACTTGCCGAACAGTTTTCGCTCTTCGGGATCGGAGGTGCTGTATTTGAGATAGATGGCGGGAATGATTTGGTCGGTGTCGAGATTATCGCCAAGGACGTAGGCTTTGCCGGTGATGACGGACTGCATGGTTCATTTCCTTTCGAGGGAGTGATGATAAGGCAGGGGGAAGGAGGCGGCAAATCTATGGCAGCGCGATCTCGAGGGTGGGATGAAATGATGAATGACGAATCAATGCCCAACGACGAATTACCAATGAAAACGAGGCTTTGCGCGTATGCATGCGTTGCCGATGTCGCCGACCCTTTTTGAATGGCGTGCGCGTTTTTTCGGGAGTACAAACAGCGTTGGGCACCAGACCTGGTGGGGCTGACATTCTTGTCTGCCTGCATCCGCGAGACTTCGGCGAGTTGGAGTCGAGTCGTGCGGGGCTTGTCCCCGCCGAGCGGATTCGAATTGATTCGGGAGGACAGGAATGTCCTCCACTCATCAATTCGAGGCAGGCAAGAATGAATGCCTGCCCCACCATTGTGCAATTGCCAGCCCGAAAATTGGCGCGCTACCCATCCGTGCGTCGGCCGCTCCACTCGGATTTCGCTATTCGTCATTCATTCGTCATTCGGGTTTCGTCATTCCGCGCCAGCGGCGGCTGGTCCCGCCAGGTATCCCGTGGCCCACGCCCATTGGAAATTGAACCCGCCGATGCGACCATCGCAGTCGAGAATTTCGCCGGCCAGAAACAACCCCGGCACTTTTCGCGATGCCATCGTGCGATAATCGATTTCCTCCAAAGGCACGCCGCCTGCCGTCACCTCGGCGTAATTCCAGCCACGGTCGCGCAACACCGGCAACGGTAGGGCGGTGAGCGCATGCACCAGCTTGCGCCGCGAATCGCGCGACAATTGCCCCATCGGCTGACTTGGGTCGATGCCAGCCCATGAGATCAGCGCCAGCCGCAATCGCTCAGGCAAACGCTGGGCAATTCCATTGGCGACGGAAAGCTTGGGCCGCTGCGCCGTCAATGTCACCATCGCCTTTTCCACCTGCTCGAACGATTCGCCCGGCAGAAAACTGCACCGCAGTTCGACCGGCAAATTCTTGCCATGCGCCATCACCCAAAACCGGCTCGCGTCCATCGCCACCGGCCCGCTGATGCCGAAATGCGTCCAGAGCAGGCTCCCCGTCCGGCGATCGACGCGTTTGCCTCCGACAAAAGTCGAAAGCTCCGCCTCATGCGACAAACCGGAAACGCCGGCGTGAAAGAATTTCTCGTCCAGCACCAGCGGCACCAGTGCCGCCGAGGTTTCCGTGACCGAATGGCCAAGCCGGCGCGCGATTCCCCATCCGCCGCCGTCGCTTCCGGTGCGCGGCAGCGACCGGCCGCCGGTGCAAAGAATCACCCGGCGCGCCTGCAGTTCTCCCTTTTCATGGACGACCGAGAACTCGTCGCCATGGTGAATCTGCGTCACCCGGCTTTCGGTTCGCACCTCAACCCCCAGCGCGGCAGCGCGGGTAAGCAACGCCGCCAGCACGGTGCGCGCGCTATTGCTCACCGGAAAAAGCTTGCCGGTTTCTTCGCGTTTGAGCGGCACGCCGAGCGATTCCATCCAACGCACGGTTGCCTGTTCGTCAAATGCGGCCAGTATGTTTCGGACGATATTGCGCGAGCGGAAATAGTCGTCGGTGCGAATCTCGTCGTGGGTGACGTTACATCGTCCGCCGCCGGAGACGAGGATTTTCGCGCCGATGGATTTTGCGCCGTCGAGAATGATGATGTGCCGCGACGTTCCCGCGGCGCGTGCGGCCTCTCCGGCGAAAATCCCCGCCGCCAGCCCGGCCGCGCCGCCTCCCACAATCGCGATGTCGTATTTCTCGAGCACGACGGCATCGTAGTTTCACTTCTCACCGCTTTGCAATGTTTTCCGCATTCGCCGGCAATTGGATTCCCACGCGACAGTGCATCGTCTATCCTGCACCGATCAATAACACGATGAATACGAAGGGAAAAAACCTGAAGACGGGCGAGCCGGCAATTCAGCTTAACAATGTGGGGGTTGTCCGTTCCAACCGCTGGATTCTGCACGACATCAACTGGCAGGTTCCGGCCGGGGCGTGTGCGGCGGTGCTTGGACCCAATGGCGCGGGGAAAAGCACGCTCACCAAAGTTATCGCCGGGCACCTTTGGCCGACCGCAGGGGATGTGCGCGTTCTCGGCGAGCATTTCGGCGAAGTCGATCTCCATCAACTCCGCCGCGGCCTTCGGCTGGTCAGTTCCACCGCACCGGTCGAACTCGATCACGATCTCACCACCCACGAAGTGGCCATGACCGGTTTCTTCGGCACCCTCGGCTTGTACGATGAGGTGACGCAGCCAATGCGCGACGACGCCGCCGCTATGCTTGACCGCGTCGGACTACATCACGTGTCGGATCATCGCTATGCGACCCTTTCCAGCGGCGAACGGATGCGCTGCCTGCTGGCGCGGGCGCTGGTGGTCAGGCCGCGGCTGCTGATGCTCGATGAGCCGACCATGGGCCTGGATTTTCTCGCCCGTGAACAGGTATTGGCGGCGGTGCAAAGCCTGTCGACCGCTTTGGATGAGGATCGGCCCACCGTGTTGATGATCACGCATCACCTTGAAGAACTGCCGCCGGCCATTTCGCAGGTGTTGCTGTTGAGCGATGGCAGATCAGCGGCGCAAGGCCCGCCGGCCGAGGTTCTGCGCTCGGAGATTTTGTCGCCGGTTTATCAGTGTCCGATGGAAGTGACGCAGGTAGGGGGGCGATATTACGCGCATGTGCATCCCGGTTCGTGGGAGGGAATCCTCAAACGCCGATAGAAAGTGGCACGGGCCGCTCGCGCGGCTGCTTGGGCGGCTGCTCGCGCGGCTCGCCCGTGAGCAGGAGCGCAGCGAGAAGCCAATATGAACACCGGCGGCGCTTCGTGCTAATTTCGATCTGCATACTCGTCGGACGCTGCGGCGTTTGTCACGCAGCTAATAGTCCATTGTCATATCTACGCTTTGTGGCACCCACGCAAGGCACTACCCTAACTGCCACCCGTGACAAAACACTAAGCTGTCTCGACCACTCCCGTATCACGGCCGTCTCGGCCGTGTCTACTTTTGACATTGTCGTTGCTTCAAATAGCTGGGGGTTTCGCTGCGCTCAAATAGCACGGGCGAGACGCGCGAGAAGACGCGCGAGGCTGCCAGAGATACGGGAAACGGTCCGAACCGAGCGTCGCGCACCCGCTTCTTATAAGGCGACAACAAGATTCTAGTAACCCAACCTTCTGCCTGTTAGTATTGTCTATCCGGGCGCAATACCGATATACATTTCATCATCAACCGGAAAGGAACCATTGCCATGAATCTGCACAGTATTATTGCCATGCGATCGAAACTCAGCTCGAGGGCGGGAGTTACTCTATTAACCCTTGGCGCCTGCGTCACGCTGACCGGCTGCCCGGAAACCACCGTTGTTTACCGCGAACCGCCGCCCCGGCGCGTAGTGGTTTATCAGCCGCAGCCCACTTACCAGCCCGCCCCGGTGGTCGTTCAGCAGGCGCCGGCTGTGGTTGTGTCGCCGGCAGCTGCGCAGCTGGAGCCTTTGGTGGCGCCGATCGCGCTTTATCCCGATCCGCTGCTTGCGGTGGTTTTGCCCGCCGCCACGTTCCCGATTCAAGTACAACAGGCCGGGCAGTTTTTGGCGGCCAATCCCAGCCTTCCCGATGGCGTCATCGACAGCCAGAACTGGCCCCCCGCGGTAAAGGCCGTCGTGCGCTATCCGGCGGCGTTGAACCAACTCACCGGCGATCCGCAGTGGACCGAATCGCTCGGGTCGGCGTTCGCCAATCAGCCCGGCGATGTGATGGCCGCCATCCAGGACCTTCGCGCCCAGGCCATCGCGCAACGAAACCTCGTCAGCAATGCCGAGCAGGTGGTCATCGTCGACGGCGGAGTGATTTCCATTCAGCCGGCCGATCCTTCGGTCATCTACGTCCCGACGTACGACCCAGTGGTGGTTTACACCGGCTATCACCCGCTGGTGTTTGGCGAAGTCAGTTATCGGGTTGGTCCGTGGTTCGTGAACGGCTTTGACTGGGGCGGCGGGGTCATCTTCGTCGGCGACTGGCATGGCGGATATATCCACGGCGACCACGGATGGTATCGCGATCGGGCATTCCGATATGATCGCTATCATCATTGGGAACATGACGCACGCTTTGGAGCGCCGCCGCGCATTGAGCGCGATCATTATGTTTTCGCCCGTGGCGTTCGCGGTCATGAAGAGGAACTTCACCGGACGATGGAAGTGCGTCATGCCGAGGTTGCCAAGCGCAACGAGACATTGAAGCACAACGAGGAAGTTCGCAATGCGAATCTCCATCGCACCGAGCAGAATCGCAATCAGAATCTGAATCGCACCGAGGAGAAGCGCGACCAGAATCTCAATCGCACGGAGGAAAAGCGAGACCAGAACTTGGATCGCGAGGAGACGAAGAAGAACGACGCGCAGCAGCGCAATGAAACCAGGAAGAACGATGCGCTCAATCGTGAGGAAACGAAAAAGAATGACGCCACCGAGCGCAAGGAAACCCAGAAGAACGATGCGACCAACCGCCAGGTAATTAAGAAGGACGATGCCGCCCAGCGAAAGCAGGAGCAGGCAGCCGAGAAGCACCCGGTTACGCCAAACGGCAAGGATTCGTCCAAGCCCAGGAAGCCAGGCGAAAAACCGGACCAGCAGTAAGATGTTTTTTTGAGCAAAGACACGCACGCCGCGATGGCTGAAAAAGCCGTCGCGGCGTTTTCGTTATTGTGTGCTATTCCCGCCCGTTGGCGGGTTTGGCGAGTCGGCTGGCGGCTGTAATACTTCGAATCCGCGAACAGTATCTGTGTTTTGGGCGCATCGAAGCAGATTCCAAACGCCCGCCGCGACAATGACCAAGCCGAGAATCATCAGCGCCATTGCAGGCATCACATCGACGTTCGGTTGGCCGGGACCGAGGCGGGAGAGTCGGGCGGCTCGATCGCGCGCCGCAATGTGGGCAGGCATCCCTGGGTTTGAATTGCATCGGGCACGCCCTCATGATCCTCAAGCCGGCCGATTACTCTTCCACGCCTCGATGCGTTCCCGCGCCCATGTCGCTTGCCGGACTGGAAGCGGAATCTCGGGCGGGCGATCGTAATTGATGCTCGCTCCATATCCGAAATCTTCATAAACCTGGCTAAGCACCATCTGCAGGTCCAATGAAGCATCCTCGTCTCCCGCCAACAGTGGGATCGGAATGTTGGGCAGCGCCTGGGAAAGCTCGACCGGCCAAACCTGCGTCTGCGGCCGATTCTCCTTCCTGCCGACAAACACGAAATAGGGCGATGGTGGCAATGGTTTCTGCATGGGCACGCGCTGCCCGCGCCGCAGAAGATCGATCTCGATAAGATGGGCACTGCTGAGCAACAGCCGCTCGCGACGCTCCAGATATTCCTCGCGGCCATTCCCATGTTTATTGGTGGGCGACAGGACTTCGATTGCAGTGACCAGCCGGCGATCCGCCAGATCGCGAATTTCCACGCTAACCTGGGGAACGCGTTCGGGCATTAAAGTCGCGACGGTAAGCGGCGCTGCCGAGCCCAGAACTGCCGCCGACGTTTCCTTGGGATTTTCCCCTGCGCGGGCAACCGATGCATCGGGATAGACGCTGCTGACGGCAACATCCTCGCCCGGTCCGATTGTGGTCACCACATATCGCTTTTCGGGGCGGACCACATAACGCGAAGAAAGCCGCGGCGACAATTGCCGGGCGATCTCCACCGCGAATTCGGTGTGGAAGCTCGTCCATTCCGATCCCTCGAGCCAGGGGTTCATTCCAGGAAAGGGCGATGACATATTTCTCCCATGCGTCAAGGTGATGAGATGATTATATTGCGAAAGACTAAAAGTGTCACTCATCTCAAATTCCCCAGCCACTATTCTGGTATAATCATTTGGGATGTTCTCCTGGCGAAACCCATTTCCCGGAACGAACCCATACCTTGACCGGCTGTGGGGCGACATCCACACGCGGCTGGTCTCCTATGCTGCCGATGTGATTCAGGAGAATCTGCCGCACGATTTGCGGGCTCGCAGAGACGCCGAGGACACAGAGAAGACAATGCACTGATGTGAGTTGGGAACGATTCTGCGCGTTTGCGCGCCATGGACGTTGCGCGCGTCATATTTCGATTTCTCCCGTGTTCTCTGCGTGCTCCGCGTCTCTGCGGTGGATCCTGAATTTTCCGGGTTAGGAATTCGCCAAAGCCAGCGCCGAATGGCTCATGTGGTCGCCTTCAACTTCCACTTCGGCGATTGCCCGAAAAACCGGCATGGATTGTTGTAAAAAACCTCCATCGCCTCCGCCTCGCTGTGGCCGCGGCGGCGGAATTCCAGGCAGGTATCCGTTAAATTCGTCGGCCCGCTTTCGCCCCAGTCGCTGGCGCTGTTGACGCAGACCATTTTTGTGCCGAAGGTTTCCAGCATGTCCACCGCGCGGGCGGGGGTTACTTTGCTCACCGGATAAATTGTCAGGCCGGCCCAGAAGCCGTTCTCGCGTGCCATGCGGAAGGTGTGCTCTTCGCAATGATCCACCAGCACGCGCTCGGGTTTGATCCGCTTGTCGTTCTTCAAAATACTGGTGATGATCGAGGTGCCTTTGTGCTTGTCTTCCAGGTGCGGCGTGTGGATCAGAATCATCTGGTCGTGCTTCGCCGCCAGATCGACCTGCGCCTCGAACGTGGTAATCTCATTTCGCGTATTTTTGTTCAAACCGATTTCGCCGACGCCCAGCACCCGCGGATGATCGAGCAATGGCGGAATCAGCGCGATGACATCGCGGCTAAGCGCCAGGTCCTCGGCCTCCTTGGCGTTGATGCAAAGCCAGCAGTAATGGTCGATGCCATAACGGGCAGCGCGCTTCGGCTCGATTTCCATGAGATGGCGGAAGTAGTCGGCAAAGCTGGCGGCGCAGGAGCGGTCATACCCCGCCCAAAACGCCGGCTCGGAAACCGCCACCACGCCGCAGCGCGCCATGTATTGGTAATCGTCGGTGGTTCGGCTGACGCAGTGAATGTGGGGGTCGATGTATTGCATGGAAGTAGTGCTGGGTGCTGGGTGCTGAGTGCTAAGTGCTAAGTGCTAAGTGAAAATCGGCTTCTTCCGACTCAGCACGCAGCACCCGGCACTCAGCACTTATTTCATGGGCGACTTATCACTGAAGATCATCTGCACCTGCTCGGCCCGGTTGCTGCCTGGGCTTTTTAGAAGGACGTCGAAGGCGGCGCGTAGTTTCTGCACGCGGGGGTCGGCGTCGAGCAGGGCCTTGCCTCCTTCGTCGCGTTCGATGCGGTCCAGGTCTGCCGCCAGCGACAGCGTTCGCCAGCGCATCTCGAAGTAGTATTGTTCCAGGGTTTGTTTTGCGTCCGCCATACATCAGTATTGTAGCGGCGATTTGGGAGAATGTGGAAGGGACCCCGGGGGGAATGAGGAATTTCGAAACCCGAATGCCGAATCAACTCCGAATGACGAATGACTGCGTTTCAATAAGCCAAGTGGTCGAAATCCTGACGCGAAGGCGCGAAGAAGACGAAGGGGACGAAGAGATCTTAATGCAGGGAATCTCTTCGAATCCTTCGTCCTTTTCGTATCTTCGCGTCAAGTCATGCCCATTGGGTCTAAAACCAGTTCAGGTCGCGACCTGAATCTCGTGAAATCCGAAAATTTTTTAGGTTGATCTTCGCATATTTATCTTCGTATTATTAACGCAGTTCCGGAAGACGCGAGTCGTTTCGGGCCCGGCTTCAGATGCGGATATGGAAGTCGGCAAAGGTTCCCGGCAAGGCGTTGCCGGGAGAAAAAGCCCGGCGGCGGGCAGTAGAGGGAATGCCAGGGCGGATGTGTCCCAGCGGCGGTTTCGCGAAATCGCCTCTTTAAACATCAGCCGACAGTCGCCCTTGAATTGCGCCCGCGACGGCTTGGCATGTCCGAGCGTTAGCCCTCGCTTGTGCGAGGTGAGCCGCTCAATGAATGGAGGTGATCCGTGACCAATTCTGACTGTAAGTGTGGGCTGCTGTAAGCAGCTTCCGCAAGGTGCGATTCCCTGCGGTAAACGCGGCTGCTTTGGCAGTCCGGTATCGATCAGGCCCGAGGGTCTTTTCGCTACCACAGCAGTAAGCACAACTGAGAAGCCCGGATTCGATAGAATCCGGGCTTTCTTATTTGTGGAATCCGATTACCAAAATGCGCGACGATAACGCCGGTTCTGAGGTACTCCGAAGAGCCGGGTTCTTTTCTGCGACTCGTGAAAAGCTCCTGCGACATTCGCCCCGGCTCTTCAAGGATATCAGCGAGAATCGTGCTTTCGCTGCAAGATTTCCGTAAGAGGGCAACACAATGGCGCTCGCGAAGATGCGATGGCGCGAAGACAAACGCGAAGATCAGATGCGAGGCGATTTGATGCGATTGAGCAATGCTTGAAAGCGCCCTTCGCCTCTGTCTTCGCGCCATCGCGCCTTCGCGAGCGCATTTTGGTTGCGGCCGAAGGCCGCGCTGAGGAGTACCTCAGAACCGGCGTCAGTTACATCCTCACGAATTCGCACGCCGCAATGTTCCCTCAACGTTCCGCCCGCTTCCCCGATACCACCCTCATGCGAACCATCCTTCCCTCCGGCCTCCTTTTTCTCCTGGTCTCATTAATCGCCCGACCGGCCCTCGCGGCCGATCCGGTGGTTCCCGATACCATCACCTTCCAAGGCGGCATCGAATACGCCAATCCCGATAACCAGCATCTCCAACTCGACATGGCCCGCCCCAAGACCGGCGATGGGCCGTTCCCGGCGATTATTTGCATTCATGGCGGGGGGTTTCGCGCGGGAACGCGCGATGGATATGACAAGACTGTCATCATGCTCGCCGAGCATGGCTATGTCGCAGTCACCATCACCTATCGCCTGGCGCCGAAATATCAGTTCCCGGCGGCGGTGCTCGATTGCAAATCCGCCGTGCGCTGGATGCGGGCGAACGCTGCGAAATACAAGATCGATCCGGATCGCATCGGAACCATGGGCGGATCAGCCGGCGGACATCT
The DNA here is from genome assembly GCA_035695715.1 of Tepidisphaeraceae bacterium. GTDB lineage: Bacteria > Planctomycetota > Phycisphaerae > Tepidisphaerales > Tepidisphaeraceae > RYN-428. Next base: position 44,698 of record DASRRM010000441.1, read on the forward strand.
GGCCCAGTTCCTCGGCGTTACCGCGGGCGTGAAGCAGTTCGACGTCGGCGACAATCTCGACCAGTCGAGCAGCGTCGCCTGCGTCGTCAACTATTACGGGCCGAGCGATTTCACCAAGTCGTATGGCAAGAGCGTCGACGCCGCCGAGGTGCTGCCGCTATTTTTCGGCGGCGACCTGAAGACCAAGCTGAAGGAGCACATCATCGGCAGCCCGCTGTATTGGGTGACGCCCGCCGCCGCCCCGACGCTGTGCATCCACGGCACCGCCGACAAATATGTGGCCTACGAGCAGGCGACGTGGATGGTGGACAAGCTCAAGTCGTGTATGGTTGAGGCAGAGTTGCTGACCATGGAAGGCGCCCCGCACGGATTCGGCGGGGAATACGCGAAGAAAGCCGATGCGGCGATGGTGGTGTTTTTTGACAAGCATTTGAAGAAGTAGGGAGGCGTTATTCATGAAAACCGCATCTGGACGCCTTGATCGGTTTCTGTTCGCTTTTGCGGCAGGCATTTCGCTGCTAATCTGCCTGGCAACGGCAGCGCTTTGGGATCGGAGCTATTCCACGGCCGATGTGCTGACTTCGACTCACCGATATCCGGATTGGCAGATCGACACCATGTTCGGTGACGCGAACGGCAAGATCCTTCTCAGGTACGATGTGCGCACGGCAAATTACCGGCTGGATCCGCCCCCATTCGGCCTGTATCCCGGCTTTGCGAGTAGTTCCCAGTGGTTCAAAAGCGACATGCCGCCGAAAATCATGCTGTTTTATTGTCACCTTGCGATAAATCCGGAAGACGATCGGACCGCTCAATTCGCAGGTATCCGCCTTGGTTGGCACGACGATCCGCACATCTCGCCGCGGCGCCATTACGTTGCGATTCTTCCCATGTGGGCAATATGCGTGATTAGCGCTATTCTGCCGGCGTTTCGATTGAGGCGGATAATCGCCCGGCGAACGAATCGCTCAAAGCCATCTTAAGTCATGGATTCACCTAATGAAATTCTTCCAACTCTGCGCCGGCCTCATCCCACTGCTGACTCTCGCGTTGTTGTCAACCGCGCAGGCCGCTGCGCCGGCAAAACTCGCGAACCCATTCTTCGCGATGGATACCTCCTATCGCCGCGGCAATCTCACGCATGCTCAGCAACTCGATCTCGTCAAGGAACTGGGATTTGCCGGGGTAACGGAAGACCTCCAGCCGCCGGCTCAGATGAAGGCGAATCTGGCGGACATTGAAGGCCGGGGCTTGAAGTTATTTGCCGTCTATGCATCGGCCCGCGTGACGAGCGATGGCGACATCGTTATTCCGGACGAAGTCTCCTCGGCCATGAATATCCTCAAGGACCACGGAACAATCATCTGGCTTCACATCGGCGGCAAAGGTCCGGCCATTGATTCGCTGAGCGGCCATGAGCCGATGATCGCGAAGCTTCGCCAGCTATCGGCCACGGCAAAAGCCGACGGATTGCGCATCGCGATCTATCCGCATTTTGGGGAATACACGGCGCACCTGGGCGACGCCGTCAAGCTCGCCAAAACTGTCGATCATGAATCGTTCGGCGTCACGTTTAATCTCTGCCATAATCTTGCCAATGGCGATGAGAAGGAGATTCCCGCGCTGATCGCTGCCGCCGGACCGAAACTGTTTATCGCGACAATCGATGGCGCCGACAGCGGCGTAAAAGGGGCGGACTGGGGCAGGCTGATTCAGCCGCTGGGCTCGGGCACGTATGAGACGCGGATTGTCTTGGACGCGCTGGCGCAAATTCATTTCGCCGGGCCGATCGGGTTTCAGGGGTATGGAATCAAAGGCGACCCGCGCGCAATCCTGGCGCCGACGATAAAGGCGTGGACCAAATTAACGCATTCTTCCTCGTGATGGAGCGAGCCGCCTTCATCGTGACACCCGCCGCTTTAGAATATTCG
>DASRRM010000442.1:0-17650 GCA_035695715.1 Tepidisphaeraceae bacterium
GAGCGGTTAGGGTTCATTACAGACTCAATTCGAATGATGTCTGGACCGGGCTGTGCTGCCGCAACTGCTGACTTTGCCATTGGATATCAGCCGCGATGATCTAGGTTATTCGCGGCTTGATGCAAAGGCATTCGGTGAAGCCGACGAGAATCGTTTGACGCAGGTGTTTGTGGATGCAATGCGTGCTGCGACTCAAGACCCGACGGCCCCCGAGGCAATCGTAAACTTCGCCATTCACGAGAAGCAGCGACAGAATGATGGTGAACGCAAAGGGAATTCCCGGCTGGAACTGGACATTTGCTTCGAACGAACGGGGCGAGGAACGCGCCCGATATTCAAGGTGGAGGCAAAGCCTTTAGGGCCGAATCACCATCTCGGAACCGAACGCTTGCAGCGGAAGACATTCCTCGGCCAAGATGGCCTGGGCGCATTTCTTTCTTCGGAGTATGCGAGCGAGCAACAGGACGCGGGGATGCTGGGGTATGTGCAGTCGAAGACGATCGAAGAATGGGTTTCTCGACTCGCCGAAATGTTAGGCATATCGCCAGGAGATTTTGGCGTTACTGTCGATGGAACTTGGCGGGCGCAGCAGTTCCCGGACGGTCCCGCCTTTACCTACCGAACTTGCCACTCTCGCGCAGGTGTCGCATCGCCCATCACGATTTCTCATACGTTGCTCGACTTCCGAAAGTCAATGGCGTGAATCCATTGCCACCTCAACGTATCGCATTGCGGATTAAACAACGTCAATCGATCGTCTCGAATGGGTCCCAGTGGGGATTCAAACCGAAGTTTTGCGACATCTCACCGCGGTTCCGGCGGCCCAGGTTTTTGCAACCCGGAAGGGGAATCGGCGACTTTGTTCATGTGTCCGAATACGGAATCCTACTGTTTTTTGCCCGGCGTTCAACGAGTTCTGGCTGTCGCACAAGACGATCTTTGACCTGAATGGGATTCTTCTCCCCTCTGCTCTACCCACTCGCGCACCGTCCCGTATAATCACCCCATCATGAATTCGCGCATCGGCTTGATTCTCGCGACAACCGCCATCGGCGTGGCAGGCTGCGCCGCCGCGCCGACGGCTCGGCCGGCACCGACGGGCTTGGCGGGCGAGGCCGGGGTGCATAATGCCGACGTTGATGCCCGGGCGAAGGTTTCGCTCGACGAGATCGAGCCGCGGGCGGTTTTGCCGCCGGGAAAGGGCACTTCGGTTGGCACGCCGCCGCTGGAGGCGGTTCATCTTTACGCCCAGGCCCATGAGGCCATTCTTGATCACGATCGGGCATCGGCCATCGACCTGATGCAAAAAGCGGTGGCGGCCGACCCGCAAAGTTATGAGTTGCACCGCGCGCTCGGCGAGCTGTATCTGACGCCGACGACTGAATTCAGCGACCGCTCGATTGCCGCCCTGGAGCAGGCGGCCGACCTGGAGCCGGACCATCTCGATCTACAGGCCAACCTCGGCCGGCAGTATCTGGCCAAGGGCGACACGGCTTCGGCGCTGAAGCACCTGCGCCTGGCGCTGCGCACCCGGCAATACGCCAGCGACAGCGCCAACGCCAGCATTGCCGAATTCTTCCTCGCCACACTCCTTCGTAGCGACGGATATGACCAGGCAGCGCTGGAAGTGTATCAACGTCTTTCCCGGCATCTGAAGTCGTCCAGCATGTCGATGCGCACTAATCTTGAAGTCGCGCCGCTGCGCGAGCATCTCGACGCAATCGACGCCGACATTGCCGATTTGCTGGTGCTCACGGGGAAATATGACCAGGCAATCGCGGCGTTTGCCGGGCAGGTGGAGCTTCACCCCTCGAATTTCGAGCTGCGGTCGAAGCAGGTGCACCTGCTGATGGTTTCACACCGCGGCGACGCCGCCGTGGCCGCGGCCCAGGACGCCGCCGTCCATTTCCGCGCCAACCGCGAATCCATCGCGCTGTTGGACGAGGCCTGCGCAGCGGCCGGCCGGACCGACGGCGCAACCGCGGCGTTGTCCAAACTTCATGAAGCCCACCCAAACGATCACGCGATACTTTTCGCTCTGGCGGATCTGCTGCGGCGCGACAAGCGCGATGCGGAAGCTGACAAGATTCTCGACGCTGCCGCCGCCCGCGACCCGGCGGACTTTGAAATTCTCCGCCGCCGGGTTGAAGTGAAAATTACCGCCGGCGCGCGCGATCCGGCCGCGAATATGCTGATCGAGGCAACCGCACTGCGCCCGGACCTGGACGCGGAAACTGCGCCGCTTTGGTCGCGGCTGTCGCGCTCCGATGACCATCACCGACTGCGTTACCCGGCCATCGCCGCGCTGCAAGTTCCAAAGGAACAGGAGGCATCCCGGTCGTTCTGGCTCTGGCGGCTGGCCAACGCCGCCCATCGCGATGATGTGGCCTTGCCCGCGCTGGAGCGGTCACTCGCTCAGACCCCGGCATTCGGCCCGGCGTATCGCGACCGCGTGGACGAAATCTGGAGCCGCGATGATCTGACGGATGATGCCAAAGCCGCCGCTGTCGAAGCCCTGGCGGCACAGGCCGAGGCATCGGACAAATCGCTGGCGGCGGAGGTTCGCGGGCTGGGTCTGGCCCGGCAGGCGAAGTTTTCCGACGCCGCCGACGCCTTCGCCCGGGCCATCGAGTTGGGCGGAAAATCGCCCGACCTGATGCTCTCGCGCGCCGCGGCCCTGCGAAAAATCGCCCAGGAATCCGCGGCCGATTCGCTCCTCTGGAAAGTCATCAGCGATCATCCCACCCTGCGCGAGGCGTACGAAGACCTGTATCTCGCCTCCATCCGCCGCGACATGGACAGCCAGGCCGACCGCGTCATCAGCACCTGGCTTGCCGCCGACCCCGATGGCGTGACCGCCCGGCGAATCCAGGCGATCCAGGCAATGCGCGAAGGGCGCAGCAAGGCGGCCGAGACCATTCTCCTTCGCCTGTTCAACGATCATGCCGATGACCCCGAAGCCGTCGCCGCGATTGGCGGGCATTACATTCGCCGCAATGCACCGGAAAAGTTCATCGCGCTTTTGCAGCAGCGCCATGCCCAGGAGCCGCTGAACATGGCGGTGAATTCCGCCCTGATCGAAGCCTTGACCGCTGCCCATCGCCCCGATGATGATGCCGCCGCCGTCATCGATGCCGCCCGCGCGGCCGCTGCCGGCGACCCGGACCTTCTCTATTCCATCTCCGGCCTATACACCCGCGTCGGGAAAAAAGAGGCCAGCGAAAGCGCGCTCGCCGATGTGCTGAAGCTCGACCCGAATCATCCCGGCGCGTCCAACGATCTGGGATATGCCTGGACCGAGGATGGGAAGAATCTGCCCGAGGCGGAGGCATTAATCCGCAAGGCAATCGAGGCCGAGCCGAAGAACGTTTCCTATCTCGACAGCATGGGCTGGATTTTGTACAAGCGCGGAAAGTGGGCCGAGGCGAAGGAATATCTCGACCGCGCGATCGGCGCGCATGAGTCGTCCGCCAGCGCTCGCCCGGCCGATCCGACGGTGCTGGACCATCGCGGCGACGTGCTTTACCGGCTGGGCGAAAAAGACGCCGCTGCTGTCGACTGGCAGCATGCGGCGGATCATATTTCCGCCCTGAAAGACGATGCCGACGACGACATGAAGCTTCTCCGCGGCCAGTTGCTGGAAAAAGCGCGGCAGGAAAAAGCCGGCGAAGCGGTGGATGTCGCGCCGGTGCCGGGAAAAGCGGATTCGCCCCGCGCCGACGTCAAGACTAATGCAAAGGCTGATGACGAAAAGCTGCCGAAATGAAATGGACAGGCACGATTCTGTAGAGGCAACAATGGCAGGACACAGTCACTGGTCGAAGATCAAGCGGGCCAAAGGCGCAACCGACGCCAAGCGCGGAAAGCTCTGGAGCAAGGTGGCGCGCAAGATCATCATCGCCGCCAAGAACGGCGGCGACCCGCGCGACAACCTCTCCCTGCGCTACGTCATCGAGGAAGCCAAGGGCGTCAACATGCCCAAGGACACCATCCAGAACGCCATCAAAAAAGGGACAGGCGAGCTGGGCGCGGAAAATTACGAGCCGGTCGTTTACGAAGCCTATGCCCCCGGCGGGGTGGCGCTGATGATCGAAGGCCTGACCAACAACCGCGCCCGCACCGCCCCGGAAATCCGCACCGCCCTGGAAAAAGCCGGCGGCAACCTCGCCTCCAGCGGCGCGGTCGCCTTCCAGTTCACCAAGCAGGGGATCATCACCATCAAAGCCGACGCCGTCAGCGAGGATGCCCTTTTGGAAACCGCCCTCGACGCCGGTGCTGAAGATGTGAAGAACGAAGGCGAAGTCTTCGAGGTCATCACCACGCCAACCGCATTCCAAAAAGTAAAAGAATCCCTCGAGGCCGCGAAAATCGCCATCGAAGCGTCCGAAGTCACCAACATCCCCAGCACAACCGTCGCCGTCGAAGCCGAAGCCGCCCAGAAGCTGCTGAAGCTGATCGACACGTTGGAAGACAACGACGATGTGCAGACGGTCAGCCACAACGCCGAGATTCCGGAATCGGTGACGATTTGAATCGCGAAATCGCAAGCGACGTCGGGATAGCCTCGGCGCTGCGGAATTGACGTTAGCATCCAGCAATAAGCACGAGACTCAAACTCCGCTGGTCGTATTACTGCACTGAGGCACAACCGGAGGAGCCATCAGCTCAGTCCATCGCGCCTCGATCAAATCGGCGTACAACTCATCACTCAAAGCGTAGTTGCCCAGCGAATAGCCATCATTGACCTCGATCATCGCTGTTTGTCCGCTGCGCAGAACGCCGAAATCGATGCCGTATCCGGCCGGGGCGTTTTCGGAGGCTTCAAAGCAGGCCACAGCTTCCTGCGCCTGTGGCATGTCGATGGCAATTGACGGATTGCCGGCGTAATGACCGGTGCCGACGATCTGGCCCTTCACCACATAAACGCGATATTCCGAAAGCCATTCCACGATTTCCGAACACCAAACTTCCGCGCGATCCGATGCGCCGCCGAGCATTCGCAAATCATCCCACCCCCGGAAAACATGCCCGCGAAATCGCTTGTGCCGGGCGAATGGCTTTGCAAAAAATGGCTCGGCGAGTCCCTCCTGAAGTTTCGCCACCACGTCGCGAACAACGCTTTTCCAGATTCGCCGATGAAGGAACGGTAGCAGGCATTGCGGATAATCATCCGGCACCGGCAGCTCGACGCCAAGCTGCCGCAGTGCGCCCAAAACCACCGGAATATGACCCGCCACCAGCGTATGGCGCTGCAGTGGCAACTGCCGGCGATGAAGTTGCTTCTCGGTGAAAAAACTGCACGGAATGCCACGTTTGGTCAGAGCGATCGAAAGGCTCCGCACCTCCGGTTCGAGCTTTCGATTGCCGGTTTGCTGAAGTAGGGCGGCGCGGATCATTAACGATAACTCCACGTGGGTTCTTATATTGGTAAATTCCATCCGGTGAAAACGGCCTTTAAAATATGGCTCGGATCCCGAACGGAAATCTCTGGCCGCCTGCAGCCTCGATCAGCCTCCGCCACCCTTTGCCGCCGGGGTCGCATACTGGCTCCGTAGCCGATCCAGCAGATGCCGAAGTTGCCGATGGTTCTCCCGCGTTTGCACAATGATCAGCAATCCCCCGCATTCCCACATGCGGCCTGTCCTGCCGGCGGCTACTACCCAGGAATCCGACACACCAGTGTCCATGCATAAAGTACACATCGCCCACGCGAGTACCCGGCGATCGTCAGGAGTGGCAAGATGTCGAGCCAACATCACGTCGCGAACGTCGTAAATCACTGTCACAACATTGGTCTTTTCGAAGTAGTCCTGCGATGTAATCGCGATTGCTCCGTCGTCGGTTTCATCGTAATGACATTGGCCCTGCCCGTGCGAACCAGCATCAGCCAGGACGGTGGAAATCGCCTTTCTCAACATCACGTTGCGGAGCCTCACGTTCACCGGCGTATCGCGCGTGACGCCGATCGATTCGAGATTGTCCCAATCCACGCTGAATCTCGCGCCGGAAACTTCGCTCAAGAATTGGATTGCCTCCTTCAATGGCGTGCCGTCGAATTTCACCTCGGGCAGTTGACGATCAAGGATATCCTGTCGATCCACCTTCGAGCTCTTAGTACGAGTCGCGGCAGGCCGAGCCAGTTTGACTGCATAAATCGATCCAATCAGAAACAGCGCTGCAGCCGCCACGAAAATCCGCCGCAAATGCCGCCGGCGCCGGCCTGCGATTGCGCGCGGCTGATACGTCAGAATCATTTGATAGTCGCCGCCATCAGTCATCTTGCGGGCCAAAGGGAGGTTTGGAGGAGACATGATCGGAAGCGGGATGAATTGGCGATTCGCAGATCAACGATTCGAGAATTCCGTGCGAGAGTTGCGGTTTCGTCTGATCACCGGGACTCTTCATTTTCGACGGTCGCTTGGCCCGATTTTCGGCGCGAACAGCGGATGCCGTTTTCGGATGTCCGAAGCTTTGTGTTGTTTTGGCTTTTGTCGACATCTTCAATCTTGGCTAGAATAACCCTGCACGATTACGCGCTACTGTGATCCTAAGGTGCTCCTCAGCGCGGCCGCTGGCCGCAACCAAAACACGCGTCCACGGCGACGCGGGCGGATTCCCCGTATCACGGGCGTCTCGCCCGTGTTTTCATTCAAAAAGGACACGGGCGAGACGCCCGTGATACGGGAAATTAGGCCCGCTCTGCATCAGGGAATCTTGTTCAAAAAACAAGAAATCGCCAGTTAGCGTTCCTCGTCAACAATTTCCCAGCCTCATCTCCTTCACTTCAGCAATTCCGTCCCTGGCTGTCCGCCGTGGAGGGAAACCAGCTCGGCCTCCGTCAACCTCGCCGGCGACTTGGGCAATACCGACAGCAGATTCTCCCGCGCAAGCTTGCTGGCGGTTTCGGGCTTGAGTGCGTCCAAAAATACGTTGTACTTCAGAATTTCCTTCGGGTAGTCGGCGAAATGGCCCACCTTGTCTGAGCCGATCATGAAGCGATTGGGGAACGCCTCGATCAGCGCAATCCATTGCGGGTTCGGCTTGCTCTCTTTGGTCAGCAAATCCTGCTCGAAGACCACCCATGACACATCGATGTACAGGTTGGGATATTTTTCCAGCATGCCGCGGAGGTCTTGCGTGAGGGTGGGGATTTCGATTCGCCGGCTGATGCCGCCGTGACACCAGACGAAGCAGGTTTTGGGATGCTCCTTCACGGCCGCCTCGACCTCCGGCAGATAGATCGGCGTGTGCTTCCAGACCGATCCGATATTGGAATGCAAAAAGATCGGCAGATCGTGCTCGCCGGCAAAGGTGAACACCTGCCCCAGCGCCAGATTATCCGCCCGGGCGGGATCGCCGTAGGTGAGGGCCGTCAGGTCATCATGGCGGGTCATGACTTCGCCAATCCCCTGCCAGAAATCGGGGTACCAATCGATCATGCGTTTGACATGCTCGACGGCGTTGCGGTCAGCCCCGTTGAAGCCGCAGATGGTCGGGTGAAACCGTTTTTGCTGAGCGGCCGGCAGCGATTGCACCTCGCGAGCCACCATGACGTCGGTTGCCGAGTACCAATAGCAGCGCGAATCATCCTCGAGATAATATTCCGGGCGCAGGCGTTCGCCCTGCGGCCATTCCTTCACGAGCGGCATGCCATGAATAATCGCCTCTTCAACGCCGGCGCGATCCATGGCCGCCAAGGCGGCCTTGATGCCGTCGGTGCGCTGCAGGAAATCGACGAGATGGAGATGGCAATCGTTAAAGCGGTATTTGCCAGCGCCCGGCTCGGTGGAAGGCGGCAAGACAACTCGAGGCCTGGGCGTTGTGTCGGCGACCACGACAGGTTGCGCCGGCTGCTGCGTGCAGGCGGGAAGTGTGATGGCGAGAGATAGCACAAATAGGCGAAGACTTTTCCGAATTATCATTTTGTTGTCCTTGCGTTGATGTGGGGGATGGTAACGATGAAACCAGGATGTCTCAATGCACGACGAGTCCTGATCGGAAATCGCCATCTCGGCTGGGTCGGAATTCCGCATTGCGCGATGGATGGAAGTTACAGCGATCCCCGCTAGAATGAACTGGAAATTCATGATTACCACGTTCCGAGTTCAGAATTACAAATCGCTCCGCGACGTCTCGCTGGAGTTGACGCCCATTCACGCCCTGATCGGGCCGAATAACAGCGGGAAGACAAGTATTCTGGAGGCGATTCAGGCGCTTTGTCGGAGCGTGGACGTTCCGCTGGAGCAGGCGTTTTCGGGTAGGTGGAAGGGGCGAGAATTGGTCTGGAATGGGGCGGCAGCTCCCGCAATTTCATTCGAGGCCGCAATTCGCGATGGCGGGGGAGATTTCACCTATTCCCTCCGTTGCGATTTCCCCGCACCAGCCGATCGTGCGGCCACAAATGCGGCGGAATTATTTAGCCTCGCCCAGCAGATAAATTTCGCGTTACCCAACCATCCGTATTCTGGAGTGTGGTATCTCACGCATCATTCTGACAACAGCAAAAAAAACGAAACCCAAGCCGCCGTTCGCGTGAGGAATGCGTGCAGCGGCGTTCATTACTACCGATGGGACGCCCGCTTACTCGCTCTGCCCACGGCCCCCGATTCAAATCGGCGTTTTCGCATGGACCCTTCGGGCTTCGGTCTTGCGTTATGCCTGGATGATATTCTTGGATACGACCGTGTGGCCTTCGCGGAAATGGAGGCTCGGTTTCGCGCAATTTTTCCGGAAATTAAGTCCATCAAGCTACTTCCCGAGCCGGCGTTTAAAGCGGCGCAGGATCACACAAAGTCAACGCCGTTACTGCAAATGTCAGACGGCAAGGGCATCTATTTCCAGATGGAAAACAGTGCCGCTCTTGTCCCGGCGTCGCAGGCATCGGATGGCGTGCTTCTCGTGTTGGCGTATCTGACGGTCATGAGCCTTCCGGAGCCGCCCCGCGTGGTGCTATTTGAAGAGCCGGAGAACGGAATTCATCCGAAGCGACTGGAGGATGTCGTTTCCATGCTGCGCGGTCTGGTCAAAGATGGCGAAAAAACGCAAATTATTTTAACGACACACTCCCCGTACCTTCTCGACTTCTTCGCGCCCGACGAAGTGACTATTTGCCGCCGCGAAAATGGGGAGACAAAAACCGCGCGTCTTTCAGACAGCAAGTCAGTCCGTGAGCAGTTGGATATTTTTTCCCTCGGTGAGATCTGGACGGCGGACGGGGACGAGAAAATCTCCATCCCCGTCGCGGCGGGGCAGGGCACATGAAGGTTCTCCTGATTTCCGAAGGCAAACACGAGCTTGGCGATTTCACTCGCGACGAAACACTCTCGGCTCTGAGCAAACTCGTTAGCCGAACCAATTCCAAGACCTTTGAATTCACTCTGAAAACCGTGCGCGATCACGAATTTCGCGTCATCCCTGGTAGGGGCGGAAAACTCTTCAAACGGGCGATGAGATGTCTTCGTTATGCCGCCGACAACGGATTTGGCGCACTGGTTTTCGTGATCGATCAGGACGATGAGCCGGAGCGCCGCGAACCCCTGGACCGTGCCCAGGAATACGACGGGGTTGCAATTGGCCGGGCGTTCGGGTTGGCGGTGCGCACGTTTGACGCTTGGATGATCGCGGATGAACAGGCGCTGTCGAAAATTCTCGGCAGAATCATCCAACGCCAACCCTCGCCGGAAGCTATTTCCGATGCCAAGTCGCACTGCAAATCATTGCTCGGCAGTGCGGCGTTAGGACTTACGGATCTCTACAAGGCCATTGCAGATGAGGCGATCATCGAACGAATTGAAGAGCGATGCCCAATCGGCTTCGCTCCTTTCGCGGCCCGCGTACGTCGACTGTGACGTCGCTGATCCCGTGAAATCGACATCATTTTTTTGAACAGCACTTGTCCCGTCGCGGTATCACCCTTATTCAACGCATGGTAAACTGTCTTTCCTCACCAATAAAGGAGATCACATGGAACGAGCCGGGAATCCAACTGCGGAAAAGGGCCTTGCACAACTCAGTCGCCGGGAGGCTTTCACGCTGGCGGCGGGGGCGACGGCGGCGATGATCGCCAGCCAGGGCGCGGGGCGCATGGCGCTGGCGGCGGAGGCGCCGGCGGAAGTTGCGGCTGATGGGCCGGCCATTCGCAACAATCGGATTACTCAGACCCTCTGCCAGTGGTGTTACACCAAGCTCTCGCTCGAAGAGTTGTGTGCCGCAGGTGCGAAGCTCGGCTATAAGGGGATTGATCTGGTTGGGCCATCGACTTTCCCCACTTTGAAGAAATACAACCTGACCGGCACCATGACGCCGAGCCATGGCATCACCAAGGGGTTGAATCACAAGGATAATTGGGACATGTGCCTTGGCCTGATTCGCAAGAGCATCGAGGCCACCGCCGAGGCGGGATTTCCCAACGTGATTTGCTTCTCGGGAAACCGCGAAAAGATGGATGAGCACGAAGGCCTGCTCAATTGCCGCGATGCGCTCAAGCAGGTGGTCGGCCTGGCTGAAGAAAAGAAGGTCACCATCTGCATGGAGCTGTTAAACAGCAAGGTGAATCATCCCGATTACATGTGCGATCACAGCCCTTGGGGAATCGAGCTGGTGAAAGCCGTCGGCTCTGAGCGTTTTAAGCTGCTCTACGACATTTACCACATGCAGATCATGGAAGGGGATGTGATCGCGACGATTACGAAATATCACGAATATTTCGCCCACTATCACACCGCCGGCGTCCCGGGCCGACATGAAATCGACGATACGCAGGAGCTGTATTACCCGGCAGTGATGAAGGCGATTTTGGCCACGGGATATAAGGGATGGGTCGGGCAGGAATTTTTGCCGGTGCATGACACAGTGGCCTCATTGGCGCAGGCGGGTCGGATTTGCGATGTGTAACGCGGATGCTATTTGAATCGTACTTGCAGGGCACCAGCGCCAGCGATGAGGCACTGGGCGATAAAACTGGCGGCAGGGGCGGCTTGGAGGAATTGGCCGCCCCTCATTTACCTCGTGGGCGAAACGAAAGCGATCAGGAGCGCACGTCGAAATCTGCTGGAGATGCCAATTCATGAAAAAGTCGCTTCCTCGTTCCGCCGCTTTCCTCGCGATCGCGTGTTTCTTTCTGATTGCCTCACGCGCCGCTCTGTCCGCTCCGGCAACCACCCAGCCCGCATCGCTGCTTACGGCGGATGAAACCAGGGAACTAAACGCCGTGCTGGATGCGCCCATCGCGGCGGGGTTTCCCGATACGCGCAAGGCGCAGATCTATGTCGGCAGCCTGGTCATCATGGCGACGTTCGATCCGACCAAAGGGCCGCCGCCGTTTCCGCAGGAGACGGCCAAGACGCACATGATGGCGGGGAATTCCACCAACCTGACCAATGGCTACATTTTTTCCGGCCTGCATTTCAAACTGGCGGATGGATCGTGGATTGTCGCACTGCGCTATCACTTTACGCCCAAGCCCGGCGATACCATCGACAGTTCCAACGCCCACGAGACAAAGCCGGCGAATCTGACGGCCGACGCCATCGCCGCACATCCGTTCGATTCGGCCAAGGACGCATCGGATTTTCTCGCGACATTGCCCGCGGCCGACCGGCCGCGCGCGATAGCCGCGCTGGATCGCGGGATGCCGTTGACGACCTATTTAGAAATCGGTCCCGGCGGGATTGCGCCGGCGGCAGTGCTGCTTCGGCGGGCGGGGTGGAACGATGCGGAGGATTTGGCGCTGGTCTGCACGGGAATGCGGGCATGCAACTACTGGGAAATGCAACTATGGGGCACGGCCGATCTGCCGTTCGATCCGACCGGCGCACATAAAGTGTCGGATGAGACGCGAAAGTCGTGGGCCGAGGCGCAGAAACATCTGACGCTTGAATCCCCGGCTACCGCGATGCGGCGGGCGATCTTCGAATACAGCCGCGGGCAGATTGTGGCGATCGAGCCGGAAGATACGCCGCTTTCATCGGCGGCGGCCATCGCGGCGGCAAAAGCCTCGGTCGATCCGAAAGACCCGCAGCACAATCTCGCCCGCGTCGATGCACTGGCGGCGTCAATCAAGCTGCCGTTCCCTCCCGCGGCGGATGCGCCGCTGGCGGGCCGGCTGCAAAGCTGGGAGGAAACCCCGCGTCCGCCGCGAATATCATATGTTGTGGTAGGGCAGGCCTTGGGCGCATCTGCCCCGGAGGCTCCGCCGGAGGGTTATACGCCGGCCAAAGCCGATCTGGACGGATTGGTGTCGCTTCTGGCGGATGATCGTCCAAGCCGGTTCTGGGATTTTTACGGCCCGCGTACTTTAGGCGACAACGCCTGGCGCGCGTTGGGCGCGCTGCTCAAGGCCGACCCGCGCACGCTGGCGGGCTATCCCACTGATCGGCCGTGGACCGCCGCCGAGCGCCAATCGGCGGCCAAAGCCGTGCAGGCGTGGTGGAAAACGCATCGAAAGGAATTTGTGGAGAAGTGAGGCTGGGAGCATTCCCGCCCCGATACACCCGCCACGTAAAAATTCACACGCTCCGAGCTGAGGTAACCCGAGGGATCTTGCCGGTACGTGCAGGCGAGCAAGACCATTCATGGATATCGGGCGATTTCTTGTTTTTTTAACAAGATTTCCCGGAGACACAGAGGCTGGGCTAATTTCCCGTATCACGGGCGTCTCGCCCGTGTCCTCTTTGAATTAAAACACGGGCGAGACGCCCGTGATACGGGAAAATCCGGCCGCGTCGAGACGGGCGGATGTTTTGGTCGCGGCCAGCGGCCGCGCTGCGCAGTACCTCAGGATGACGGCCCATCGGTTGCAGAAAACCGACAACTTCATCCGGCGGGTGCGTTAGGGGCATTCAGATACCCGACCCCTTTTCCAGCCGCAGGTCAGTGCCCCGTCTTCTTCAAATAATCCTCCGCCGATAACAGCTTGCCCACCTCCGCCGGGTCATCGGCTTTGATCTTGATCATCCACCCGCCGGCGTAGGGGTCGCTGTTGACCAGGCCGGGGGTTTTGGCCAGGGCATCATTGACGGCGGTTACAGTTCCGCTGACGCCGCTGATTAAATCGCTGGTGGTTTTCACCGATTCGATTTCTCCGAAGCGCTGGTTGGCTTTGACCTTGGTGCCGACTTTCGGCAGATCGAGATAGGTGACATCGGTGAGCTCATCTGCGGCGAACTGGGTGATGCCGATGGTGACGCTGTCGCCTTGCAGGTTGTGCCATTCGTGCGATTGGAGATAACGGTAGGTGGGGGGAGTTTCGGGCATATTCGTTGTCACTTGTTATTTGTCATTTGTCATTGGTCACTTGTCATTGGTGTCAGGCGATTTCCGCTCCGTCACAAATGACAAATGACAAATGACACCTACTGCCGCTTATAAAACGGCAACTTCACGATTCTCGCCGGATTCAAAGTTCCTTTTAAATCCGCCGCCAACTGCGTTCCTTCGGCGGCATGATTCGCGTCGACATACGCCATGGCGATGCTCTTTTGCAGCGTAGGCCCGAAGGTGCCGCTGGTTACTTCGCCGACGATATTTCCATCCAAGACGATCGGCGTTCCCTGCCTTGCAATCCGGCGGCCTTCCAGTTCCAGGCCCACCAGCTTTCGCTTGGGGCCGGTTTTGGCGATTTCGCGAAGGGGGGCGACGCCGATGAATTCCTTGGTGAGATCAACTGCCCAGCCGAGATTGGCCGAAAGGGGATCGAGCGTTTCGCTCAGCTCATGGCCGTAGAGCGGCATGCCGGCTTCCAGGCGAAGGGTGTCGCGGGCGGCCAGGCCTGCCGGTTTTACGGTGGCATCGGGCTTGTCGATTCCGCTGGCGAGGGCTTTGATCGCCATGCCGGCCATCTTGGCGGGAAGGATCACCTCCACGCCGTCTTCTCCGGTGTAGCCGCTGCGAAAGACGGTGAATTTCACCAGCATGAACGAAGACGTCTCGAAGTGATAGCGCTTCATCGCCTTCACATCGACCGGCAAAATTCCTGCCACGCGGTCGATGATCTTCGGCCCTTGCAAGGCGACCATCGCCGTCGATTCGGTCTGGTCGGCCATGTCAAAATCCAGCCCGCTGCTTCGGCGCACGTCGGTAAAATGCTTCACCAGCTTTTCGCGGTTGGCCGCATTGCACACCATCAGCCAGTTCTTCATATCCCGGCTGACAATCACATCATCCAATACGCCCCCCGCGTCGTTGCACACCAAACTATACCGGCTCTGTCCGACCTTCTGGTCGGCAATGTTCCGCGTCACCACCCGCGAAAGAAATTCCTTCGCGTCCTTGCCGCTAAAGTGCAATCGGCCCATGTGCGAGACGTCGAAGATAGAGCCGCTCTTGCGGGTCTGCTCGTGCTCGTCATTGACGCTGCGATAAAGCAGCGGCATTTCCCACCCCGCATAATCGACGAGCTTCCCGCCGGCCGAAACATGAAAATCGTAAAACGGCGTTCGCTTGAGCATTGAGCGCAAGCTATCGGTGCGGGGGGTTTGCGTCAAGGCACGGCGAAAATGAGTACGACTGGGTGGTGTAGCGCTCAAAGGTGGCGACGGAACCCCTCTTCGTGTAGCCCCAGTGAAATGGGCTAGTAGTAGGGGCGGAATTTCCAGATGCGCACGCCGGTGTCTGAGGTACTCCGAAGACCCGGATCGGTCGCGCGAAGGATCCGGGTCTTCGGAGTACCTCAGACACCGGCGTGAACATTACGAATTGGTGTCACCCCAATCCCCACTTCCCCTGAGTACAAACGCACTCGGGGCGGGAGTCGCCAAACAAAAAAGTTAGACCCACGACTGGCTGGCCCGAGAGGGACTATTTACCCATGCCTTACCCGTCGTTGTGTAGATGTGTAACCCATCGTCGCCGTGCAAATCATTGGCGATGCTGAGGATACCGATTTAAAAAGCAAGAAATTGACAAATTACCCAATTTTCCGCCAGAATGGGTAAAAATGGGTAAAATTGGCCCTGGCGACGTCAAAATGGGGGTAAGGCAAAATCGGGGGGGTAGCTCATCGCCTTGTCATGCTTCGGGCTATTTCCGCAGTTCACTCACCAGATGCCCCAGCTCCGGCAGGATCAATCGGCTCATCGCCAGTTCGACGGCCTTCGTTGACCCTGGCATGGCGAAGAGGACTTTGCCGCGGCCGATGCCGCCGATGGCGCGGGACATCATGGCGCCGCTGCCGATTTCTTCCCAACTCAACTGGCGGAACAGTTCGCCAAAACCGGGCAGAATCTGGTCGAGATGGCGCTCGACCACTTCGATCGTGCGATCGCGGCGGCTGATTCCGGTGCCGCCGTTGGTCAGCACGGCATCAATATCCGTTCGCGCCAGCATGTCGGTGAGGAGATGATGCAGGTCGGCTGCTTCATCGTGAATGATGTGCGATTGCAAGACGCGATGTCCCGCCTCGGCAAGCATCTCGCGGATTCGCCGGCCGCTGGTGTCGGTTTCCTCGGTGCGGGTGTCGCTGAGGGTGATGACCATGCAGCGGGCCGACGTGGCGGCGGAGTCGTGGATGTGCTGGTCGTATGCCATTGTCATTTCACCGGCTCAATGCTCAACGCTCCATGATAGTCGCGAACGACAAATCGGTTGTTGCCGGGCTTTAGAATCACGTCGGCGCGATCATTGCCCGGCTTCATCGCCAGCAGCTCGCGCTGGAGGAGGTCTTTGCCGCGATAGATGCGAAGGACGGCTTGCGCGCCGTGTTCGAAGTGTCCGGTGATGCCGGTGCGGGTCGCGGTCTTTCCCGGCGGAATCACCACAATGCCAAGCTCGGTCTCCGGCGTCACCATCACGCGCTCTTCGTCGATGTCCTCCGGCGAAGCCCAAAGCGCTTCATGCTGCGGCACATCCTTGGCCAGGTTCAGTGTAAGCGGGGAAACGGTGTCATTCTTCACGGCAAGGTTGTACGACCGCACAGTCGGATCGCACCCGGCGACGAAAATGAGCAGAACCAACGGCACCCAGCATTTGAGCATGCGGCGAATGGTATCGCGGGGAATGGGAAAGGGAAGCGATCGCGGTTCGGGAGATCATGAAACGAATTGACGGCGGTATTCTTGCAGATAGCATTAGGTTATGACCGTTGCATCACCCGTTTCATTCACGCCGAGAGATGTTGAAGTTGCGTCCAAGCGCGATGGCAAGCGCTATGAACTGATTGACGGGGAACTGAAGGAGAAAGTCGTTGGGACGAGGTCTTTATTCATCGCCTCGCGAATCTGCGAACGTCTGAATGCCGCGTTTTATCCAAATATCGGTTTTGCGGCTGTCGAGGCGATGATCTATTGCTTTGCCAAACCCCGCCACGGCCGAAAACCCGATGTATCTTTCGTTCGCTTCGAGCGCCTCGGCAGTCCCAAGATTCCGGAGGGTGATTTGTTTGTTGCGCCCGATCTTGTGGTTGAAGTCTTGTCGCCGGGAAACACGGGCATCGAAGTCGAAGACAAGCTCGACGAATATCTTGAAGCTGGCATGGCAATGGTCTGGATTGTCAATCCGGAGCCGCGAACCATCCGTGTCTATCGCCAGGATGGGACAACGCGACTGTTTCGGGCGGCTGATGCGATCGAAAATGAATTGGTTTTGCCAGGATTCCGGTTGGTGATTGGCGAAGTGTTTCCGCAACAATAGCGAGCGGCCTAAAGCTTATCCATTGTAATCGAGGAGGTTCTTATCATGTTAACAATACCACTTCCTGTCGAAATCGAAGATCGTCTTAAGGCCGAAGCGAAACGGCACGGTCTTGACGCCTCCGAATACGCGACAAAACTGATTGAAGCGGCGCTACCCAAGCCGACGATCGACCAGGTCACAATTGACTTGTTAGATAAATGGGAGCGCGATAATGCAACCGACGATCCCGAAGAAATTGCCAGACGCCAGGTGGAGTTCGAGGAGTTCAAGGAAGGGATGAACCGAAATCGTCTTGAGATGGAAGGCCCTCTTGCACGGAAAATTTATCCATGAAACCCACGCTGATCTTGGATTCCACCCCGCTGGGCCTCCTGTTTCAGAAGCCGAGGATTCAACAAGCAGACGATTGTCGTGAGTGGTTGAAGCAGCAGCTCGCCCGAGGGGTCAGAGTGATTGTTCCCGAGATCGTCCAATATGAGTTGCGACGAGAATTGCTGAGATTGGGTCGCGTGAAGGCAGAGAGGGCGTTGGTCGAATTCGCATCCGCCAGGCCTGACCGGTTCCTGCCAATCAACACGCCTGCACTTGAACTGGCGGCGGAGTTGTGGGCTCGATCGCGACGACAGGGCAAGCCGACCGCTCATCCGCATGCTCTGGATATCGATGTAATTCTGGCCGCGCAAGTCCTGGCCGCCGGCTTCAATCCGTCGGATTTCGTCGTTGCCACTTCAAACATAACGCACCTTTCGCTTTTTGTTCCTGCGGCGCCATGGGAATCGATTTGACATAAATGCGCGAGGCTTGCGTTTCCGATTCGTTCAAGCGATCTTCCCAAGCCAGGTTGCACATTAGAAATTCAACGAGGACTGCTCCATGCCAACCCATTCCAACAGCTACCCCAAGCTTCACAACGCCGCCTGGCCCGGGCTGGTCGGCAAAGGGCCCGACTCTGAGCCGCCTATCGACCTGGATACCATGATGGACCTGACGTCCAAAGCCTCAGTCGACGGCGTCAAATTTG
>DASRRM010000443.1:0-2613 GCA_035695715.1 Tepidisphaeraceae bacterium
GACAAGATGCGGGCGCTGTTTGAGGTGGACCCGGACGATAAGACCGGTGAAACCAGACAAGGGCAGATGCTCATTCGCGAGATGGAAGAAATATTGAAAAGTGTAAATATATCACGAGCGCCGGAATAATTTCTGTTTTGCATGAAAGTTATTCCTTCAACACCTTCCGCAGCGTCTCCTCGATCTGGCCGCCGCACCACGCATCGCCGTAATCGTGCCGGGCTTTTTTCGAGAGCTTTTTGAGCGGGGGCAATTGCGCCAGGCGCTGCGCCAATCCCGCCGTGAGCGGCGCCGATTCCGCGAAGATGTCCGCGATGGCGGGGAAGCGCTCCGTCATGGTCGACCATAGCGTTCCCGTCACAATGTCCGCGATGCCCGCTGTCTCGCCGCCGAGCAGGAAACCGAGATCCGCGGTCAGCCCGTTGCGGCGGCCGGTTTCCTCCCAGAGCGACATCCATTTCTTCAGGCGGGGAATGAAATCGTGCCAGCGTTTCTTCGTCCACATCTGGCGGCCGCCATCCAGCGTCATGTCGTCAATCAGATCATTGGCGTCGCAGACGATTTTCATCGTCATGGCCCGCGCGCCGGGTTCGTCGGGCAGGAGGCCGAGCGTCTCGCCCAGATAGAGGATGATTGCCGGCGTCTGGGAGATCGCGAAACCCGCCTTCCTGTCGACCAGGACCGGCGGACCCATGAACGGCACCGGCATGGCCCCGACCTTGCCGCTCATCAGCTCCGAAATTGCCGCGTCGCCGGCCTCGGTCCAGCTCAGGCCGGCATAGGCGAGGATGGCGCGCACGAATTGGCCGCGGAAGGGCACGGACCAGTAGTAGAGTTCGTAATCGGGCATGGTTTGAGGGCTCCGGGGGTGGCGAAAGCGGGGCAAAGGCCGTATGCAGACGCCCGAACAGATTCTTCATCCATAAAGAGGAACTCTCATGCACGCGAAATCGATTGCCGTGGCGATGATGCTCGTATTCGGCGCCGCCACGCCCCTGGCTACGCCGGCCCTGGCCGCCCCGATGGCGCAGCCGAACGGGCTGAAAATGACGGACGTCAAAGTCGGCAATGGCGCGGTCGCCAAGGCCGGCCAGCCGGTGACGGTCAACTACACAGGCTGGCTCTATGTGAACGGCGCCAAGGGTGCGAAGTTCGATTCGTCCTTCGATCACGGCCAGCCTTTCACCTTCCCGCTCGGTGCCGGCGCGGTCATTCCCGGCTGGGACAAGGGCGTGGCAGGCATGAAAGTCGGCGGCGAACGCACGCTGATCATTCCGCCCGAGCTCGGCTACGGCGCCGCGGGTACGCCCGGCGGCCCGATCCCGCCCAACGCCACGCTGATGTTCGACGTGCAATTGCTGAAGGTCGGTTCCTGAACGACGGCAGTCGAAACGCGCTCTTCGCCGGCTGACACGGCGAAGAGCGCGGCCCGCAACTAATCACTTTCGCGGAGCGGCCCGCGTCGGGCGAGGCGGTGCCCCGAGCCGGCTTCGCGCATTCTTCGCAGACACCATATGGAATTTTTAACGCCCCGGTTGCTATGCAACGAGAACGGAGGGGGCGGTTCGCCCTGTCGCCGGTGTCATCGGAGGAAAGCAAATGGGCGGGCATCCGTGGTGGTATCTGGTTCCTTACGAGAAGGACATTGCCGGCAGTCTGGAATCGCTGCGGCAACGCGAGTTCAAGGCCGGCCGATACAACCCCGCCGAGGATTTCCCACGCTTTCCGGTCGATCTCAATCACGCGCCCGGCTGCAAGCATTCCTCCATCGACGCGGCGCGCGAGGAATCGGATGCCGATGGTACGCGCTCAATCCTCGATATGTCGCACATCGGCGAGCAACCGGATTACGAAGTCGCGGCACGGGTAGCTGACGACACGCTGCGCGACATCTTCGGCACTACCAAACCGACGATCGAAGACGTGGAGGATTGCGAAGAACTGTTCGAAGATATCGAACGGGGGCAGGGGATCTATGTCGTCGTTTATGAAACCGACGAACCCTCGCATATTTTCTTCGCCGGCTATTCCTACGATTAGGCGGCGCTGCCGGCGAGGGGCCTGGATCCGTTCGCTCGGGGCCGGGAGCTATGAACAATCGGGTTCGGCGTCACGACCGGACCAATTTGCGCCTTGAGAGGACCGACTGGCAGGGCCTGAAGTTTGCGCGTTTTTCTCGCCAACGGCATTAGAAACAAAGGGCCGGCACCGAAGCCCTAGAATCCCAATGACCGCTGTCCTGGGTTTGGCGCCACACCTTCCAGCGCGAGCATCTTCGTTTTCGTTGCAGCGCCACCCGGCGCCGAGAAGCCACCAAGCTTGCCGCCGGCGGCCAGCACGCGGTGGCAGGGAATGATCAGCGCCACAGGGTTCTTCGCCATTGCCTGGCCCACCGCGCGGGCTGCTTCCCAATCGGTGCGGCCGATTGCTTTGGCCAACTGGCCATACGTCGTCGTTTCGCCATATCCGATGCGTCGCGCGGCGGCGTAGATATCGCGGAACAGATCGTCCTGCCCGGCGAGATCGAGCGTCGCAGTGGAGAAATCGACCCTCTCGCCAGCGAAATAGCGCGTCGCCGTTTCCACCGTTTGCGCAATGCCTGCCGGCGGCATC
>DASRRM010000444.1:0-58025 GCA_035695715.1 Tepidisphaeraceae bacterium
ACGTGGATACGACGGGTAACGAATCCGCGTCCTCGCTAGCGCTCGTCCACGGCGTGAATCCATCAATGCTTGCAGCCTTCAAAATCTCCCATGATTGACGTCATCGACTACCACAAAACCTACCGCGATACGGTTGCCGTCTCCGGGCTGACATTTCAGGTGCGGCCGGGCGAAATTCTTGGATTATTGGGGCCAAACGGCGCGGGAAAAACCACGACCATGCGCGCCATCACCGGCATCATTCCGCCAACGCGCGGGCAGCTCATCGTCGCGGGGCATGATGTGGTGAGCGATCCGATTGCCGCCAAAGGGGCGCTGGCGTATGTGCCGGACGATCCAAAGCTGTTCGATTCGCTGACCATATGGGAACACCTGGAATTCGTTGCATCTGCTTATCATCTGAGCGGCTGGCATGATGAAGCCGGCCGGCTGCTGGAGCGCTTCGAGCTGACGCCGAAACGCGACGCGGTGGCCCAGGATCTTTCCCGCGGGATGCGGCAGAAGGTGGCGCTGTGCATGGCGTATCTGCATTCACCAAAGGCCATTTTGCTGGATGAGCCGATGACCGGCCTGGATCCGCGTGGCATTCGCACGCTGAAGGAGACGGTCGTCGAGCGCGCCCGCGCTGGGGCGGCGGTGTTGATCAGCTCTCACTTGCTGGCGCTGGTGGAGGATCTCTGCACGCACCTGCTTATTTTGCATCTGGGCAAGAGTTTGTTCTTTGGAAAAGTGGAGGAAGCCCGCACGGCTTTTTCGACGGTGGACGCCGACGCCTCGCTCGAAGAGCTTTTCTTCCGGGCAACCGAGGCAACGCCGGTCGGTTGAATGGGATCAATCGAGTCGTCGTGAGATCTCAACAAGCCAATGCCCATGAACCCCGCCCTTTACAAGCTCATCGGCCTGCAAACGCGCGGGATATTTCGCCGAATGACGCGTGGCGGAAAATCACCGGCGCGCATCGTCGTGTTTGTACTCGGAGCATTGATTTGCGCCGGCTGGCTGATGCTGGCGGCGGCGCCGCGAATGAACAAGCCGATCGATCCGGGCCGCGTGGAGGCAATCATGCCTTTGGGGCTGCTGGGGATTTGTATTATTACCGCAGTCACTTCTGCCGGCGATAAGGCCATCGCTTTTACCCCGGGCGAGGTCGATCAATTATTTCCCGGGCCTTTCACACGCCGGGAATTGCTCGCCTATAAGCTGCTCAAAAGCACGCTCGGCGCGGTCCTGACGGCGGCGATTCTTTCGGTCATCATGCTGAAATATGCGCGATGGTGGCCGGCGTGTTTTGCGGCGGTGTTTCTCGTCCTGCTGCTGATCCAATGGTTCAGCATCGTGTTGCTGTTGGCTGGGCAGGCAGTGGGGGAGGCGGCCTATTCGCGCATGCGGCGGTTCATCATCATCGGCGCCGGGGCGCTGATTTTTGTCGGCGCGAGAACGTGGATCGCCGCCGGCGCGGGCGGCGGGGAAAGCGCCATCTACCAGTTTCGCGGTTCACCCGTGGGGAGATTCGTCCTGGCGCCGTTCGATCCGTTTGCCCGATTGATGACCGCCAACAACACCGGACAGGTGTTGCATTGGGCGATTCTGGCGGCAATCCTGGACGCGGGACTGGTCTTGCTCGTTTTCCTTCTCGATGCCCACTACATCGAAACCGCCATCGGCGCCAGCGAGCGGCGTTATGCCAAGATCCAGCGCCTTCGCAGCGGATCGGTCCTGTCAATGAGCTCGAAAAAAACCGCGAACTGGCACCTGCCGATGTTTCCTTTCGCCGGCGGCGCCGGCCCCATCGCCTGGCGGCAACTCACCAGCGCCGGCCGCAATTCGCGCGGGTTGCTTTTGCTGCTGGTCATCGTTGCCATCGGGGCAGCGCCCACGCTTGCCGGGCATGGCGTGCAGAGTATTCACCTGCTGATCGGGGTGATGGGCTGGCTGACCTTTCTTTGCTCCAGCATGCTCAGCTTCGATTTTCGCGGCGATGTCGACAAGATCGAAAGCCTCAAGGCACTGCCATTACGAAACTGGGCCGTGTCGGCGGGGCAGCTTGTTGCGCCGGTGGTGCTGCTGACGATTCTGCATGTGCTAATGCTCGGAATCGCGGCGTTTGCGGTGCCCGCCTATCGCAATTATCTCTTCGCCGCCATTCCGCTCATGCTGCCGCTCAACGCCCTGTTGTTCGCGTCGGAGAATCTGATCTTCCTGCTGTTCCCCAGCCGCCCCGCGGCGGTCAGCCCGGGCGATTTTCAGGTCATGGGCCGGAAGTTCATTTTTATGATGGGCAAGATGCTCGTCGTGGGCGTGGGCGCGACGGTCGCGCTGATCGCCGGGGGATTGACCTGGAAGCTCACCGACACCCGCCTTGTCCCGGCCACGATTGTGACCTGGGTTGTCCTTGCCGCGGAAGTGATCGCCGTGATCCCGCTGATTGCCGCAGCCTATCGCCGGTTTGATCCAAGCATTCACACGCCGGCGTGAGTGCGGCGCGTTCCTGTGCCAAGGATCACGTGCGCCATCCCAAAATGTAGAGGTCACAACGCGTTCGTCCGTGGATTTTCACTTCATGTGGGCGTTTTCCGGCAGGGAATATAGAACGTCTCTCAAGCTGTTCACCAGTTTTCGCCCCGATTCCCGATCGTCTTCCGTTCCAAGGTCGATGCTCACGTGCGATGAAATTTTCCCGTTGATTACCGGCGCCATCAGGATTTTCCCGTCCAGAACGATTGCCACTTTCTCGCTGCCATGGGCCGCCTTGATTTCTTCCAGCTTTGCAGCCCCTTGCGGCGTCATGTTGAGAATGAAAAACCAATGATCCAGGCTCTCGTTGGTCGCGAACGGACCGTAGGCGTCGGCGATCATCGATTCATCGATCAATACCTTGCGTGAGACGGCCGTTGCCGGTTGAAGCGCATGCGTTGGATCAGCCATTTGCCCGGCAGGCATGGCATCGGGATTGTCCGCTGGAATGACCAGCCGAAACGTCAATCGCGGCCCACCGCCTGCGGGCTGCGGTGCCGGCGGTGGGGCAGTGGCATCCGGCGCGAAAATCACGATGCGGCACACGGGGTTAAGCGGATCCCTTCCCGAGGGCCTGGCATAATCAACCGCGAGGCCAAGCCGCGGATAGGTAACGTTGAGCGGCACCGAACCGCCTCCACCAAAAAAGGACGGCCTGCCCAGCGATTTTTCGACCGCGGCGCGCGATTCGCCGAAGCGCAGATCGTGCGGCAATGTTCCGCTGAAAGGGAAATACTCCGGATCACCCGGCCCGTAAACATGGATTGCATCCAACTCTCCCTTGGGCATGGCAATTGAAAACGAAAGCCCGGTCTCATAGCTCTCAATGTAGATCCGATCGTGGAAGGCTGTCATCCGGGGAAGCCCGCCAAGGGATGGAACGATCGCTTGGACTTCCGGATCGCTGAGCGGTTTTCCGACAAGCGTCTCAAGATGAGCTAAATCCGGCGCTGGTTGGGTTGTCGGGGGCCTTTCTGCTTCCGATACAGCGCGAGGATGAATTGAATCATCGAACAGCCATCCATCATTCAATCGACGCCTCATCGCGTCGCATGCCTTTACCATTTCGGGGTCACTGTCCGGCTTTCCCGCATCGATCAGGCTTTTGACGCGACCAACTACCTGGCGCATCTCGGTATAAAACTTCGTTGGACCCGCCGTCTCGCGAAATCTGCACGTCAGATGAATCACTTTCCATTTTCCGTCAATGCATTGAAGGTCAAGACCCGTATCGGGCGTTCCCCGCGCACACACGCTGGCAAAGTCGCCGTTGCGAATTACGGGGCGCTTGAGTTGATCTTCAATTGTGTTGTGCAGCAAATTCTTTTCCAGCGCATCACGGAGTTCGCCTTTAAATTCCCCTTTGGCGGCAATTGACGCCGAGAACTTCTTCATATCCGCAAAAAATCGTACCTCCGCTTCAAGAAGCGCCTCATGATCGGCCGGCCCGGCGAAGAGCGCCTTGGCGCCGTCGGCGTCGCCATCGGAGATCTTCTGCAGAAAATCGTGCGCCGTCTTGTGAATCTCATCTCCCGCCGGATCGTGCGGCAAAACAATGCGCGGCTCCGCTGCCGACTGTCGCGATATGCAAAAAAATCCGACCAACACCAGCAAGTATCTAAGAGCAGATCTCATCGTTCCCTCGGAGATTGGCGACGATTCACGATTGCGCAAAGCTCAAGAAGATGTCAATCGTGATAGCGTTCCAAAGCTAAATACCATACTCCCGCCAGCGCTTCGTCACCAAATCCTTCGTCTTTTGGTCCATCTCCAATTCCTTCGGCCACGCCCGCACTTTTCCCTCGGCCGGCAGCTTTACCGTGGCGTCGAAGCCCATTTTGCTGCCAGCGCCTAATTCGGGGCTGGCGTGGTCGAGGATGTCGACGGGGCCTTGCACGATTTCGGTGTCGCGCTTTGGGTCGCAATTGCTGAAGAGATGAAACAGCACATCCTGCTCATCGTGAACGTTCACATGCTCGTCGACGACCACGATGTATTTGGTGAACGCCATCTGCCCAGCGCCCCAGATGGCGTGCATCACCCGCCGGGCCTGGAAGGGATATTCCTTGCGGATTTTCAGGAATGCGCAGTTATGGAAAACGCCGGCCATTGGCAGGTTATAGTCGAGGATATCGGGGATGATCATCTGCAACAGCGGCAGGAAAATCCGCTCGGTCGCCTTGCCCAGGAAATAATCCTCCATCGGCGGCTTGCCGACGATCGTCGTGGGGTAAATCGGGTTTTTGCGATGAGTGATGGCGGTGACGTTAAAAGCGGGATACCAGTCGGCCAGCGAATAAAAGCCGGTGTGATCCCCGAATGGACCTTCCATCAGCTTTTCATTGGGATCGACAAAGCCCTCGATAATGATCTCGGCATTAGCCGGCACCTCGATATCGTGCGTTTTGCATTTCACCAACTCGATGCCATGACCATTGAGGAAGCCGGCGAAGAGCAGTTCCTCAATTCCCGGCGGCAGCGGGGCGGTGGCGGAATAAGGCAGCACCGATTCGCCGCCAAGGGCAATCGCCAGCGGCATTTTTTCGCCGCGCTGCTGATACATCCGAAAATGCCGGGCGCCGTCGTGATGCATGTGCCAGTGCATGGCGGCTTTTCGCGGGCCGAACACCTGCACGCGATACATGCCGACGTTTCGGTCGCCGGTGTTGGGGTTGACGGTGTAAATGCCGCCGAGGGTGATGTATCGGCCCGTGCCGCGCTGCGAAACCCCAGCGGCAGCAGCCTTATCAAAAACCTGCCCGCTATCGAGATTTCCATCCAGCGGCCAGCATTGAATAATCGGCAGCCGGGTGAGATCGGCCCGCTCGCCCTCCAGCACCACCTCCTGGCAAATGCCCGATTTCACCGTCTTCGGCGGAAAGCTTCCCATTTTGATCAGATCGGGAAGCTTCTTCATCTTCTCCAGCAGCGTTGCCGGAATCTCCGGCTTCACCAATTGCTGCACACGGCCCGCCAACGCCTCCAAATTATCCGTCCCCAGCGCGCGGTTCACCCGCCAATAACTGCCGAACGTATTGATGGCGACGGGAATATCCGATCCTTCGACATTCTCGAACAGCAGCGCCTTGCCGCCCAGTTTTCCGCCGGGGTTACGATCGAATTCGTTGTGTCCGTGCGGGGCCGGGGTCTTACTAACGCGATCAGTGATCTCGGCGATCTCGAGAATCGGTGAAACGCGCTTTTTGATGCGCGTCAGTTCGCCGGATCGGTCCAGGTCGTCGATGAAGGCGGAGAAGGTTTCGGTAGCCATGGGTGGGGATCGTAGTTGCGGCGAAGGATGGTTACAATTCGCTTAGCCTTCATCAATGCGACATGCCAGATGGAACCCAGACAACCTCGTCCGATTCGATGATTCGGAGTTTTCATTATCTCGAAGCGGTCGTGGGGGTGTTATTCACGTTTGTGGTTGGGATTGCATTTTTCGGATTCACGGCTGGAGGATTCTTCTGGGTCGGAGAGAAATATGGGTTCGCCGGAGAAATTGCAGCGGGAACGCTTGGGGCGCTGGTAATGGTGTGCGAGGGGCTGCTTCTCCTTAAGTTAAAGGAGGAGTTGGAATTCCCGCAAGTTGAATTTTCAGTGAAGTTTGTTGACGGTTTTGAAAAATGGCCGTCCTGGACGCGTCCATTAATGACGCTCTGGTGGGCGGCCCACTGGGTGCTTGCCATTCTTCTGGCCGCCATGTTAGAGAAGCTGATTTTCGAGCGAACGACGGATTGGGAACAACGCGCGACGCAATGCGTGTTGTTTGCGGGCTTGAATTTCACCGCTGCCTATGCGACCAATCTGTTTGGATTGCTTGCCGTTGCGTCAAGTGGAGCGGGCAAGGATCGGCTTCAGCGCCTCTGGAGATGGCGCTACATTGCCGATCTACTGATTGCGGCCGCCGCATCAGTGGTTCCTTTTCTGTGGAAGTAGTCACATCCAGATCGATGCCAGGCGAATGGTCAGTCCCGGAAACATGCCGGGTGCTATCTCTTCCTGGTCGTTGCCGATGACATCCGTCTGATATACCCCTTCGACCAAACGCAGGCATTCCAAGGATTTCCGATGCGCGTCGAAGATCCAGTAATTTGGGATTCCAAACTGGCGATACCATTCTCGCTTGGTTCGATGGTCGTGAAGCTCGTGGCCGGGACTAACCGATTCGATAACGAGTTCTGGAACGATCCGCAAACGGCCGTAGCGAAGTTTTGATCGCGGCTTTCGTCGCGCCTGGGCTTGTTCCTGTTTTCTCAGTTGTTCGGGGGTTACAAAAATTGCATCGACTCTTGGAACGCGGATGTTGTTGACAACCAGATCCAGTTCAAATCCGAATTCGCCGGATTTGCCCGCCTGCTTAAGATAGTCTTCCACCTGGTGGACGAGCCGCTTCAATGGGAAGCTTCCTTCGAGATAAGCGGCGGGCATTTTTGTCAGCACCCCTTCGATGATTTCGTAGCGGCCGCGTTCCCATAGCCGCTCGATTTGCGGATCGTAAAGATCCTCTTCCGTCCATCCGGTTGTCCCGGGAACGAACCGGCGAGAATGCGGCGATTGAACTGTCACGGTGTGAATTATCCGTCACGACACATGCCGTTGCAACTTCAATCGCCGCCGCAGAAGTCCGCCGGTCCAGACCGCTGGGAGAATTCCAAACGCTGCGCACAGCAGCCAGTCGGCCGTGCTAATTTCCTTTTCGTACGTGCGGTGCGGGCCGCCAGATTCAGAGTCGCGCGCGGCGTAATAGAATACCGGCTGAAAATCGATCGGCACGGAAATCTTTTCTGGCTTCCCGTTGGCTGGGCCGGATGAGAAATACATCAACCAGAAGTGACCGTCCTTTGACTCGTAGGCGAGACTGTAAATCGGGCCAACCGGCGCCAATCGATGCCAGGTTTGGCTTTCCCACCATAAGTACGCAAATAACAGGAAAAACCCCAGCGACAATGCGGCAATGCATGTGAATAGCAGCCAACGTTTGCTCATGCTGTGCGGGGCGGCCATGGGCACCAATTTGATGGCATTCATTGGTTCGTCAAGTCAAGGGAAAAGTCGATACTCGGTCCCGCCGTGGGAAACTCGCGGTCAAATGGCACTTATTTACCGAGAAGCTGTTCAAGTTTAATTCCAAGCACGGCCGAGACGGCCGTGTCACGATAGAGGTTTGACACAGATCGGGAGTCACCCATTCTCCGAACTCTTACCCCATTCCGACCCATCCTTCTTTCGCAGATCGCTTTCCCCCAGCAACGTGAACCCCTTGCGGATGAGCAACTGGGCGGCGAGCGTGGGATCGTCGACATACAGCACAACGGCCGGTCCCTGCGGGCGAATCATCAGCGGGTAGACGTAATGAATGTTGATTTCGGCCGCGAGGAGGGCGGCGCAGATGGCAATTAACGGCGTTTGGCTGCGGATGGGGGCGGGGAGCTCGACTGCCAATACTTCCGACTCGCTGAAGCTAAACCCGGCCTGGCGAAGGGCATCGCGGCCGAACTCGGCGTCGGCGCAGATGAGGCGCACCAGCGCCAGGTCCGCTGATTCCTCGATGGAAAGGGCCATGACGCGGTCGCCTTCCTCAAGGCAGCGCATGAGCATCTGGAGCCGGCCAACGCGGTTCTCGAGAAACACGGTGAACTGGCGCACGCGCGTCAATTCAAAACCAGACCCGTGTTGAGTTTGCGGGGGAAGAACTTCTTCCATTCCCAAAGTTTAGCCCAAGCGACGGCGGATTCCCATAAAAAAGTAAGAGGGGCGGTTTGTGCGGAGAAAGCGAGTTAGACTGGGAGGCTTCAGCCGCTTGCGGCTTCGCGAATCAGCGGCCGTCATACGCTGATCCGTCCTTTGCATGTAAGTAACGGTTCTTGATCCGCGAAGCCACAAGCGGCATGAGATCAATCCCCTTAAGTCACCGGCGCGGATGACCGATTTTACACGGAAGCGAACGCCGCGCGTCGTATGGACACGACGTCATGGCCCGCGGCCCGCACCAAGGCGTACCCCATCATGGATCTCTCGGCAGAGCAGTTTATTCAGATCGTCACGGCGCCCCCGGCGCAGCCGACAGCCGACGAAACCCCCGATCAGCGCCGCACGCCGCGCACCGGACTCCGAACGCGCGCCGCCATCATTCCGCTGGGCGAAAATGCCCATCCTGCGGCCATCACCATCGAAGTTCGCGATCTCTCGGCTTCGGGCATTGGTTTTCTGCACGAACAGAAGATGGCGCTTGACGAGCAGTTTGCCCTCGTGCTCCCGCGAACGAATGATACCCCCTCCGTCGTGCTTTGCTCGGTAGCGTTCTGGCAGCCCCTGGCACGCGATCTCTTTGCCGTCGGTGCCCGGTTTCGCCGGGTGCTTCGCGACGGCGGCGGCACGCCGCTTCCCATCGATCTTCACACGCCTGCGGCCGACCTCGCCGCCGAAATTGAGCGCTTGCATCGCAAGGCATCCTAAGGCATTCCGCCAGTGGTCCCTTTCAGGTATGACATTTGCTTTGCCCAGACGCATGAAGCGCGTCACCGAGATCCTCTCGACAAGCCACGGGGTTTTTGCACGTAAAGCATTGATGGGTCCGGTAATAAAGGCGGGCCGCAGTGCGGGAAGACGACGTGGGCCGCGTCACTTTTTTCGTTCAGGAAATTCGGATGTCGTGCGATTTGAGCGCACGCCGTTTGGGCGTCGCCCCGTGTCGTGGCGGAAGGGACGGCTTGTCGCTGGAGCAATCGTGGTTGCCGGAACGATCCTAGTCATGGTCTGGATGATTTAGTTCGAGCGCAAGGCAGGGAGGCGAGATGTCATGCGAATGAGTTTTGTAAACCCGGTCGAGGAAATCGAAATGACCAAGATTCTGGTGGTCGACGACGATCAGAGCTGCCGGAAACTGACGGCAAGAGTCCTTTCAATCAACGGCTATTCCCCTGTCTCGGCCGCCAACGGCCTTGAGGCCCTTGATGCATTGCGCCGCGAGCAGATCGACCTGGTTTTGCTGGACCTGATGATGCCGGGCATGGACGGGCTGACGTTCATGCACGAAATGCGGGAACATCCCGAATGGGGAAATGTGCCGGTATTGGTTCTGTCGGGCGTGGCAGACCTGGATTTCGCCGAGAAGGCCGAGGAATCCGGCGTGCAGGGATATCTCGTGAAATCGCGATATAGCGTAGAGGAACTGCTGAGCAAAGTGCGCCAGCATCTGGCACGCAAGCGCCCGCACGAACACTCGAATTAGGGACATGCTCAGCGGCTATTGCTCTATTAGCTTCTGCACCATCGCGGACAGTTCGGCGTTTTCCTCATGAATCGCAATGCCGGGCGTCTTGCGGGCGAGGTCGGTCGCGCCGGCCGGGGAATTCCAGAGTTCGGTGTGGCCGGCACTGCAAAGGGGTACCAATCCCCACACATCCCCATACTTCAATGCCCCCGGCAGCATCTCGTTTCCCATGACGTCGTGCACACTCGCAAAGGTGAAATGACTCAGATCAATGCTGGCGCGCTCGACGGCCTGGCCTGACAACGCCTCGGCCAAAAGCGCCGGCAAGCCGGCTTCGCCAAAGCCGGCGAGGCGCACCAACCGCGTGCCTTCCCAGCCTTTGGCCAGGGCGATGGTGCTGAGAACGTCGCTGGTTCGGCAGGCGAGGATGCCGCGGTTGTAGCCGTAGTAGAAGCCGCCGTAGGGCGTTTGGTTTTCGTATTTGGTGGTATCCGCTGAAGGGCGTTTCCCGGCCGCCGCTGATTCTCCAGTGCGGAACAGATCGGGCGCGATGACGGCCGCCTTGGCGTCGAGAATCTTTCGCACCAGCGACTGGGGCCGGCCCTGCTCATCGAAAAGACTGGCCTTGCCGTCGGGATGAATCCATGCCACCACCGTGCCATTCCAGGCAGTGGGCACCATCGCGACGTAGGGCGTTTCCCACGTCGAATTCCTGCGGCGAATCGTTCCCTTTTCCATTGCGAACCCATCCCCCAATACCTTCGGCCCGCGGCTGTCGCCAACCAGCACATCCGCCGGCGATGGCAACTGGTCGCCAACCATCACGCGCAGCGCCACGCCAACCACCTTGCGATATTCCTCCGGCGATTTTTCCAGGGCCGCCATCTGCGCATCGGACGCCGCTGTCATTTTCTTGCGAAGAGCGGCGGCATCCAGCGAATCGGCCGGGCGGGGATGGTCGGCGTCATAGACGCTTAATTCCGCCGCCGTGCAGGGAACAAATGGCTTCTCCGTCACCGGCTCGGCCTGGCCCAGTTTCAGATACTTGTTCATCCAATTGTACATCAGCTCGCGGCTGACCTGGTTGTAGTTGTGCGGAAACGAGCGGTGCCAGGCCGCCACGTCGTCGGCAGCGCCATATAATTTGTAAATATCGCGAATCTCGGGAAAACCCTTGGTCTCAATTTCAGCCGTCCAGTCATTTGCCGAGGTCATCGCCAGCGGCTTGGGCGCGAAGCAGGAAATGAGCTCGGCGTTGTTGGTCCCAACGCGAAGGAGCGGGGCGTTCTCGCAAATGCAGCCGCCTTGCATGGCTTCGGAAACCATGACCGCCGGGAAGGAAACCGCCAGCCGATCATCGATCGCCGACAGCAGGATGGTCTGCGTTCCGCCGCCGCTTGCCCCGGTGCAGGCAAGGCGCGCGGTGTCCACATCCGGCAGCGAGCAGACGAAATCCAGCGCCCGGCGGCTGTTCCACGTTTGCAATCCCATGAAGCTCTGGAGCCGCAGAACGCCTTCGATATCGGTGAAGCCCGTTCGGTGCGCGATGCCCTGATCGTCGGCGTATCCGACCATGTCGTAATGGAAAACGATGCATCCCATTCGCGCCAGCATGGCGCAGCGTGCCTGAAGCGGATAACGTCCGCCTTCAATGGTTTTTTCCGCGCCGGTTTTTATTGCATTTTCGGCGGCTTTTTCGCCCGCATCATACATCCGCCCTCCGGTCGGCCCGTTTCCCCAATGCCCGTGCGGGCATAAAACCGCCGGCAATTTTCCTGTCTTTCCCGTCGGCCGGTATAAACTCCCGCTCACATAATGCCCCGGCATACTCTCGAAAAAAACCTTCTCCACCGTATACCCATCGCGCTCGACCTTCCCATGAATCACCGCATTCAACGGCGTGTGCTCCGGCTCGGGCCACATCCCCTCGGCCACCAAAACCTGCTCGCGCAAGTCGTGGGCGCGCTGGGCCCATTGCGCCTTGTCGGCGTAGTGCGGATCAAACATCACCGGATGATCCACATCATGAAGCCGTTCGTCATTGACCGTCGCCGGCGGGTCAAACACGCGCGACGGCTTTGGATCAGCCGCCAAGGAGGCGGCGGAAATGGTGGATATGGCCAGTAATGCGATGAGTTGGTTGCGCATAATGATCCAAGTTAGACAGGACGGCCTGCGGAAGAATGTTGTCCGCTAATCGTAGTTCGGGGCAATGAAGTTGTTGTATGCTTCGTGCGGAAACATGGCGGCTGTCCCACCAGGAGAATGAACGATGCTTATCCGCAGGGCCACTTACGAAGAAGCAAAATCAATCAAGTCGTTTGACGTGTTTCTGGGCGACCGGCGCATTGACAATTGGCGGGGTGAATTGTTTGTATGCATCGATGGCCAGGAGGTTGCCGGCTATATCGCTTACTCCTCCAACCTGTTCTATAACCGGCCCTACATCGCCCAATTGTGCGTGAAAGAATCGCACCGTCGAAAAGGAATCGCCCGTCAACTCGTTCAAAGAGTCCTGGCGATTTACGAAGGACTGGACGTGTGGGTCTCCACCGAAGACTGGAACCAGCCCGCAGTTGCCCTATTTGAAGGAGCGGGTTTCAAACGAATGGGGGAAATCACAGGTTTGAATCGTGATGAGTCTCGCGAAATATTCTTCGTGTTTCGCGATCCTCACCCGCTCATTCCGGCCTGATTGTCGTTTAGATCATCCTGGAACTTTTTCAATAGCGCCGTCAGCCGCGGCAATTCCTTCGCGGCGGATGCATCCTGTGAGAGATCGTGGATCTCGAACGGATCGTTCTTCATGTCGAACAGCAGTGTCGTCTTCTGACCCTTGACCAGATAATGATGATATTTCCATCGTCCATCATGCACGGCACGCTGGATGGCGCGCATATCTTTGTGAACGCCGTCGCTTGGGGCATGCAGGCGGTCGTAGGCGTAAAAGGCCGAGTCGCGCAGTTGCTTTTCCCGCCCGGCGATGATGCCGGCGAGGCTCTTGCCTTCCACCGAATCTGGCGGGGTAACGCCGAGGATTTCGCAGATGGTGGGGAAAATATCGAAGCCGTAAACGAACGCATCGGAGTTGGCGGCCTTGGGAATTTGCGGGCCGTTGAAGATCAGCGGGATGCGCTGCGAGTGGTCGTAGATATTCTGCTTTCCGAACAGCCCGTGGGAGCCGATGGCCAGGCCATGGTCGCCGGTGTAGATCACCAGGGTGTTGTCGCGCAGGCCGGCATCTTCCAAAGTCTTTATCACCCGGCCGACCTGGGCATCCTGCGCCGAGATCATGCCGTAATAATCGCAAAGCTGTTTTTTCGTGTCGGCCTCGGTTCGCGGCATCGGCGCCAGCAATTCGTCGCGGCCATTCATATCACCATTATCGAACGGGTGCTTCGGCAGCCAATTCGTCGGAAGCGGCATCTTCGCCGGGGTGTAGAGCGATTTGAACGGTTCGGGCGGCGTGCGCGGATCGTGCGGCGAAGTGAACGCCAGGTAGCAAATGAACGGCTTCTCCTTTCCGTGGGCCTGCAAAAAATCGACGATGGCGTCGGTGTATAGCTCGCTGGAGAATTTGTTCCCGGTGCGGACGGCTGCCTTGGGATAAACGCCCGCGGGGTCAAAGTCGCGGATGGGCACCTTGTATTGATCGAGCGTCATCCCGCCGAAAAAGATATTTCCGCCGCCGTTAAACGATCGCACAAACGACGGCGTGCCATTATGCCATTTACCCGCCGCGAAGCTTTTGTACCCGGCCGCCTGCAATGTCCCGCCCAGCGTGGTGAACTTCCCCATATTGTCCGGCACATGAAACATCGAACGCCCGGTGTTCAACATCGCCCTGGCCGGGACGCAGACCGCGCCGTTTTGCGAACCCATGCACTTGGCGTGCAGAAAGCTAAAACCGCCGTTCGCCAGGGCATCAATGTTCGGCGTCTGAATGTGATCATCCCCCAGCGCCGCGACTGTCTCGTGGCGCTGGTCGTCGGCAATCATGATCACGACATTCAACGGCTTCTTGCCTGGTGCCGCCTGCGCGAAAACGTCCCGAGGCAGCATCGTCGCCCCCGCCGCGACGGCGGCGGCGGATTTCATAAAATGACGGCGGTTGATGGGTTGTCGCATCGTAATTCACAATTCAAAAAGATTCGCCCGGAGAGGAATCACAGCCGCTTGCGGCTTCGCGGATCAGCAGCCATTCCCACGCCAATCCGGAATTCGCGAGAAAAATCCTATTCCGATTTGCGCGTGGCTTCGTACATTCCGTATTCCAAAATCGACGCCCTTCGATCCGCGAAGCCGCAAGCGGCAAAAACCATACATACATCTTCACTTCACTTCACTTCACTTCAAAATCCGATGGTTTCTTTCCCTTCTGATATCCACCAAATCCAAACGTGCTCGGTTTAAAATCACCCACAATTGCCACATCCGCTTTTTCCGGCACCTTCATGTCCTGCAGGAAATAGACCGCATTCACCACCAGTCGCCGCAACGGTTCATTGGTCATGTCAAGCGCCGACCAGCAGGTGCAGGTAAACGATTTGCCCGGCTTGCCATCGGGAAGCTGATAATTCTTCGTCCAGGCGACCGGCATCATCGGCTCATTTTTCTTGTTTCCCGGAACGGCTTTGTCGGTTGGCCGCATGCCATAGAACGGGTCGCCGCTCTTGCCATCGTACGTTCCGCCGCGCTGATCCACTTCCCCAAGGACGATCGGCGTGCATTCGCTCTGCATCGGAAGGCGCGCTTCGTACACATCCGTCGGCCCCCAGATTTCGCCGTCCTTGATGCCATTGAGCAGCGGGCTGTTCTTCGCGTCGGGCGCGAAGATGCCGCGGGTTGACTCGCTCTTATGCGCACCGTGATGATTCACCCAGCGCTCCCCAAGCACAAGCCGGCCAAAGCCGTCGGCCCATACTTTTTCCGGGCCGCCATACCCGTTGTTGTACTTGGCGTATTCGCCCTTGAGGTCTGTGAAGGCGTGCGTGGCTGTGCGCAGGCCGATGACTGGCTTGCCGGACTTCAAATAGTCGTCGATATGCTTCATCTGGTCGTTCGGCAGCGCGCGGAAGCGCGTCTGGATGATCATCAAATCGGCTTTATCGAGAGCTTCAAGGCCGGGAATGTTGTTGTGTTGCTCAGGGGCGACTTCGCCGGTCTTGGGGTCGATCTCAAAAAGCACAGTGCAGTGAAAGCCGTGATGTTTGGCGAGAATCGCCGCCAGTTCCGGAAGGGCTTCTTCCGAGCGATATTCCTCATCGCCGGAGATGAGGACGATATTCTTTCCCTTGCCCGGGCCGTTGCCGCCTTCATAGACGAGCCATTGCTTTTCATCGGCCGCGCGGGCCAACGGGGAAAGAGTGATGAACATGGCCGCCGCCAGAAAAAAACCGGCCAAAGCCCGCACCTTGAAATTCCGCATGAAGACCTCAAATGGAAACTGGTTTTAGAGCAGTTGTCGTGTTGCTCTGGAATCAAAACGCCGCCGCTTTGTGTACCAAATGGTTCGCCATGCGTTGGCGTGGGACTGCAACATCACCGCCAGAAAAATGGCGCGTCCGGTTCTCAACTGCCTGGCGGCAGCACCCGGCAGAGTTCCAACACCCAATTCGCCACCATCAAAAACACCAGCACGCCAAAAACCCATATGCACTCCGTGCGCGTCACGACGGGCTTGTAATAGATGCACAGCAGCCGGTACGGAATCTGCCCGGCCACGATTGCCCCCAGCAGCCAGCCCAGCCGATGAATGTGATACGCCGCCCGCCATCGGCCATGGGCCATGTAAACGAAGCTTCGTGTCAATCCGCAGCCCGGGCAATTGATGCCCAGCCAATTGCGCATGACGCATACTTGGGGAAGAGGATGCCCTGGCAGAAACCAGAGCGCCACGCAGTCGCCCTGCACGCGCAGGGCAAGCGCTGCGGCGACGATGCACAGCGCCAAGGCGAGGATCAACCAGTGCCACCGGGCCGCGATGGAACCGGCGCGGCGCAGGCCGGGGTGCGGCGGCGGGCTATGCCGCCTGATACGCCCGGGCGATAGCCAGCCGGTGTTGACGCGAACCATGAGCCTGCCGATCGGGTAAGATGATGCCGCGTGGAAAAATCATCGCGGCCCGGATGGAAAATTGTGCCATGGAAAAGTAGAACTAGCAAAACATTTTATCGCGCGACGGGCAGGAGGATGGCAGGGCGCAGGCGTTTTTCCAAGGCGGATGCGAATGACGACGACTGAAGGACTGGTGGCGGGCCGCAGTAAGAAACTCGTGCTGGCGATCATCGCCCTTGTTGCGATTCTCGCCGGCGGCGGAGTGTTTGCTGTCTGGTGGATGCATCGGCCGGTTCCCTTTGGAATCGACCGGCGGGTCGTCTGGACCAGCTCCAAAGTCGTCGGCACACCCGAGCCGCCCGACCCGTACACCATGGAGCGGGTTTTCCCCAAGCTTAAATTCACCAAGCCGCTTGAAATCGCGTTCGTGCCGGGCGGAAATCGGGTGGTGGTCGTGCAACACGAAGGGCAGATCTACTCCTTTCTCAATGCCGACAGCACATCCAACCGCGACCTGATGATTGATATTCGCAAGCTTCCCTCATTGCAGAATATCCCCAAGGTTGAAGGCTCGGAAACCATCGGCTTCACCTTCGACCCGGACTACCGGAAAAACCACTATTGCTACGTCTGCTATCACGCCAATTTTCCCGGCAAGCCCGCCCGCGAATACGCGAAGGCTTATCCGCAGAATGCCACGGCCACCCACGTATCGCGCTTCACCGTCGGCCAGAACGATCCGCCTACGATCAATCCCGCCAGCGAGCAGGTGATCATCGCCTGGCCTGGAAACGGGCACGATGCCGGCTGTTTGAAATTCGGCCCCGACGGCGATCTCTACATCTCCACCGGTGACAACGGCGACCCCAATCCCCCCGACCCATTCAACGTCGGCCAAAACGTCGGCGACATTCGCGCTAAAATCCTTCGCATCGACGTCCATCATCCCAGCGGCGACAAGCCCTATTCGATTCCCGCCGACAATCCCTTTGTCAACACGCCCGACGCCCGCGGCGAAGTTTACGCCTTCGGCTTTCGCAACCCCTGGCGATTCAGTTTTGACCGCGTGAGCGGCGATCTATTCGCCGGCGATGTCGGGTGGGAGCTTTGGGAATCAATCGACCATGTCTTTAAGGGCAGCAACTTCGGCTGGAGCATCACCGAAGGACCGCAGCCGGTACATCCCAACGCAAAGGTCGGCCCATCGCCGATTTCTCCGCCGGATATTGCACTGCCGCACACCGAGGCCGCATCGGTCACCGGCGGCTATATCTATCACGGCAAGCGATTGCCGGAACTGGATAACCAATACCTGTTCGGCGACTGGGAAACCCGCCGGCTCTGGGCGGCGCCGTTTGACGGCAAGAAGCTCGGCAAGCACCGCACCATTGCCCAGACTGACCTCCGCATCGTCTCCTTCGGCGAAGATGCCGACGGCGAAGTTTACATCGTCGATTACGAAGGGGGCGGGATCTATCGCGTCGCGCGCAATCCCAACGTCGGCAACGAACGCAACTTCCCCCGCAAACTGAGCCAGACCGGCTTGTTCGCCAACGTCGCCGAGCAGGAACCCAACCCCGGCGTGGTGGCATTTAATATTAATACGCCGCAATGGGTCGACGGCTCGACCTCGGTGCGCTTTATCGCGGTCCCCAGCGAAAGCCCGATCACCGAAGGCGAAGACGGGAAGCTGAATTTCCCGAAGAACACTGTCTTTGCCCGCACACTTTCGCTGCCGATGGCGGTCGGCGATGAAACCACGCGCAAGAAAATCGAAACCCAGATCCTGCATTTCGACGGCCGGCAATGGCATGGCTATTCCTACCAGTGGGATGCCAACCAAACCGACGCCACGCTCGTCGACGGCAACGGGCTGGATGTGCCGCTGAGCGTCATTGATCCGGCATCGCCATCGGGTCCGCGGCAACAAATCTGGCACTTTAATTCCCGCGCCCAGTGCATGACCTGCCATACCACCTGGACGCATTATGCGATGGGCTTTAACGCGCCCCAGCTTGACCGCGCCGAGCAGTATCAGGTCGGGCACGGAATGGTGACAGACAACCAGTTGCGATCCCTGCGCCATATCGCGCTGCTTCCTGAGCCCAAAGCTCCTGAAGCTCCCAAAGATGGATCGGCTCCCAAGCCCGCGCCGCCGCCGGTCGTTATGGTCAACCCTTACGAAGATGACAGCGGCCATTCGCTGGAGCAGCGCGCCCGCTCATACCTGGCGGTCAATTGCTCGGTGTGCCATCGCTTTGGCGGCGGGGGAACGGCGCTGATCGATCTAAGCATCGAAAAGCCGCTCAATGAAATGCACCTTTTCATGCCGCCCATGCTCGGCGGATTTAATCTGCCCGAAGCGCAGGTGGTTTGCCCCGGCGACCCGAGCCGCAGCGTGCTGTTTTACCGCATGGCCAAGAGCGGCCTGGGGCACATGCCGCACCTGGGTTCGACGGTCACCGATGACAAGGGGCTTTTGCTGATCGCCCGGTGGATCGACGCAATGGGCGCGACGGCCGGCTCGGCATCGGCCAGCCAGCAGATCGTGCAGGACGCCGCCGCGCAGAACGCCGCCTTGCAAACCCTTCAGCATCAAAGCACCGCCGACAACGCCGTGATCGCCGCCGACAAGCTGCTGGCCTCCACCGATGGCGCGCTGAAGCTATTGGCGGCGGTGAATGATGGCCGCATCCATATGGAATACCGCGGGATGATCGCCAGCCGGGCGCTGGCATCACCCCAGGAAACGGTGCGCGACCTCTTCACCCGTTTCTCTCCCACGCCGCTGGGCGCTGCGCCCAAGCTCGGCATTAATCCCGACGTCGAGAAGCTTCTGGCTCTTACCGGCGACGCCGAACGGGGCAAAAAAGTCTTCTTCGAGCTCAACGGCGGGCTCTGCGCCAAGTGCCATATCATCGGCGGCAAAGGCACAGACTTCGGGCCCAACCTCAGCCAGATCGGCGTCAAATACAACCGCGCCGACATGCTCGACAATATCCTGCATCCGTCCAAATCCATCGCCCCTGGCTACGAAACCTATGTCGTGCGAACCAAGTCCAAGGAATTCCACATGGGCTTCCTCGTCTCTAAATCCGACACGGCGGTGGTCCTCAAAGACCAGGTCGAGCGCAAGCTCGTCACCCTGAAACCCCAGGACATCGACAAACTGGAACAACAACGCGGCCCCGACGGCCAACTCCTCTCGGCCATGCCCGACGGAATCATCGCCGACCTCGACGCCCAACAAGCCGCCGACCTGCTGGAATATCTGGTCACGCGAAAATGATCGTTCTCAACGGGAAAGGCGAATCCGTTCTCACTCGACATCAATTGCAACATTCGTTGCAAATGTATTGATTGCGGGGGCGATGTCGTCGGCAAAGGCCGCCCGAAAGATCCAAGTTACTGCGAAAACGACGACAGCCCGGCTGCAATCAAGCAGCCGGGGACGCGGGAATCGGAACGATATTATCTTGGCCTCAGGCGCCCATGTCATTCCGCGCCGCTGCGAGAGGAAGACCGCGTGGTGGCGGGCGCTGCGGGGCGGGTGGTTGCGCCGGGGAAAACCGCGCCCGAGGGAAGGGTGGTCGGCCGGGTTGTCACGTCCTTGAGCAATTCGAGCAGGCCGGTCGCGTACGCCTTCACCAGCGGGTCCTTGTCCGTCGTCGCCTTGGTCGCGATTTGACGGATGGTGTCAACCGGCAAGTTCTGGCTGGCATACAACGCCAGCAGGCGGCTTTCCCACGAGGTCGATTCCAGCATGTCCGACAGCGCGCGGCGCTCCTCGTTTCCAGTGGTCAGCACCGCATAGGTATAGCTCGACCACAGCTTGACCCCCGGAGCCGGATCCGAACGCGATTTGTCGATGAAGTTCAAAAACTGCTGCGCGAACGTCATCTCGTTGTCAGTGGCCTGCGGCTGGATGTACTGGTTGTAATACGCAGCCAGCAATTCAAGATCCAGGATCTTCGATTCCGGCGATCCATTGCCCAGATCGGCAAACAGCTTTCGCCGCGCCGCGTCCATCGCCAGCGGCGCCGGATTGCGGGTGAACATCTTCCCAAAAACGCGGGCATAGCCCCCGGCGTAGGTCTTGGTGACGCCCTGCTCGGGGCGGGCATTGGTGATCACGCTGGCG
The DNA here is from genome assembly GCA_035695715.1 of Tepidisphaeraceae bacterium. Lineage (GTDB taxonomy): Bacteria > Planctomycetota > Phycisphaerae > Tepidisphaerales > Tepidisphaeraceae > RYN-428. The sequence goes on from DASRRM010000444.1 coordinate 19,929, forward strand.
TTGAGCAGCAACAGCACCGCTGGGCGGGCATGCAATGCTTCGCTCAGGGCGGCGTTGTCGATGCGGACAATTTCGCTGACCGATTCGGTTGGGCGCAGGATCGAGCGGCCCAGGATCCGGTCGAACGCAACGGCCGGATACGCGGCGGCGTTAATCCCGCGAATCCACCCATCAAAGCAAAGCACCGGCTTGATCAGCCCCTGCTCGCCGATGCAAATATCCTCTTTCGACTCATTCTGAATGGTGACGACGGCCAGCATTGCCTCTCCCAGGCGATGGCCGACCTTCACCGGCTCGGCGCGGATGGAATAAAATTTCCCCGGCACATGCACCACGTCCAGCAAGTCCTTGGGAAATTGATCCAATTCCTTCCGCAGCGCTTCGGCGTTGGGAGGCGGGTTGGCGGGCTTGATGCCCCGGCCCTTCGTCGCCTGAAACAAAATCGCCGCCATCACGCCGATATGCGGGTCGGACAGAATACTCGCGCCAATGGCGTTGGCCTGGGCAGTGTGCCCTTTGGCGTCTTCCATGGCGAATAAGCCCAGGGCCGACAACGGGTCCTTCGCCTGCTCGGCGGTGAAGATCGCCCGGGCGGCGGTCTCGTTGCCGCTCACAAAGTCGTACCATCCATCGAGCCGCCGAACCAGGAAATTATTGATCGGGCGAAGCTCCTTCAAGGCAATGAGCGATGGGACGCTCAGGTCGGCCTTGTGATCATAATACAGCTCGAACCAGATGAGATTTCCCAGGGTTTCCACCAGCTTGTCGGTCACCCGCGGATCGCCCAGTTGCCGGGCGCGAGTAATGGCCGCCTGAACCTGTTCCGACGGGGGGGTGGCGGTGGGGGGATTGGTCTTGATGTGAATGACCGGGGCGGGCTTGACGCCGCTGGGCAGCGGAAGCTTCATGATTGCGTCGCAATCATCGCTGAGCCGCTTGTTAAAAATCTGCTGCGCCTGGCGCAGCATCTGGATGCTTTCGTCGCTGCGCTGGGTGGTCAGGCGAAGGAACCAGACCTGCTCGTCATCCGGATATTTCTGCAAAATCTTGTCGAGCTGATCGTTGGCAAAGGTGGTTTCGCCGGCGCGGTATCGCTCGGCAATGTAATTGATGGAATACGCCTCGCTTGGCTCGGTCTGGTTGGCGGCGTTGACCTCGACAAGGGCATTGTACCAGGTGAGGGCGCGCTCCGAGAGGCCGTTCTCGGCCAGCATGTTCGCCACCCCGCCTATCGCCTCGGTGTTGGTGGGATTGGCGCGCAAAACATTGAGCATGGCGGTAAACCGCTGGACCGGCGTCGCATCGCGCGGCAGCATCTGCCATTCCATCAACGTCACTTCCGGTAGCGGATAATACTCGCGGGCCTTGGCCAGCATCGCCAGCGCCTCGGCTCGCGATCGCTGGTCGAGCAGCGGAACAGCCCTGGCCGCCACGTGCGCCTTCACATCGTCGTTGATCGATTCCTTGGTGAGCAATTCGCGAAGGTATTTCAGCTTGGCATCGTTACTCTGCTGTTTGCTCAGATAGAGGTCGATCAACTTCGTCTGGACGACGCGGTCGTCGGGCAAAAGAGAGCGATACTGGCTCCAGACGGCAATCGCCCGGTCGGTTTCGCCCAACTGCTCGCGCCAGAATCCAAGGTAGCGCAGATATCGCGGCTCGATGGGATTCATGACAATCGCCGCCTCGAGCAGGATCGCGCTTTGCCGAAGCCCGGCGCTGGAATAGCGCGTGGCCTTGGCAAGGGACATCGCCATGTCGCAAAAACGCTCGGCCAAGGCAACGCGCGCTTCGGCCTGATCTTCGGGGCTATATGTCGGGACAGGCTCGGCGGCAGGTTTGGCAGGGGCCGGGGGCTGCACGGGAGTTACGCCGCCTTGCGCCGCCGGCCCGGCGGGCTCGGGCGGCGCGACGGGAGTGACGGGGGTCTGCGCCCCGGCGGTGACCACTCCCAGGGTAATGGCCGATAAAATTGCAATGAGCCGGGCTGACTTGATCTTCATTGAGCGTCCCTCGCGCCAGAGGTTTGCGAACGGAATATCCAGATTAAACAGAGACTCTGGCCTCTCTTTCATCGGTCTGCGGGGATGGCCGGATAAGGCCAAGAGCCATCATAAGCGACTCAGTTGGCGCGTCACGGCGTCATGGTTCATCATCTGACGCGCGCGAAGCAAACATTTCCGCGCCCAAGACGCTAAGCAAACCTTCCGCGCTTAAACGCCGGTTCTGAGGTACTCCGAGGAGCCGGGTTCACGAAGCCCAACACCCGGCTCTTCGGAGTACCTCAGAACCGGCGTTTGAATTCCCCGCTCCAACCGCGTCTAATTTCCGTCCGTTGGTTCTTTTCGGACTTAACCGACCGTCGTCGATTCCGCCGCCGTTGCTCCGGAATTCACGTCCGGCTTGCTCCACAATCCCCATAAAATCGGGCGATCACGGGTTAAATCGTTCACATTGGCCAGCAATTCCGCCCGGCGGCGAAGCCAGTCGGCCCAGTCGCCGCGACCGCATCGTTGCGCCGCCAGCGCCAGCAACGCCTGCACGCGGGCGGCGGGGCGGGAGGGCATCAATTCGGCAAGTTGCACCTTGGTCGTCGCGCCAGAAAACATTCTTCCCCACGCCCCGAGCTTCGACTCATAATCCAGTTGCAGCGACATCACATTCAGCGCTTCCTCCAGGGACAATTGCTGCGCATAAAGATCGCGAATAGCCCCATAACTGCCCGGCAAATCATTCAGCTCCAGCAGCGATTCAGCAAGAATCAGCCGCGACGGCTTGTTCAGCGAACGCGTGGCGCTCAGCCGCTGTCCCAGCAGCGCCCGGCACAGCCGTGCGGCCTCATCCCAACGGTGCTGGGCATGGCGCAACATGGCGAGCTGGTGCAGCGCTCGCAATTTGGCCGGGCCAAATATGGAAAACGCCCGCATGGCCAGGTCGATCTGTCGTTCGGCTTCATCGAATTGCCCGGTGGCGATCAGTGCCGGGGAATCCAGCGCGAGGCGCGAGCTGCGGGCACTGGTGACGCTGATGCCGATCCACACGCCGACGATTCCCGCCAACGCGGCAAACCGCGCCGACTGCTCATGTGCGAAGACGATCAGGCAGACAACCACAGCTCCAGCCAACGCCGCCTTGAGCAGCATGCCGAGCGTAATATCGCGGCGAACACGGGAAATTGCAGCGTCAACTGGGATCATATGGGAAGTGAAGAATGCAGAGTGCAGAGCGAAGAATAAAGAATTTGCCGCGAACACGAATTCTTCGCCGTCAACTCTTCATCCTTACCTGCTGGTTCTTCATTCTTCGTTCTTTATTTTTTACTCCGCATTCGCATTCTTCATTTACGTTCATGCCATTTCCGGCGGGGCGGCGGCCGGCTCATAGCGGCCGACGAGCTTTTCAACCTCCGGATATCGCCGGCATAGTTCGATCAAAGGCGAAAGAAGCGTGGCGCGGGTGAACGCGTCGGCAGCCTCGTTCTTGCGATCGAGCAAATCATAGGCGCGGGCCGCCAGGGCATACGCATCGCCGAGGCGATGGCCCAACTGCTCGCGAAGTGCCGCAAGCTTACCATCGAATATCGCCAGCGCCTCTGCCGGATGTCCGGTTTTTACATCGCGATACATGTCAACCAGGGCAAAACCCGCGGAGTCCGGCGGGCCGTTGCGGCGGAGGTCGCTGATTGCGCCGTCGGCATCGAACAGATGATCCTGCCGCAACATGGCCATCGCCCGCGCCAGCTTTAGCCCGTATGCAGTGAGCGGGGAAACCAGGTCTTCCCGCAGGATGTAATCCTGAACCACCACCGCATCATCAAAGCGATGATACCGAATCAGGACCGACGCCAGATACATCAGCGCCTCGGTCCGAAGTTGCGACGTCAGCGCCGGCCGCGAGAGAATATGCTGCAACGCCATGGCAGCATCGCCCCAGCGGCGGAGATGAAGCAATTCGCCCGCGCCGGCGATGATCGATTGCTCCATCCGCACCTTTTTCAGGTAGATGCGCATGATCAGCGGGAGCGACAGGAAGATGCCCAGCGACAGGATGGAGGCCAGTGCCCCAATGGCAGCCCCGCCATTGCCCGCCGGCGCGAAGTATGCCACAACCAGCAGCGCCACGCATGCGCCGGTGGCATACCACGCCCAGGGAATGCGCGGCTGCGGCTGGCTTGCCTCCAGCAGCACCGGGACGTCGAGAAATCCAATAGGCGTTATCTGTTCCATCGAAACCTTCGATTGTAGGTGCTACGATCGGATTTGAAAGAGCCTGCGTCGAAATGGAATAGTGGCGTGCGCTGGGAGAAGAGCAGCCGCGCACGGAGGGTACTCCCGGAGTAAGTGGATTTGGCGGATCCGCTTACTTCGGGAGTACCCTGCGTGCGCGGCTCGTTTCCACCCGTTCACAATTGTGGCGCGCCCAAAATGTAGATGTGACAAAGCAGCGGTCTTCGGTCTTCATACCGTTTCCACCCTATGTTCCAGATCACCACGACTCGTTTCTTTTCCGCGGCCCATCAGCTTCGCCTGTATGATGGCACGTTGGAGCCATTGCATGGGCATAATTGGAAAGTCACCATCACCGTTTCAGCCGGCCAACTCGACGCCATCGGCGTGGTGATGGACTTTCACGAGCTGGAACGGCTGGCCGATGCGGTTATCGGGCCGATGCACAACCGGCATCTGAATGACCTGCCCGCTTTCGACCGATTAAACCCTTCAGCAGAGAACGTGGCGCTGCATATCGGGCAGTCGCTGCGGCTGGGCGAATCGGTGCGCCTTTTCAGCGTCGAAGTCTGGGAGACAGACGGGAATTCCGCCATCTACCGGCCATAGAATCGATTGACGTTATGAAGCGGCGGAAATACGATCCTAACAATCGCGGCGACAAAGCCCCGAGTGCTGTCCCGATCAGTCATTGCCGAGGACGCGCATCATGAAATGCGATAATTGCAACAAGGCTGCCACCGTCCATCTCACCGAGATCAAGGCGGGAAAGAAAATCGAGAAACATCTCTGCGAGCAGTGTGCGGCCCACAACGAGGGGCTGCCGGTCAAGAGCCACATGCCCATTAACGAATTGCTCACCAATTTCGTGATGGCGCACAGCGGCTTGCAAAAGGAAACCGGCGGCGGCTGCGATCAGTGCAATATTACCTGGGCCGAGTTTCGACAAAGCGGATTGCTCGGCTGCGCCAACGACTACCAGGTGTTCGAAAAAGACCTCACGCCATTGCTCCAGCGCGCCCATGAAGGAATGACGCACCACGTTGGAAAGGTGCCGACGCGCCGCGGCGGGTCGGGCGTGCCGATCAAGCGGCAGGTCGACCTGACCCGCCTGCGGAAAGATCTGGCCAAAGCCGTTGAAGCCGAGGATTACGAACGCGCCGCCAAGCTGCGCGACCAGATCCGGCAGGCCGAAGCGGGATAGGAAATTTATAAGGAGTAGGCAGTAGGCAGAAACAATGCCGCGGACGACTGTATTTTGACTGTCATTTGGGTACGAGCGGAGGCAGGATCGCGGAAATATCTCTTCCCCCTTCTGCCTACGGCCTACCGCCTACTAATTATTCAACACTATGAAACTGTCCGACCTGACTCAACACGCCGGCGAATGGCTCCGCGGAAGCGGGCCGATGAGTGAAATCGTCATTTCCTCGCGCATCCGCCTGGCCCGCAATGTTTCGGGTTTTCCATTCCTCAGCCGCTGCTCGCGCTCGCAGCGCCAGAGCCTCGAACATAAAATCCGCGACACCATTCTCAGTTCAAAGCTGGCGTCGGAAGTGCTGTACGTCGACCTTGAACAGGCGCCGGAAATCGACCGCCAGCTTCTGGTGGAGCGGCACCTCATCAGCAAGCCCCACGCCGCCGCCGAGGGCGCGCGCGGCGTCGCTGTCGCCGAAAATGAAACGCTCTCCATCATGGTCAATGAGGAAGACCATCTCCGCGTTCAGGTTCTTCGCAGCGGCCTGCAACTGGAGGAAGCCTGGGAACAGATCAACAAGGTCGATGACAAGCTCGAATCAACCCTCGATTGGGTCTTCCATCCGCGCTTCGGCTACCTGACCGCCTGCCCCACCAACGTCGGCACCGGCATCCGCGTCAGCGTGATGCTTCACCTTCCCGCCCTGAAACTCACCGGCGAAATCGAAAAAGTTTTCCGCGCCGCCAAGGACATGCGCCTGGCCGTTCGCGGCCTTTACGGCGAAGGCACCGAAGCCACCGGCGACTTTTACCAAATCAGCAACCAGAGCACGCTCGGCAAGACTGAGGACGAAATCATCAGCGATTTCAAGCACCTGGTGATCCCTAAGATCATCGAATACGAGCAGCACGCCCGCCGCACCCTGCGCGATGATCGCACGGTGCAGTTGGACGACAAGGTAAGCCGGGCCGTTGGAATCCTGCGCTCGGCCCGATTGATCTCCAGCGAGGAAACATTGCTGCTGCTGAGCCATTTGCGCATGGGCGTTCATCTTGACCGCGTGAAGGACGTGGACATGCGAACGGTCAACGAATTGTTCCTGCTGACCCAACCCGCGCACCTGCAGAAAATCCAGGGGCGGAAGCTGGAAGGCGATGTCCGCCGGGCGGCAAGGGCCGATTACATCCGCCAGCGCCTGAATGGCGGATAAGTGCCTCTATGCCAGGCCAAGCGGCACTTTGTTCTGGCACGTCAACAGGTGGAGCACGCACATCACACGCCTGCACCTGATGCATTCAACAATTCGGCGCTGCGAAGCGTGTTCTTCAGCAACATGGCAACGGTCATCGGACCCACGCCGTTGGGGACGGGGCTTAATCGGGCGACCTTGGGATAAACCGTCTCGGCATCCACGTCGCCAACCGTCTTTTTCGTCCCGTCCGCCAGCGTGACGCGATTGATTCCCACATCGATCACCACCGCCCCTTCGCGCACGTGATCGGCGGTGATCAGCGACGGCTTGCCCACCGCCACCACCAGGATTTCCGCTCGCCGGGTGTGGGATGCCAGGTCGCGGGTGGCGATGTGACACAGCGTGATGGTCGCCATCTGCTCGGTGAGCAAAAGCGCGATAGGCTTGCCGGCAATTTCGCTGGCACCGACGATCACCGCCTCGGCCCCGCGCAGGGTGATGCCGGTGGATTTGATCAACTCGATGACGGCAAGGGCGGTGCAGGGGGCGATGAGCGTATGGCCATAAACAACGTAGCCGATGTTGGCGGGATTCACGCCTTCCACGTCTTTTACCGGGTCGATCTGATATTGCAGGTCGGTTGCATCCAGATTCTGCGGCACCGGCAGATGGAGCATGATTCCGGTAACCGATGGATCGTGGTTGAGGGAATGAATTAGCGCGACCACGTCTTTTTGCGAAGCTGTCGCCGGAACAGTTCGCAATTCATATTGAATCCCGACGGCTTCGCAGGCCTGACGTTGCCGCAGCGCGTAAAGCTCGCCTGCGGGGCTGGAGCCGACCAGGATGGCGGTGAGATGGACGCTGCGCCCTTTGGCGGAAAGGGCGGCGATGCCGGCGGCCACGTCCTGGCGAATTTTTGCGGCCAAAGCCGCTCCATCAATCCACTTGTCAGTCATAGACCGGACAAAAGTAAGGCCGCGCGCGGGAAAAGTAAAAGCCGCGAGTTTCATTACTTGCACGAATCCTTCCCACATCCCCATCTACCCCCGGATTCTGCCGATAGAACAGATTGTGCAGTGTGACGTCGCGCCGAGGGCGCAGAACGGTTGGAGTTATTGGACCAGGACAACTATGAGCATGGTGGAATCGACTAACGCGGTGACGATCGATACGCCCCCAACAGGATTTGGCGCCTGGCTGCGATCCCTCTTTTCGCGGCTGTTTGGCGGAACCCCGGCCGGCCCTTCCGCCCACGCCAACTCAGCAACCCCCGCCCACGACATGAGCGATGATGAAGCCGTTGCCAGCGGCGCTTTTGTACTGGCCGACGGCGGATACCGTATCCGCGTGCCGCATCCATCTGATGTGGGGCATTCGGTTGGCGACCTGCTTCCCTCCGTGCGCGAAGGGTTGAATCTGCTGCCGCCGCTCCCGACCGTCGTCATCGAGCTGCTGCGCGAAATACAGGATTCCAAGTCGACCGCCGCCAGCGTGGCGGAGGTGGCATCGAGCGATCCGTCGCTGGCCGCTTCGCTTTTGCGCACGGCCAACGGCGCTGCCATGGGCCTTTCGCGAACCATCACCTCGGTGAGCGAAGCCGTCAGCTACCTCGGATTCGGAACGGTCAAGGCGATGGTCATCCGCCTGCGCCTTGATGAAGTGCTGGCCTGCAAGGACGAGCAGGCCGCCCGCGACGCCGACGACCTGTGGGCGCATTCGCTGGCGGTGTCGTATGCCGCTGAATATCTGGCCAAAAAATTGGGCGGGGTCGATCCCGGATTTGTCTCGACACTTGGCCTGCTGCACGACGTCGGCAAACTTGCCATCCTGGCGCATCTGCCCAACGCCGCCGCGAAGCTTCGCGCCGAATCTTCCGACGGCAATGTCAGCCGCCTGGCGATGGAGGCGAAGGTCCTGGGCATAGACCACGCCGGCCTTGGGGCAAATTTGTCGGCGAAATGGAAACTGCCGGCCGATTTGGTGCAGGCGATTCGAAGCCATCACACGCCGTCGAGCGCGTTTCATGCCACCGACCCGCTGCCGCTGCGCAAGGCGGTGCATATCGTGCAGATCGCCAACCAGCTCGCAAAATATTGCTATTCGCACGCCGACCAGATGGACATCGACGCCGTTCCGGATGAAGTGTTTGCCCTGCTGGGGATGGAGCCATCGCTGCCGAAGCTACTTTCCGGCGGCGTTCGCGACGCGATCGGCAAGGCGATTATCTTCGCGACGACCAACAGCCGCCGAGCGGCATCAGCCCCGCGGCGTTTCATGCGTCCGCTGGCGAAAGACGCCGCCGCTGCGTTGCTGGCAACGCCGGCATCGGGCGAGGCGCGCGTGGTTGTGGACGAGGAGTTGGTGGCGTCGGCGTTTTCGGCGGAAAGCCGCGAAGTGCGCATCCAGGGCGATTCCGGACCGAAGCTGGCGGGCGTCGCCCACGCCCGTTTTGTCACGCCGGCAAACCCTGCCAGCATCGAAAAGTGCATCACGGCGGTGTTGTCGCACCAGGAGGAACTGGGCATGCCGCTGGATGCCCGATCGGCGGCAAGCCTGACGATTCGCTCGCTGCTTCCGAATCTGCTGGCGTTGAACTCGAAGGAAGAATCGATCGAGCTGTCGCAGAAATTTGAAGGCGGACGCCTGACGCTGGCGCTGCGCACGCCGGGCCTGTCCATCGAGCGCCGCCTGGGCGCTGCCGCCGCTTCCGACGCCGCTCGCCGCGTGGCGGAATTGGACATGGCCAATCTCCTGAACCTGGGATGGTTCCAGAAGATCGCGATCAACAAGGATGGATCGGCAATTGTGTTTGTCCGCTCGTAATTGCCGTCAGCCTGGATTGCAGCCGTAACTTTTTAATCCTGAATGCAGCGCACGCGGCGCAAAGAGCCGCGCACGAAGGGTACTCCCGAAGTAAGCGGTGTTGATCGTCCCACCTCCGCTCCGCTTACTTCGGGAGTACCCTCCGTGCGCGGCTCTTTTTGCGCAAACGAAAGCCCCTCATCGCGACACGGCCGTCTCGGCGGTGCCGGCGACGAGAAACGCGAAGAGTAATCGTTGCCATTGATTCTTGAACTCATCGCCAGCACCAGCACGGGCGGGACGCCCGTGTCACGCTTAGGTGGATAAATTCCCGTAGATTCTCGCCTGTTTTCACCGTCGCAGGCCAAATACCGCTTAGTTTGAGTAAGCAACTTCGTGTGTTCGCGATCCTCCGGCGTTTTTTCGACGATCGCGTTATACCGCCCATTCCGGCTTGAACGTCCACGCCCCAGCGGCCATCATCGCCGTTCATGAAAATCTACACCAAGACCGGCGACGACGGGACTACCGGACTGATCGGCGGGACACGCGTTCGCAAAAGCGACCTGCGGCTCGATTGCTACGGGACCGCCGACGAGCTGAATGCCGCGGTCGGCTTGGCGATCGTCATCGCCGACGCTTCGGCAGTGGAACTGGCCGGGATGCTGCGCGAGGTTCAAAACGATTTGTTCATCGCCGGCTCGCATCTGGCCACGCCCGAGGATAGTCCCCATCGCCATTCCCTTCCGCCGCTCGATGAAGCCATGGTTTCGCGGCTGGAGATGCAGATCGACGCGGCGGTCGCCAAAATGCCCGCCCTGCGCAATTTCATTCTCCCCGGCGGCAGCGAACTGGCCGCCCGGCTTCACCTGGCGCGCACCATCTGCCGGCGCGGCGAGCGATTGCTCGTGGACTTCGCCATGAACCGCCCGGTGGCGGGCGTTCTGCTCACTTATTTCAATCGGCTGAGCGACTGGCTGTTCACCCAGGCCCGGCGGGCCAATCAACTGGGGGGAATTGAAGATATTCCGTGGAAAATAGTTGAAGGCAAATAATCGGCCATCTCCGGGACTTTTTTGTTTGATGAAGATATAATACTCTGTATAATAGGGGATCTGAATGAAATTGACCTTCCTATACTCGGCGGGATTCGTTCGCGAATGGGATCGGCAAGGGCTCGACGATGAAGATCTTCAGGCGCTGGAGGATGCGATTCAGAAATCACCGGAGTCGGCGCCGGTGATGCGGGGTACCGGAGGCCTTAGAAAGATGCGCTTTGCCGCCTCTTCATAACACCGTGGAAAGCGCGGTGCGCTGCGGATTGGATTCGCCTATTTTCAGATTCGAGCCGCAATTTTCGTGCTCGCGGCTTTTGCAAAGAACGACTCGGCTAACTTCACGGCGGCGGAGTGCGCCGAAATCGCAGCCGAGATCAAGCGCGCGGAAAGGAACTTCCGATGAAGAGGAAAAGAAACATTGCCCGGGAGATTATCGACGATCTGAAGGAATTGAATGCAACCTTGGAGGCTGGCATTCCGCTTCATGAGAAATACACGGTGCGCACCGTGAATGTCGTGCGCGAGCCAACCAAATACACCGCCGCCAGCGTGCGGCGAACGCGAAAGCTGGTCGGCGTCAGCCAGCCCATCTTCGCCCGGATGCTGGGCGTCTCGGCGGCGCTTGTTCGAGCCTGGGAATGCGGCCAGCGAACGCCAGCCCCCATCGCCCGGCGGATGCTCGATCTCGTCCGTGCCGATCCGGCAAACTGGCGGGCAATCGTCGAAGCTGCCTGAATCGGAGCGGGAATTTGGAAGTCGTTTGCCGACGGACAATCCAAAATCACTCCGCCGCTCCGATCGCCATAACCAAATCATCGAACTCGCGTGGCTTCCAGGACGGCGGTTCAGGTCAACCGGAGTCATCGTCCGGGCATAGTTCTGGCGACCTTTGGATCATTTGTTCGGCCCGCTTAGCTTTTTGGGTTTCGGCGGCGGAAGAAAACTCTGGCCGGTGACGACGCGCTGGCCGGTTTTGTCTTCCAGTTCGAGCCGGGCCTTTTTGGCGATGTTTCCGCCGCTCTTGGCGGCGGTTTTGTTCTCGTCCATGCCGGTCGCATCCTCCTTCTCGGCGATCTGCCGGGTCGACAGTTCAGCCAAGGCGGTGAAAATCAGTTCCGCCTCGCTCATGTGATCGCGTAGATTCTGGCTCTTGAGGCCCTTTAGATCCTTGTGGTCCTTGATCGTCACGCCGGACCACTCCTGGTGGATGATGTTGGTTAGGATGGCGAATTCTTCACCCTTCTTAATTTCGTGATTAGCCCAGTAGTCAGTGAGTTTGTTGCGGGTTTCCTGGCCGGTCATGCGCTGCTGAATCCACTATTCGCTTCGGCCATGCTTCTGCCAGGTTTCTCGCGCCCGATCCAATGAAAGGGCGGGGTCGGCCATCTCCTGCAGGCGTTCATAGCCGACCTTCGCAAGCCAGAGCTTGATGGGTTCGGCCTTGGGGCTGGGGACGCTTTGAATGAGACGCAGAAGCGTTTCAGCACTGGCGACGTCGGTGAGGTACGATTTCCCGTCGGCAGCAGGCAATTTCAGTCGGTGACAAGCTGTCACCGACTGACTTCCTTCCTTGGTCAGCCGTTCCTTCAGCTTATTCCAGTATTTACGCGCCGTCTGAAAATCCGGCTGCTGCGTCAGCACCTGAATAATGTCCACGACCGAAAACAACCACGTCTCAGTCTTCTCGTCATAGACGCGGCGAATCGCTTGATTTTCAAACTGAACCGGCAAACTTTTCATGATTGTCCCCGTCATCAATAGTGTTGAAGGCTTGCTCGAATATATTTTCACCCCGCCGCCTCAATCGCCATCACCAAATCATCGTACTCGAACGCCCCATCGTGGCGTTGGCCGTTGATGAAGAAGGTTGGCGTGCCATTCACTCCACTACGCACGCCACCCATAAAGTCGGCTTTGACGCGCTCGGTGTAGGTGTTTTGTTCCAGGGCGGCGGTCAGGTCGGCCGGGGCGAGGCCGAGCTTTTCGGCCAACTCCTCCAGAAGCGCAACGCCAAGCATTTCCTGGTTCTCGAAGATGGCATCGTGCATTTCCCAGAACACGCCTTTTGCGCCGGCGAATTCCGCGGCCTCGGCGGCGTCCTCGGCCTCCTCATGAATCTGGTTTAGCGGAAAATTGCGGAAGACAAATGCCAGCTCCTTCCCGAAATGGTTTTGGACGCGTTTGATGATCGGATTGGCGTGGCCGCAGTGGGGGCATTGGTAATCGCCATACTCGACGAGAACGATCCGGGCATCAGGGCTGCCCTGGATATGATCCTGCGGCGTGACCGGTACGTGCAACGTGGACATGGAAGTCTCCTTTTATTTTTTCGCCAGGTTTTCCAATGCCGTCAGGATGCCATCAGCGCCGGGATTCACGCCCATCGGCGACAAGTAGCTCCAGAAAATCTTGCCGTCGCTGTCGATGACGAACAGGGCGCGCTCGGCGACGCCTTCATCGTCGCGATATGCGCCGTATTCTTTGGCAACCGCGCCCTTGGGCTCGAAATCGGAAAGCAGCGGGAAATGAAGCCGCCGGTCTTTGGCGAACTGGGCATGGCACCATGCGCCGTCGACGGAAATGCCGACCACCTCCGCGTTATGCCTGGAAAATTCCGGCAGGATTTCGTTATAGAGCGCCATCTGATCGCCGCAGACCGGGCTCCAGTCGGCGGGATAAAACGCCAGCACCACCGGCCTTCCCCGCAATTCGCTGAGGGAAAGTTTCTGGTCGGGCGTGACGTGAAGCGTGAAATCCGGAGCCAAGGTTCCGGGAGCGAGGAGGTGTGCCATGTCTTCCCTTTCGTTGCGGCAGGTCTACGTGAACGACGCGGTCGGCTCGGCGAAGGTTGCCGTTCCCACCATCTTAGGCCGGCCAATGAAAGAGTCATTACCCGGTCAGCAGCGCGTTTTAGTCGTCAAACAGCGGATTGTCGGCAACCGGGCGCACGTCCGCCGGGGCGTTAGGATCACGGGCGGCCTTGTCGGCGGCCTGCACGCTCAGCACGTCGCACCGTTCATTTTCCGGATGCCCGGCATGGCCGCGAACCCACACATACGACATTTCGTGAATGGCGAGCAGCGGCGCGGCGCGCTGCCACAGGTCGGCGTTCTTGATCGTGACCTTCGAGCCGATGCTTCGGCGAAAGCCGTGGCGCTTCCACTTGGTCATCCAATCGCGCAGGCCGTTTATGACGTAGGTGCTGTCGCTGTGAAGCGTGACCCGGCTGGGGCGTTTAAGCGCGGCCAAGCCTTCTACCGCGGCGAGGATTTCCATGCGGTTGTTGGTGGTATCGCGCAAGCCGCCGGAGTTTTGCTTTTCCACGCCGCTCTTGCGATGGCGCAGGATAAACGCCCATCCGCCGGGACCGGGGTTGCCGATGCATGCGCCATCGGTGAAGAGATCGATTTCGGGAAGCGGCGTGCCAGCGGCGGCGCCTGGGATGGCGGCGGAGGTTTTGACGCACGTCGTCGGCGTGGCCGCGGTTTTGACTGGTGTGGTTGGGGCGGGGGTTGTTTCATTTCGCGACATGCCGCTTATTGCCTCGGTGGAGAGTTTATCGCAGCGGGCGTTTTCCGGATGCCCGGCGTGGCCTTTCACCCACTTGGTCGTCACCTCGTGCTTCTCCAGCAGCGGATCGAGAAGCTGCCACAGATCGATATTGACGATTGGCTTTTTCGCCGTCGGGCTCTTGCGCCAACCAAAGCGTTTCCATTCCGGCAGACAATCCCGAATGCCGGTGATGACCGAGAGACAATCGCAATGCACGGTTACGTGCGACCGCTTTTTCAAGGCGGAAAGCCCCTTGATAACGGCCTCGATTTCCGCGCGCTCGCTGTTGGTTTTTGCGATGCGGCCCGACTGCACCTTTTCCACGCCCGTCGCCTTATGCCGGAGAATAAACGCCCACCCGCCGATTTTTGAATTGCGGCAGGAGCCATCGGTGAACAAATCGACATCGGGAAGTTTGGCGGTCGGAGTTGAAGCCATGTCAAACGAGCCATCCTGACGGGATTCGTGATACCATCTGTCACCTTACCCGTATGTCATTTCGAATTTCCGTCGGCGGGAATATACCAATCCGTCCCCGGGCTGGCCCGGGCCACTTTCCTGGTCAACGCCAGACGCTTGGTCATTCCATTTACCGTCGCGTCCATCTGATCGGGCGTGGCTGAGTTCATATCCTTGATCGACAGTTCCAGGGCAGCTTCCTGCCCGGCGTAATAGCCGCGGGTGACCGGCTCATTCGCCTCGCAGCATGTCATCAGATTCCCGGCCATAAGTGAGGTCCAGCCTGCGTGGTACGCCTTCAGGTATTGGGCGCGCGAAATGGGATCAATATCATAAGGAGTTGTGGTGGGAGCGGAGTAAGCGAACGGCTGAACCTTTGGAAGGGCAGTCGATGCGTGTAGTCCCGCATCGCCCTTATCCCGCGCGACTGCCGCTGTAGGATTCGTGCAGCCCAAGGCGCTGCAAATGAGCAACGCAACTACCTGAGCGATGGACGCAATGCGTGGAGGCGGCTGAATCATATCGTTCGCTCCAAGGTCACCGACCCATTTTCGCTCATCGTGGCGCGCCACGCCGGCGGAATAAGCGTGGTTGCCTCCGGATCGATCAGCAGCAAGGGCCCGGGCATCGCGGCCGAAACAGGCAATTCGTTGCGGGCGATCAGCCGGGCGCGCCAGGTTGATCCATCATCGCCCACGACGTCGCACGCGATATTTTCGCGGGCTTCCATCGCGACGATCGCCGGCAATCGCAACGGCGGCGCGTGGCCATATCGGCGCACCCGCAATGTCACCACCTCGATCGCCCTGCCCTGCGGAACGCCGCCGTACAGGGCGCGATAGGCTGCTGTGAATCTTTCGGCGATATGGCTGAGATTCGGCCGATCGATCTTCACTTTGATTTCGTGCGATTGGCCGCGAAAACGCACATCGGCGAAGACTTCCACCCGATCGGTTTGTTCATAGGGAATCACATCGATGGTCTGTCCGGACAGGGATCCGAATTCCGCCACCAGTCTTTCATCATCGAGAATCGCGCCCAGGTGAACCACCGTTCGCGAGGCGTCGGCAACCGGCGGCGCGACGAGCATACCCAGCGCGCTCAGCACCCCGCAGTATGGCGGGATCAGCACGCGCGGAATATCGAGCGATTCGGCCAGCGCGCAGGCGTGCAACCCGCCCGCCCCGCCGAAGCTGACCAGCGCGAATTGCCGCGGATCATGCCCCCGGCGGCTGGTGACGGCGCGGATGGCGTGCTCCATGTTCGCCTCGGCGACTTTCACAATGCCCAGGGCCGTGTCGATCACGCTCTTGCTCATGGCGGCGGCCAGATTTGCGATGGCCGAGTGCGCCAGCGAAAGCTCGATGCTCATTTTCCCGCCGAGGAAATGGCCCGGCACAATCCGGCCCAAAACCAAATTGGCGTCGGTGACAGTTGGCTCGATCCCGCCGCGGTTATAGCAGGCCGGCCCGGGAATCGCCCCGGCCGATCGCGCGCCCACCCGCAGCGCGCCCCCGGCGTCGAGATACGCCACCGACCCGCCGCCCGCGCCGACGGTGTGAATGTCAAACATCGGCAAGGCGATCGGCAGCCCGTCGATGGCGGCAGAGGTGGTCCATTGCGGCCGGCCGTCGAGAATGACGGCCACATCGGTGCTGGTGCCGCCCATGTCGTAGGTGATGACGTCGCGAAACCCCGCGTGCATTGCGGCAAAAGCAGCGCCCATCACTCCGCCCGCCGGGCCGGAAAGGACGAGCCGGGCTGCGTTCTGGGCGGCCTCGTGCGGCGAAAGTGTTCCGCCGGAGGAGTGGAGGATTTGCAGGGAGGGAGGAGAAAGAGACGCGGGGACACCGGGACGCGGTGACGCGGAGAGGGAAGCCTGCGATCCGGCTGTTTCTTCGACGATCGCGCTATCCGCGTCGTCCGTTTCTCCCTCTCTGCGTCCCCGCGTCTCCGTGTCTCCGCGTCCTTCTCCGCCATCTCCCTTTCCGCGTCTGCGCGTCCCCGTGTCTCCCCGTCCGTCACCCCCGCCGTCTCCCGTGCCGCGTCCCCGTGTCTCGCTGTCTCCGCGTCCTTCTCCGGCCAGTCCCTCTGAAAGCGCCTCCAGATACTCCTTCACCACCGGCCGCATGGCGGCGTTGATGACCGTCGTGCTGGCGCGCTCGTATTCGCGGAACTCCGGCAGTATTTCGCTGCTCAGGCTTACGCTGATTCCCGCCGCCGCGCACTTGCGGGCGATCTGCTGCTCGTGGGCGGGATTGATGAAGCTGAAGAGCAAGCAGACCGCGGCGTGATGCAGGCCGCGCGATTGAATATCGCGAATCAGCCGATCGACTTCCGCCTCGGCCAGCGGCTCGACGACCTCGCCGAATGCGCTGATGCGCTCGCGAACCGTGAACCAATTTTGCACGTCGGTCAAAGGCTTGGGTCGGACGATGTTCAGCGCATACAGGCTGGGGCGATTCTGCCGGCCAATCAGCAGCATGTCGCGAAATCCCTCGGTGGTGATAAAGGCCACCGGCGCGCCGGCGCGTTGAAGCAAGGCGTTGGTGGCGACCGTCGAGCCGTGGATGAGGTGGGCGGCCGTTCCGAATGCGCCGGCCAGGGCGACGGCTTCGATGACAGCGCGATGGAAATCCGGGGGAGTGGAAGGGATTTTAACGACGTGAAGGGTGACGCCGTCGGTCGCGATGAGGTCGGTGAACGTGCCGCCCACGTCAACGCCGATGCGCAATGAGGTTTGTTCAGAATGAAGCGTTGACATACAATCCCAATCAATGCGGCAAACTACCTACCTTCGATCCCGTATCACGGGCGTCCCGCCCGTGCAATTCGTTGAGCAGACCACGGGCGAGACGCCCGTGATACCGGAGAATATCCGGACATCACTGTCGCGCGTCCAAACGCCTGCGACCTATCGGCCGGACAGACGCCGCGCCGTCCCTCTGGCATTCGCCGCGACTTTACTTGCCGCTGCCGCGGCCTGCAATTTCATCGCAACGCCGCCGGCCCGCGCCGATGCGCCTGCCACGCATCAGCCTTCTGCCGAGGTCACTGCCAAATTTCACGTCGACGTAAAAAAGACACTGGAATTTCTCGCCGCCGATGAGCAGGAAGGCCGCGGCATTGGCACGGCCGGCCTGGAGCGGTCGGCCCAAAGAATTGCCGACGACTTCCAGAAGCTCGGCCTCAAACCCGTGCCCGGTTTGGACGGCTACTTTCAGCCGTTCAAAATGACCATGTCTTCGTCCGTCGATCCCTCGACGGCCTTGTCCGACGGTCAGACCAGCTACAAGGTTGGAACCGATTTCGGCGTGATTCCCTTCAGCGGCGAGGGAACATTCGAAGGCGATGTGGTTTTCGCCGGGTATGGAATTTCCAGCAAGAAATACAACTACGACGACTACGCCGGCATCGATGTGAAGGGGAAGGTTGTGCTCGTCCTGCGGTTTGAGCCGCACAACGAAAAAGGGACAAGCCGGTTCGTGACCGATGGCTGGTCGGATGAGGCACATCTGGATTCAAAGGTCCAGGCGGCGGTCGATCATGGCGCAAAGGCGATCGTGATGGTGAACCCGCCGACCTATACACCGGCCGATGCACTCGTCCCCTTTTCGCGAACGGCCGGTATCGGCGGGGATGGGCAGGCGTCGGTTCCGTTCATCCAGATTCATGAAAACGTCGCCGATGCCTGGCTGAAACAAGCCGGAGCAAAGGACTTAAAGACCCTGCAGGCCGACATCGACAAGGACCAAAAGCCGGCGTCGGTTGTGTTGGATAACGTGAAGATCAAAGGCCTGGTGGCGATTCGCCGCGACCGCAAGGACGTGAAAAACGTCGTGGCCATGGTGCCGGGAACGGGGAAATCACACGAGTATTTGATTGTCGGCGCGCATTACGATCACCTGGGATGGGGAAGCCCGTTCAGCCTGGCGCACGGCGTCCACGCGATTCACCATGGCGCTGACGACAACGCCTCGGGCACATCCGCGATGCTGAAAATCGCCGATCATTTCGCCCACGCCAAGCCGGGCGAGAAAACGATCATTTTCATGGCCTTCACCGGCGAGGAAGAAGGCCTGATCGGCTCGCAATATTTTGTAAGCCATCCGCCGATACGGTTGAACAAGGTGGTTGCGATGCTCAACCTCGACATGGTGGGCCGGATCAGCAAAAACGTGCTGTACGTGGGCGGCCAGGGGACAGCTCCGAGCTTTGACGCGTTCTTGAAGGAGGCCAACGAGGATTCGCCGCTGGTGCTCAAGAGCATCGGCCGCGGCGGGCTTGGCCCCAGCGATCACATGACCTTTGCGATGAAGAAGATACCGGTGCTTTTCCTCTTCAGCGGGATGCACATCGACTATCACCGCCCAACCGACACCGCCGACAAGATCAATTATCAGGGCATTGATGAAACCGTGAAATTTTCGGTGAAGCTATTGGACGGCTTGCAGGACATGCCCAGGGAAAAGTACGTCGATGCCGCCGACAAGGACAGCATGATGGGGATGGGCCACGCCGGCTCCAGCGCGGGCGGCGGCTCGAGCGTGAGCCTGGGCGTGATACCCGATTATTCGGAATTGGACAGCGCCACCAAAGGCGTGAAGATCAGCGGCACGATGCCGGATTCGGGCGCTGCCAAGGCGGGACTGCTGGGCGGTGACATCATCGTGCAATGGAACGACAAAAAGCTTGATTCGCTGCTGCAGCTGCAAAACCTGCTCGATGGCAGCAAGCCGGGCGACAAGGTGAAGCTCGGCGTTTTGCGCAACGGCAAGCGGATTGAGTTAGAGGCGACATTAACCGAGCGGAAATAGGATTGGTCTCGCCCGGAAATGCTTTTGTTATGGCTTGGTGGCGCAGACATTCATTCTTGTCTGCCGCGAGTTTGGGAAACCTCGGCGAGCTTTGCAGGGTGGGCGTACTCGCCCACCATTTTCGCGCGGCGTGCGGTCGAATGGTGTTACGGGCGTACTCACCCGCCCGGCGCGCACGAACGGTGGGCGAGTACGCCCACCCTACAGATTTCACCGGCCCGATGGTGCCGTTACGGAGAGGCGAAGAGCTCAAAAATGCAAAATAACGTTTCCCATAAAAGCCCCCCGATAGCCGGGCCGGTTTCGCGCTTCGCTTCGATTTTTCGGCGCAAGCGCCGTCCGATTGCGACGGGTGCGCCCGTCGCCAGGATCGAAGGCCTCGAATCGCGCGCCCTTCTCAGCGGCGGGCCGACGCTCACCGGCGTTGAGATGCAAGGGTCGGTCGGCGCCGTTACTGGAATCGTCCTGACTTTCAGTGAGCCGCTGAATACCGCCACCGCCCAGAATGTCGATGCCTATGCGTTTGGAAAAGCCCCCGTGCCCAACAGCTCCAGCAACAGCGGCTTCAGCATCGGCGATATTTTCGCATTCCGCTATCCCAATCACCCCGAATCCGCCGCCGCCACAAAGCAAATGCTGGTGAAAAAGGGGAAAATTCAGATGGCGTCGGCGGTTTATGATTCAACCGCCGACACCGTCACCCTGACACCCTTTGCACCCTTTAAGGCCCAGAATTATCTCCGTTTCCTGCGCATCAAGGGAATCGGCCCGAACACCATCGACGACACGCTCGGAAATCCGCTCAACGGCGGCAAGGACACCGTGGCGCAATGGACGCTTCACCAGGGCCGCACCATCAAATATCACGACGCCAACGGCGATCATGTGACGCTGAAGCTGACCGGCCCCGGCAAGCTGTACGTCTTCACGCGCCACAGCAAAGACACCCAGCCAACGATCTTCCTGCAGGGCGCAAGCTCCGCCACCACGCTCAACGGAATCGTCACCAATCGCGGCCACATTCTGCCCGTGGTGAACATCGAGCAAATTCAAGGCGCGCTGGGAATCACCGACAACCTGCTCAATAATCCGATGTTCGATGTGGCGGCGACGACTTAATCCCAATGGCACGGGCTTCCAGCCCGTGCAATAATGAAAAAAATTCTTGCGCGCTGGCGAAACCTGGAATTCACATGCAAAACGGAATCATCATCGTCGATCACGGCTCGCGGCGTGACGAGAGCAACAAGATGCTCGAGCAGGTTGCCGCTCTTTTCGCCGGGCGGTTTGCCGGAAAATTCGAGATCGTCGAGCCGGCCCATATGGAGCTGGCCGAGCCGTCAATCGCGACGGCTTACAGCCGCTGCGCCGGGCGCGGTGCAACCCGCATTGTGGTGGTTCCCTTTTTCCTCGGCCCCGGAAAGCACTGGACGGCGGACATTCCCCGTCTGACTGCGGATGCCGCCGCGAAATTCCCCCACACGCGGTATCACGTCGCCCCGACCCTCGGCATAGACGACCTGATCCTCGATCTGCTTGCCAAGCGCGCCTGCCATTGCGAATCGCACAATTACAGTTGCGAACTTTGCCGCGGCACGCTACGCCAGGGTGAAGCAGGCGTGATCACCGCAACAGCCGCCCACTCGTAACGCTCAAATTGAACGGCTTTGGAAGCGCGGCAGGTCACTCGCTTAAGCCCGGTGCCCAATGGCGTGGGACCCATATTGGTGGAAATGCGCGCAGGCGTGAAATGCGAGCGATACGTTTGTAAGCAAAAAAGCCCTCCACGCCGGGTCAAGCGGCGCGAACGACGTTGATATCAGAAAAACCCCGGACGCCGCGCCGGCCCGGATTTGCGACAGCGCTGCGTAAATCCGGGGCGGCGCTGCGCTCTTTACACTCGCTGCGCTTGCCCCGGCGTGGAGGGCTGTTGCGCGGAGTGCGGTTCTTCCTCCTCCCATGCGCACGCCACAGTCAGATGTCCTATAATCCCCCGCTCGTGTCCTTAAACCCGCGCCGTCGCGCATGTTTAATGGGACACTTAAGGAAGGATTTCCCGTGAGCTGGAGATTCGTGGCCGATTGGGCGAAGCATCGCCCGGCAACGCTGAAGCTGGCCGACCGGCTCGGGCGCAGCCGGGGACGTCTGGCCGTGCTCGACCGGATTCGCCCGCCAACCAAGGCCGCTCGGCATCCCAACCTCGCCGGCTGGGAAAAGCACGATCTGGCCGCGATGTGGATCGGGCATGCCACTGTTTTGCTGCGCATCGGCGGCATGACAATTCTGACGGATCCAGTTTTTTCCAGCCGGGTCGGCGTCGGGTTGGGATTAGTGACCGCCGGTCCCAAACGCCTGGTGGCGCCGGCCATCACCCTTCGCGAGCTACCCCCAATCGACTTGATCCTGATCTCCCATGCCCATTTCGATCATCTCGACCGTCCGACCCTGGCCCGGCTGCCAAAACGCATCCCCATTATCACCGCCCATCACACCGGCGATCTGCTGCGCGACCTGGGTTTCCGAAAAGTGCGCGAATTGGACTGGGATCAGCAGACTCGAATTTCACCCGGCGTGAAAATCAGCGCCCACGCGGTTGCCCATTGGGGCGCGCGGACGTTTCACGATCGCCATCGCGGATTCAATTCCTATCTCATTGAAGCAGGGAATCGTCGCGTGCTTTACGGCGGCGACACGGCGTATCACCAGGGATTTGCGTCGCTGGCGCCGGTCGACCTGGCCATCCTGGGCATCGGTGCATACGACCCATACATAGCGGCCCACGCCACGCCGGAGCAGGCGTGGCACATGGCCGAGTTGTGCCAGGCCCGGCACATTCTTCCGATGCATCACAGCACATTCCGTCTGAGCCACGAGCCGGCGGAAGAGCCGATGGAGCGCCTGCTGATGATCGCCGGCGATCGTGCTGACCGGATTGTGATTCGCGAAGTAGGGGGGCAGTGGAGTGAAGACGCGCCGGCGGATTCGGATCTGTGAAGTCGTAGTAGACCATCGCGGCTTTGCCGCAACCTATCGGATTTTGACGCGAAGGCGCGAAGGGTCGAAGGTCGCGAAGAAATAACTTGTAGGATTTTTCGTAATCGTCTCGCATGTCTTTCCGCGCGACGCCGGTTCTGAGGTACTCCGAAGAGCCGGGTTCTTTCCCGGTAAAACCCGGCTCTTCGGAGTACCACAGAACCGGCGTCTTGGCGCAACGGACGTACGCAGACCGGCGCGAAATATGCTCCCGATATTTCACGGCCGCTTTCGCCGGGGCTTCGACTTTCCCTCCATCTCATCATCATCCTTCTTCCCAAGATCCAGCGGCACGCCCCAGCGCTTGCGCACCTGGGCGTCCATCTTGTCGATCACCTCGCGCTTGTGATGAAAGTAGGCCTTGGCCTCGGGGGTGTTATTCCCGGCGTGGTCCTGCCAACCGCTCTGGCGGGCAGCGCCGGCGAGGGTGGTGAGCTTGTCGAGGGCTTCGTTTCCGCCGGGGACCTCGGCGCGAATCGCGCGATTGATCGCCTTGGGAAGCTTGCCGCCGTATTTTTCGCGAATCTTACGATCGTCCATGGGAGTATCTTAGCCGGGAAAATTTGGAATCCACCGCAGAGGCGCAGAGAACGCGGAGAAAACAAAAACAAGATTTCGTCCGCGGCGCAAGCGCAGCTCATCACACTTTATAGCACCTTTCAGGTTGGTGGCGCGCTTGCGTGACCGAATTGTAGGGTCCGCCTTGGTGGACGCGTTCAGGACCATGTAATTCTTCGGGTTTACCTTGCGCCCAGATGAACCGCTATAAACGCGTCCGCAAAGGCAGCCGCCAAGGCAGACCCTACGGAAACGTTTTCAGAGCAGGTCCTCCTCAATGTGGGCTGCGCCCACAACCGAAAAGATAGCTGGTTTACGTAGGGCGGGCACTGCCCGCCGAACTATAATTCCGGGGGAGACGTCAGCGGCGGGCAGTGCCCGCCCTACGATTCAGCGTCCCGAAATCTTGTCAGGAACCCAAGATTTTCGTGCATATCTTTGAAGAATCTACTTCACATCCGACGCCATGCCCTTGCTGACGCTTTCGTACCAGGAGGGCGGCGCATGCTTGATGAAGAAATAGCCGTTGGCCAGGACCGCCAGACCCAGGACGCCAAACGCGGCGGCGGTGATGAGCAGCCCCCGGCTTTTGGCCGCGGCGGCGATGGTTGAGAGAATGACAGCGACCTGCAGCAGCGCAAAGGAAACTTCGTACCAGAAGCCGCGTTCGACCCATTTATCGCGCGACTTTTCATATTCTGTCGCGTCGTGATAGGCCTTGTCTTTCTTGTCCGACTCTCTTATCTGCTCCTTGTCCAATTCACTGGCCAACGCGTTAAACGCCTTGGCGCGCTCTGCGGTTTCGCCTGTGCCAAGCGCCTTGGTTTGATCGCGCATTTGCCCGGCACCGTGGGCCTTGATGCTGGCGGACTGGTAATAGGCCCATTGGTCGTTGACCCGTCCTTGTTCGAGAATGGCCCGCAGGTTGGAGGCTCCCCAGACGCCGCTGGAAAGGGCGGCCAGCACGGCAAAGACGGCAGTGGTGCGACTGACCCAGTCCTGCCAGGTCGTGGATTTCGGCGCTTCGGCGTTGGTGTCGCTCATGCCGCTGTTCTAGCGGAACGCCGCCGGAGGCGTCAAAGCAAAATCGCGAAATATTGCCTGAACAAATACCGTCATTCGCAATTCGGATTTCCCTTCCCAACCGCCTCTGCTTGACAGAACTTGGCCGTAACTCTAACGTAAGCCTCTTTCCCTACCGGCGGGCGAGTTGCCCGGCGGTGTTCGTTGTTTGCGCCGCCAACCCCCATGGCATCGGCAGGTAAATCGGTGCCCAAGGCGTGAGCGCAAGAGGAGTTAAGCCAACATGCTTCCGGTCCAGAGACACAGCAAATCCCGCAAGCGCAAACGCCGCTCGCATCAGGCGATGAAGCCAATCCACTACGTCCGCTGCCCCCAATGCGGCAACAGCAAGCTTCCGCACTGCGCCTGCGACAACTGCGGCTACGTCAACAAGGATCTGGCCCTGCAGATCCAAACCGACGCCAATTGAAAGTGAGTTCTTAGTTGATAGTTGCCAGTGGCTGGTGAAGTAGGAATCTGCTTTTACCAGCAACCAGCAACTACCAACCAGCAACTTCTTTCTCCCCCCGGAGGTTTGCGTGCGAGCTGCGGTTGATGTCATGGGTGGCGATAAAGCGCCGGCGGCCATTCTTAAAGGCTGCTGGGAAGCCGCGCCCTTGCTCGCCGACGATGATCTGGTCGTGCTTTTGGGCGATCGGGCGGTCATTGAAGAAGGCCTGACGGCCTCGGGCCTCTCACCAGAACAAAAGGCCCACTATAAGGTCGTGCATACCACGCAGATCGTGGAGATGGACGACTCTCCGGTGGAGGCCATTCGCAATAAGCCGGACAGTTCGATCGCCGTCATGTGCAAGATGGCATCCAAAGGCGAAGCGGACGTGGTAATTTCCGCGGGCAACACCGGCGCGTGTGTGGCGGCGGCGCAGCTGCGTATGCGGACGCTGCCCGGGGTCAGTCGGCCGGGAATCGCGGTGATTTTTCCCACGTTTTATGGGCCGGTGGTGATGTGCGATGTGGGGGCGAACATCACGCCGCAGCCGCGCCATTTACAGCAATACGCCATCATGGCCAGTGCCTATGCGACGGCGGTTTGCGGGATCCAGAACCCGCGGGTCGGCCTGCTTTCCATCGGCGAAGAAGACGCCAAGGGCACGCAGGTAGTCAAAGCTGCCCGCAAGCTGATGCGCGATGAACCGTTGATTAACTTCGTCGGCAATGTCGAAGGGCGCGATCTATTCAAAGGCGTAATCGACGTGGTCATTTGCGACGGATTCGTCGGCAACACGATTTTGAAGACGACCGAGGGAATGGCCGAGGGATTGTTTCAGACGATTGTTTCGGAGTTGGAAGCGTATTCGCCGGAGTTGGTGCAGCAGTTTAAGCCGGTGATGAAGAAGATTTATCAGCAGCATGATTTCCAGGAATATGGCGGCGCGCCGCTGCTTGGAGTGGGCGGCTACTGCATGATCTGCCACGGCCGCTCTGACGCCAAGGCCATTAAAAATGCCATACGCGTGGGCAAGCAATTGTGCGGCAGCAACATCAACCAGAAGATCGTCGAGCAGATCGCCGCGAGCATTCCTGCTGAAGAGTGAGCCGCTGAAGCGGAATGACGAATGCCGAAATCCGAAACGGACTGAGTTTGTCATTTGAGATTCGTCATTGATTCGGATTTCGGCATTCGTACTTCGGATTTTTCAAAGGTAACTTACGAACAACAAAACGATGTCGAACTTCGGAGCCATCATCGCGGGGACCGGCAGTTATGTGCCGGAGAAGCGTCTGACCAACGACGATCTTGCGAAGATGGTGGATACCAACGACGAGTGGATCGTGCAGCGCACGGGGATTAAGGAACGGCGGATTGCCGGCCCCGGTGAAAGCACCGCCACGCTGGCCACCGTCGCCGCCCGCAAGGCGCTGGAAGCCGCCAAATTGCAGCCGTCCGATCTGGATTTGATCATCTGCGGCACCGTGACCGGGGAAATGGTCTTTCCGTCGACCGCCTGCTTCGTCGCCGCCGCGCTGGGATTGAACAGCACGCCGGCTTTCGACGTGTCGGCGGCATGCAGCGGGTTTATCTATACCCTGCAAACCGGGGCGGCATTCATCAAGTCCGGCCTTTACAAAAACGTGCTCGTCCTCGGCGCAGAAACCCTCAGCAGAATTACCGATTACACCGATCGCGGAAGTTGTATCCTCTTCGGCGATGGTGCCGGCGCTGTCGTTTTGAGCCGGAGTAATGACCCGACAAAAGGCGTGATTTACAGCAGCCTGCACGCCGACGGCAATGGCTGGGAATTGCTCAGTTGCAAGCCCGGCAGCCGCCATCCGCTGTCGGCCTCGCTGCTGGCCGATGGCAATCAATACATGAAGCTCAAGGGGCGGGAGGTTTACAAGTTTGCCGTGCAGCGGTTTGAAGAACTGATCATTGATGCCATGCGCAAGTGCGAGCTGACCGCCGATGACATCAAGCTGATCGTCCCCCATCAGGTAAACCAGCGCATCATCGATTCGGCGATGGACAAGCTGCATCTGGGAATGGACAAGGCGTATGTGAACATCGACCGGTACGGAAATACCTCGTCGGCGTCGATTCCCATCGCCCTGGACGAAGCCGTGCGCAGCGGCAGGATTGTGCCGGGGGATGTAATTTTGACGGTGGCATTTGGCGCGGGATTGACCTGGGCCAATGCGGTGATTCGGATGTGAGCTGATGTTCTTCCGGCGTGACATGGGCGTCCCGCCCATGCGTGGTGCCGGCGGATTGAGCTTATTTAAGCATTGTGTTTCGCAAATCCTCGCGTCGCAGGCACGGGCGGGACGCCCGTGTCACGATTGAGGCTCCTTTTCCACATGCCGACCCATACTTTCATCCTCTGTCCCGGCCAGGGCGCTCAAGCGGTTGGCATGGGCAAAGAGCTGTTCGAGAGATCCGCCGCCGCACGGGCGGTGTTTGAGAACGCCAACAAAATCCTTGGCTTTGAACTGACCGCTCTTTGCTTTGGCGGCCCGGAAGAGACACTGAATCAAACCGACATCAGCCAACCGGCGTTGTTTACGACGGGAGTGGCCAGCTTCCGCGCCGCCGTTGAAGCTGGAACCATCGAACCGGCCACAATCAGTGCTTATGCGGGATTGAGCCTCGGGGAATACACGGCTTTGCACCTGGCCGGCGCATTCAGCTTCGAGGACGGCCTTAGGCTGGTTGCCGCCCGCGGGAAATACATGCAGGAAGCCGCCGTCGCCACGCCCAGCGGCATGGTCGCCCTGAAGGCCGACGAAAATGCGGTCAACGCGCTTTGCGCGCACTGTGCCCAGGGCGAAGTCTTGTCGCCGGCAAATATCAATGCTCCGGGCCAGATCGTTGTGAGCGGCACCGTTGCCGCCTGTCATCGCCTGGTTGCCGCGGCGGCAGCGGCCGGCGTGCTTGCCACGGCATTGAAGGTCGCCGGGGCATTTCACAGCGCGCTGATGCAAAGCGCCGCCGACCGGATGGGCCAGGAACTCGATCGCGTGCAATTTTCCGCCCCAGCATTGCCAGTCTATTCCAACGTGACCGCCCAGGCGCACCAGGATGTGCCTTCCATCAAACGACGGCTCGTGGAGCAGATCGTCTCTCCCGTGCAATGGGAACGAACCATGCGGGCGCTGATCGCCATTGACGAGCAGGGGCGTTATATCGAATTGGCCCCCGGGCGGGTGCTGACAGGCATCGCCCGGAAAATCAATCGGCGTCTTCCGATGGAGAATGTCTAGGCGCTGCAAGAAAAGTACGTGACGGCGTGGAAGTGAGTTAATTGCGACGAGCTAATCTTCTAGACTCCTTGATAGCCCAGGCCGGAAGGCCGGGGATCTGGATCACGCGGGAACGAGGACGCCCCGTGCAACAGCAAGAAACAAAAAGCGAATCAGTGGTTCGTTCCTTTGGAGCTGGTGAATGACAGACAAGCGTGTGGCAATAGTAACCGGCGGTTCCCGCGGGATCGGCGCGGCCATCGTGCGCAAGCTGGCGAAGGACGGCCTGCACGTCGTTGCCGTTGCGCGCAACCTGGAAAAGCTCCAGCAGGTGTGCGCCGAAGTATCCGCTGAGGGCGGATCGGCCGAGGCGCTGGCCTGCGACATCGGCGATGCCAAAGCCTGGGCGGCGGCCATCGAGAAAACCGCCGATGCCCATGGCCGGCTGGATGTTCTGGTCAACAACGCCGGCATCACCCGCGATGATTTGATCCTCCGCATGGAAGATGAGGCGTTCGATGAAGTCATCAACACCAATCTCAAGAGCGCCTTCGTCGCCATCCGCTCGGCGGCACGCCTGATCATGCGGTCCAAGAGCGGACGGATCATCAATATCAGCAGCGTGGCGGGCGTGGCGGGAAACGCCGGCCAGGCCAACTATGCCGCCAGCAAGGCGGGGCTGATCGGCTTATCGAAAAGCGTTGCCCGCGAACTGGCCCGCAAGGGCGTGACCAGTAACGTGGTAGCACCGGGTTTCATCACAACCGATATGACGCAGGTATTGCCCGACGACCTGAAGGAAACCGTCAAGGCGAACATTCCCCTTAGGCGTTTTGGCGAGGCGGCCGAAATTGCCGCCGCCGTCGCGTTCCTGGCCAGCCCGGAGGCGGCATACATTACCGGGCAGGTTTTGTGCGTGGACGGCGGAATGGTGATGTGATTTGCAAAACCCATTACGACCGCTATAGTTTTTCCTCTCTCACAGGCTGCGTGGTCTGGGGATGTAACAAGTCAGGGTAGGTGGATAATCACATGGAAGACATTGAGCAGAAGGTCATCGAAATCGTCAGCGAGCAGATGGGCGTGGATAAGAGTGAAATCACCCGCGAAACCCACTTTATCAACGATCTGAACGCCGATTCTCTCGACACCGTCGAGCTGGTCATGGAATTCGAAGACGAGTTCGAGCTCTCGATCCCCGATGAAGAGGCGGAAAAAATCCAAACCGTCGGGCAGGCGATCGATTACATCAAAGAACATGGCGCCAAGTAAGCGGCTACTATTGCATCTGAGCCGGGGCGTGTCGCCCCAGTCGTGCCATGCCCGTCACCGGATCGGCACGACCCGGCTCCGATTTGTCTTTTGAGGTCGAAGTTCAATGGCCAGACGCCGAGTTGTTGTCACCGGTTTAGGAGTCGTCACCTCGCTGGGCGAATCCCACGACGAGATGTGGGACAAGCTCTGCGCAGGCGAGAGCGGCATTTCCCTCCTCCGCCGCTGGAACACCGAAAAATACCCGGTCAAGATCGGCGGGGAATGCCTCAACTTCGACATCGATAAATATAAGGAAGAAGCCGCCAAATATACCGAAGAACGCCTCACCCCCCGGCGCATCGACCGCTTCGGCCTGTTCGGCGTCGCCGCCTCGCTGTCGGCGATGAAGGATTCGGGTATCGATCTCCAGGCCGTCGATCGCACCCGCTTCGGCGTCATCATCGGCACCGGCATCGGCGGGATCGAAACCATCGAAGAGCAATACAAGATCCTCATGGAACGCGGCGTCGGCCGGGTCAGCCCCTTTACCGTCCCGCGCCTCATGCCCAACGCGGCCAGTGGCAACGTCTCGATCGTTTTCAACCTTCGCGGGCCCAACACCGCCGTCTCAACCGCCTGTGCCACCGGCTCCAACGCAATCGGCGACGCCGCCCGCCTGATCGAGCACGATCTTGCCGACATGATGGTCGCCGGCGGCTCTGAAGCGGCACTGTGCGAATTGGGCATGGCGACTTTCGTTGCCGCCCGGGCGCTCAACTCCAGCAGCAATGACGACCCAACCCACGCCAGCCGCCCCTGGGACAAAACCCGCGACGGGTTTGTCATGTCCGAGGGAGCCGGGGTGGTGATTCTCGAAGAATACGAGCACGCCAAAAAGCGCGGCGCTCGCATTTACGCCGAGCTGGTCGGCTATGGCATGAGCGGCGACGGATATCACATCACCGCCCCCGACCCCGAAGGCCGGGGCGCAACCATGGCGATGCGACTCGCCCTCAAGGACGCCGCCGTCGCTCCCGATGTGGTCGATTACATCAACGCCCACGGCACCAGCACCCAACTCGGCGACCTCGCCGAAACCAAAGCCGTCAAAACCACCTTCGGCCACCACGCCAGCAAGCTCTCCCTCAGCTCCACCAAGAGCCAGCTCGGCCATCTGCTCGGCGCATCCGGCGGCGTGGAAGCCGTCATTACGTCACTGGCGGTCCATCGCAATTTGATTCCCCCCACAATCAATCTCCACGACCCCGACCCCGAGTGCGACCTCGACTACACCCCGCTCAAGGCAAAGGACAAGCACATCGTCTACGCGATGAGCAACAGCTTCGGCTTCGGCGGACATAACGCCTCGCTGCTATTCAAGAAGGTCTAACCAAGACTGTCTCGGCCGTCCCGTATAACGGGCGTCTCGCCCGTGCAATTTGAGCGCAGCGAAGAACGGTTTTTTCCGACCACCCAATTGTCAAAAAGGGGACACGGCCGAGACGGCCGTGATACGGGAGGGGAAAGAGGCGACCACGCCCGACCCCGTTTTTTGACATCGCCAACGCGTTTTTTACCCAAAATTACCCATTTTCAGCGAAAAATGGGTAATTTATCAATTTAGTGCTTAAATCCTCTGCATCTCCTTGCCCGGCAATAACTTACGCCGTCGATGATCGTTACACACTTCGTTCCTGATGTGTAACGTGTGTAATCAGCTGCTGCTTTGAATCTCAAAGATCTTTCGTGGCGCGGAATCATGGTTCGACGAACCGCCAGCGCCCAAACGGATTGAAAAAGAACGTATGCTCTTCGTATCCCGTGCACGGCTCCCAATTCATCCCAAAACGCGGCGAATCGCGATCGACGCTGAATGTATGCCCGGAAATGAATTCTCCCGCGCCACATTCGGCCAGCAAATAAAGAGCGAAACTGTTAAAAAGTTCATTCACCGCCGGCACGTCCGACGAGCCGGGCGGCTTTACTTTTTGGATCAATGCAGTTGCCACGATCATGTCCGGCTGACCGAGCAAGTGCATGCCACAACTGTACAGATCGCCCTCATTCTGAATCGGGTAACGCACAAAAGCGCGGAAGAGAGGGGACCAAAATGCATATCGGGCATCAAGGTCGCCGGATGGACTTCCCGTCGCCGCGGATTCGGCAAGCGCCGCCCATTGGGCGTGCGATCGGGAGATCCCCGCGCTGTCGCATTTGAGCGCAATCGCACCCCGGTCAAGAAGTTCGCAGCCAAGGCGTAGAAAGGCCAGCGCAACGCCGGGCGCCTCGGCTGCCGTGAAGTTCTTACTGAGTAAATAGAGCGCGGTCTGATGACTCCGGATGTTGGCGAAGTCCTCTTCGCTGAATGAATCGGCAAGACCAAAAGCCGAGTTGCGAAATGCCCGCTCCATGTGCGGGTCATGCCCGCGAAATTCGTGCTCGACGCCAGCGGCGCGCACCACAGGCTCGGCCGTTTCGCGAAACCCGGCATCCCCGACGAGACACAGAATAATCTTCGGCAGGTACCCCTTGCCAGTGATCTGAGTCCGAAGCCGATGCCAATCACCCCAGCAGTTCTCCGGATTGACATCGCGGAAATCGCGGGTGGCCGCCAGCTCCTTTGCAACATCGGGCTCCATCGCGATGCATGGCGCATCATCACGGATACGGATCACCTCAGCCTCCGTCAGCGGATTTCCCTTTAATTGCTCCGCGCGCCCGAGCATCAAGGCCAGCGGCGGGATGAAGGTGGGAACGAGGGGGGATTCATTCGCCATTTGTAGGAGCTCCTGAAGAATTGTAGCGAAGCCGACCGCTTCGGTTTCGGCTGCGGCCAGGAGAATTATCGCGAACCCAACGTGGACATCGAATACAGTGACTTACGATGTCGCGCCGCCTGATTGGAGCAATCACCGTTCTTTCGCTCGTCCTGTTTCTGATCCTGGTCGAGCTCTTCGTCCTCAGTTACTCGGGGATCGCATATACCATCTCGTTGGGCACGCGCGAAGTTATTGCGCTCCGATCGCAGGCCGAATGCAGCTATCGCATCGATGTTTACGAAGCGAAGCCACCTTGGATTGAGCCTGCAACCGGATGGTTCAGGTTTGCCGTCGACCGCTATCCCTCATTCAAAGTTGGATCGCCTGGCGAATTCCGGTTCCTCGTGACGACTGCACCGCAGAAACGGGGAAGTTTCCTGGAACCTCCGGAGGTTGGGCACGCCCTGATTTTTCCGCAATGGGTTGTCATTGTGATATTCTCGATCCTGCCTGCTTTGTATTTAAGAACTCGCCGGCGCAATCGCAAAAGGCGAACATTCGGTCAGTGCCCGCAGTGCGACTATGACCTCCGCGCTTCAATCGGCCGTTGTCCCGAATGCGGGACGGCGACGTGACAACTGCGCGTAATATTCCGGAAACCTCAAGCAAGAGGGGCCTTCGCGCCGCGATTTATCCTTCAAGCCGGGTCAAGCGAAGCGCCGGCCCGGATCGGGTCGCGCGAAATAGATCCGGGCCGGCGCTACGCTTGACCCGGCTTGAAGCAGGATCCTCTCATCACGGCGCACCCTACGTCCCGCGCTTATTTCCATACAGCATCACATGCAATCGTGGGCAATACCGAAAGCCCCGCGTTTTGCAGATTTCCGAGATCCAGCCCGCGCGCGATTCCAAGGTTGCCGCGTCGATTCCCTCCGGCATCAGCAGCACATCGGAGAATTCCCATCCCGTTAGCCGGGCGAGAATGGCGTCGATCTCTGTAAGGTCATTTTCCGTTGCTACTACAAACTTCAACTGAAAGTCATCCGCCGAGTCAATCAGTTCCTGGATCACCTCCAGATTCAGCCGATGTTTTTCATGGACGG
Organism: Tepidisphaeraceae bacterium; assembly: GCA_035695715.1. Taxonomy (GTDB): domain Bacteria; phylum Planctomycetota; class Phycisphaerae; order Tepidisphaerales; family Tepidisphaeraceae; genus RYN-428. Next base: position 52,704 of record DASRRM010000444.1, read on the forward strand.
CGGCAAACTTTCCTCCCGCCCGTTCGGTCGGCGTTGAATTGGAAAGCTTGGGCGATATCGACGCCAGGTTGCACCGGGCAGGCTGGTAGACCGTCGCGGCCGTCTCGATGGTGATGTGCCGGCCGAGCTTTTCGATCGCCGCACTCAGTTCCACAATCTCCGGCATAATCATCGGCTCGCCGCCGGTCAGCACGACGTGCCGGCCGGGGTAGGCCGCGATGCGCTCGATGATCTGCGCCACCGAGAATTCCTCCCCCTCCGGCTCCCAACTGGCGTAAGGCGTATCGCACCAGGTACAGCGCAGGTTGCAGCCGCAAACCCGCACGAACACCGACGGAACGCCGGTGAGTTTGCCTTCGCCCTGGATGGAGTAAAAGAGTTCGGAGATTTTCACGGCATGAATCTTAGGCGACGGCGTCGAATACCGACAGCGATCAAAAATGCTCCCGATCCGTTCCCCATGATGCTGCCTGAACGGTCACGCCTCCATCGCCAACGACAACGATGGGATCACAAGCGTTTCCAGCTGCGTCGGCATTCAGGCATTCGCTTTCGCCGCGAAGAGGTTTACCATTTAACTTCAAATCGTAACCAACCGACCAACATGCCCCGAAATGACAACGGAAACTGGTGGTGGCTCCCGGCGAAAGGTCTGGAATTGTTACGTCGCGATCCTTCACGGTCAGCGTCATTTGATTGATCGGGAACCGCGAAGCATTGCGCACCGTGACCAGGTAGACGTCGTTGAGTTCCGATGCGACGCTGGCGTATACAACGATCATCGGCAACGTCACGAAAAGCAGAAGCGCCGCCCACCGGAACAGCCGTTTTTGCCGACGCCGAACTGCCGGCGAGGCGGGCAGCTTCAGGGATGAGAGATAGTATTTGCAAAGAAACCCGGCGCTGAATGGCATCAGCAGCACGCCCAAAAGCATCGCAAAGCCGGTGATGCTCGCGACGGCGTTGTCCCGTAGCGACAGCCACGCCAAGGCGCCGATGGTCATGAATGCGATGGGGATTGCGCTGCAGTAAATCGCTACGGTAAGCGGCCACTTCTGCAAAGCCTTCGGCTCGCGCGGCAAAGCGTTCGGTGCGGCCGTCGCATACCCCAGAATCACCGGCGGCTTGGCATGCGTTGAAACCGCTATCTCTTGCGGCGTTTGGGCGGAATTACCTTTCCCAGGCTTGTTCATAAAGCGGCTTGTCCCCGATTATAACTATTTTAATATTGGTGGCGCGAAATGCTCTAAGACCCGATGCCCGGATGATCACCGAAACCGTATCTCAAACGGCAGCACATCCGGCACCGCCCGGCCCTGCTTGTCGTGGGATGGCTCAAACCACCAATCGTACATCGCAACCCGGCAGGGCTGGTCGATTTCCTCACTGCCGGAGCTGCGAATCGGGTCGACGTGGATCACCTTTCCGGTGGCGTCAATTGAGACTTTGAACACCACCACCGGCGGCTCGGGGTTCGAGAGAAACGCGGCAAATGCCCCGGGAAGAATCTGCGGCCGCGTCGTCTTTACCTTTCGCCCATTGCGCACTTCAAGCCGGCCGTCGTGAAGGACGGACGACACCAGCTTCTTGGCGAACGCATCCGATTCCGAATCGCTTTCCTGTGCCGGGTCGGCTGCGGCGCGATCCTTTCCCGGCGCGCGGCCATCGCCGGTGGTTATCACCGCCTGGGCAACGGGCGCCGGCGAGGGAGCCGGTTGCGGCGGCGTTACCGGCGCGGGCTTCACCTGCGGCTTGGGAAAGTGAACCTCCACTGCCGGCGGCGGAGGCTCGGCCACCGCGGCCGCGGGGATTTGCAACTGCGGCCCTAACGCCACCGCCATATGGTCGACCGGGGCATCGGGCTTGGTTGGCGGGGCCGTGCTGGAGGCTTTCACCGGCATCGTCGTCGGGCCGACTTCGGGGGGAAGCTGGAGGTCGGCATCCGACGCCGTCGCAACCTGCGCCAGCGGGCCATGCGGCTTGACCTGATTCCTCGGCGGAAGATTCACCTCCGCCGGCGCTGCGCCAACTGACGCTGTTTCCGACGGCGGGGGGGCAACATCTTTGGGCGGATTAACGCTCGGCTTCTGGGGCTCCGGCAGATGCACGGGCGATTGTCGCGGCGGGCGGGTTTGCTCCTGATCGTCCGACGCCTTTTCCTGCCGCGATGATTCATCCGGCGGATGGCGATCGTCCGGCGACATCGAATGGGCGGGGTTGAATGCGACCTGCGCGCCGCCCACCTGCCCGCCGGAACCATCCTGCCCGCGCGGGCCGGTGTAGAACGTCGGCGGGTCGCCTACCCGGCCCATGCCCACCGGATCGCGGCTGAGAAACGCCTGGTCCTGGTCAGCTTCTGGCGCGCGGAGCAAATCGGCGCCCTTGGCCGCCTGCGCGCCGGTGCCCTTGGCATGGGCTTCGCCCATATCGTCCGGCGGCTCAACCACCGACGGCTTGGGTTTGGGCTTCGGCTTGGGCGGCGGGGGAGGCGGGGGCGTTGGCTTGGGCTTGGGCTTGGGTGGGTCGGGCAGCGGCGCCGGCGCCTTGTGATGGTCGCTGGGCGTTTGCGGATCGTTCAAAACAAGCGTCACTTCCCCCGTCACCCGCGGCCCGGACGCGAAGCTCGGCACCTTGATCCGCTTCGCCGCCGGCCAAAGTAGAAGATGGGCGGCAGCCGAAACGGCAATCGCGATCGCGAAATTGAAATGCTTCGAACGCATCGGGTAAACGTCAATTCCCAGTCACCATCTTACCCGATCAAACCGTCCGGGCGTACGCGACGGCTACGTATTTCCCGTAATTTCTCTATCGGACTGTTTTGCCGGGTTATTGTACGTTTTGCCCCCGAAGATATTCCATGGCGGCCTGTACTGTGTTGCTTACCTGTAAATGCTGTTTCGCCTTGGGCTTGATGAACTTCTGCTCCACGCCATGCTCAAGCATCGCCAGCAGCGGATCATAAAACCCGGCGGTATTCAAAAGCACCACAGGCTTGGCATGATATCCGAGCGTCCGCCCGACCAGAATCTCAAAAATTTCCTCCAGCGTTCCCAGCCCGCCCGGGAGGGCGATAAACGCATCGCCGCGCAATTCCAGAATCGCCTTGCGCTCGCGCATGTTGGCCGTCACCACCAGCTCATCGCATTTTTCATCGGCGATTCCATTATCGACCAGCAACTGCGGCGTAACGCCGATAACCCGCCCGCCCGCATCGCGTGCCGCGTGCGCCAGCGCGCCCATGCAGCCGCAATCGTTACCGCCGTAAACCAGGTTCCATTTCTCGGCGGCGATCGCCCGCCCCAACTCCGCGGCGGCATCAAAATACACCCGCGCCACCTCGCGATGCGAGGAACAATATACCGTGACCGACTGAATGCGATTGACCGACATAAGCCACATTGTTGCATCGCCCCGCCCTTGCGGACAACATAAGGCGGTGATGAAAATTTACGTGGCCGGGCCGTTCGGTTTTTCCGAAGCAGGCCGGGCCTATTACAACCAAACGCTGTTGCCGGCCCTCGCTGCCGCGGGATTCGAGCCGCTCGACCCGTGGGGATTGAACAATGATCCGTCGCAACTGGCCATGATCCAGGCCATGCCGCCCGGCGATGAGCGCCGCGCCGCCTATGGCCGGCTCAACGAGCAGATCGGCCGGAATAACACCGCCACCATCGACCGGTGCGACGGCGTATTCGCGATCCTCGATGGCGTGGACGTTGACAGCGGCACCGCCGCCGAAATCGGCTATGCGTTCGCCATGAAAAAGCCCATCGTGGGCTACCGCGGCGATTTCCGCCTGTCGGCGGATAACGAAGGCGCAATCGTCAACCTCCAGGTGGAATACTTCATCCGCGCCAGCGGCGGGACCATCCGCAGAACGCTGGATGATGCGATTGGAGCATTGCGGGCGTTGGCAATTGGCAACAATTGACCGGAAATGCGCAAGAGATTTTGACCACGGATTTCACGGATGCGCACGGATGGGAAGGAAAATCAGGGCGTCTCTGATCCGCGTACATGCGGGCCGTCAGTGAAATCGCAATGAATGCCACGACAAGCAACCTCTTTGACCTCGCCCAGCCCGTCGCACCCACGACGCGATTTCAGGGCAGCAAGCAAAAGCTGCTGCCGTGGCTCTGGCAACATCTTCGCCCGTTGCAATTTTCAACCTCCCTCGACGCCTTCGGCGGCAGTGGGAGCGTTTCGTATTTTCTCAAGCGCCACGCAAAACACGTCACGTGCAATGACATTCTCGTTTCCAGCGCGCTGGGCGCCACCGCCCTGATCGAAAATGACGATGTACGATTGAACTCGACGGAAGTTGATTTACTCCTCGAGCGCCAAAGCCATCTCCATTACGACAATTTCATCGCCCGCACCTTCGCCGACATTTATTTCACCGCCGACGAGAACATCTGGCTCGACACCATCGCCCAGAACATTCCTCTGCTCGGCAACCGCTTCAAGCGCGCCATCGCGTATCACGCGCTGTTTCAATCGGCGATTTCCAAGCGGCCATACAACCTGTTTCACCGAAAAAACCTCTACATGCGCTTCGCGGCGGTCGACCGATCGTTTGGCAACAAGACGACATGGGACCGGCCCTTCGCCGAGCATTTTCGAAACTTCGTTCGCATGACCAATGCTGCCATTTTCAAGGCCGGGCCATGCCGGGCGAGCAACGTCGACGCGCGGAATGTCGAAGGGGAATTCGATCTGGTCTACATCGACCCGCCCTACATCAACCGCCATGGCGTCGGCGTCGACTATCACGGCTTTTATCATTTCCTCGAAGGCCTGGCCGACTATAAGAATTGGCCGGCCCAAATCGATCATTCCTCCAAACACCGCCGGCTGATTCCCAAGCCCTCGCGCTGGACGAACAAGACAACGATCCATCAGGCGTTCGCGGAATTGTTCGAGCGATATCGCCATAGCATCCTTGCGGTGTCGTATCGCAGCGATGGGATTCCATCGCTGGAAGAGTTGGCGGGGATGCTAAAGCAGGTGAAGAAGCAAGTCGCGGTTCACACGCTCGATCGCGGATACAAATATGCGCTGTCGAAGAATGGGCGGTCGTCGGAATGTCTTTTGATCGGGACGTGAAATCATTACGGTAAGACGCAATCTTTCGTAGGGTGGGCGTACTCGCCCACCACGTCTCCCTCGCGGCATGCGGGCATGGTGGGCGAGTACGCCTCAAGTTTACCCTCTTCTTTTTATTCTTTCCAAGAGCATACCTTCTACCAGTCGTTGTAATTCAGTCCATCCACGCCACAACACGAGCCAGCCTGGGGGCTTGTCGGAGGGGCGGCCGAGGTG
>DASRRM010000445.1:0-50818 GCA_035695715.1 Tepidisphaeraceae bacterium
TCTAAATTGACTAAAACGGAATAACGATGACAGACACCCCAGCCAAAACCCCTCCCGACTTCGCCGCTCTTCGCATCGACTACAAGCAACGGTCGCTGGATGAAAAAGATGTCGCCGCCGACCCGATTGCTCAGTTTCTGCAATGGCTCAGCGAAGCCATCGCCGCCGGGGCGCATGAACCCAACGCGATGACATTGGCAACCAGCACGTCCGGCGGAATCCCATCAGCGCGCATCGTGCTGCTCAAAGGCGTTGACGAGAACGGCTTTTCATTCTTCACGAACTATCAAAGCGCCAAAGGCCGCGACCTTGCCGAAAATCCCAGGGCCGCGCTGGTTTTCCACTGGCCGGAGTTGGAACGGCAGGTGCGGGTGGAAGGGGATGTGACGCGCACATCCGCCGAGGAATCGGCGGCCTATTTCAACAGCCGCCCGGTCGATGCAAGATTTGGATCCGCCGCCTCTCCGCAGAGCACGCCGATCGCCTCGCGGCAGGTTTTGCAGGCCCGGCAGGACGATTTGCGTGCCCGTTATCCCGATGGAAACGTGCCTTGCCCGCCGCACTGGGGCGGCTATCGCGTGCGGCCAAGCCGCGTCGAATTCTGGCAGGGCCGACCGAGCCGATTGCATGACCGGATTGAGTACATTCGCGAGGCATCGGGTTGGATCCGGAGGCGGTTGGCGCCGTAGAGGAAATGCGGAAGGATGAATGCTGAATGCTGGATGAATCTGAAAACCCCGACACGCGCATCCCCGCAATGTTCCAAGGCCCGCTCGGCGGCGTAAGGCGCAAGTGGCGCGCGCTAGTTCGCGCCGGGCTCACACAGGACAACTTTAAGTCGCTGCTCGAAGGGATTGAACTCGTGCCCGTCGACTCATTGGAAGGGCGGCTGATTCTCACAGAGCAGCCGAGCTGGCCGATTCCTGGGGACATTCAATTCGGGCAGGTTTTCTTTGAGATTGGCGAGGTATGCCAGCAAGGACTCGATCTCACAGATGAAAATGATCGCGACAAGTGGTATGCGCGCATGAGGCAATTCATATTCGACGGCATTGACAAGTTTTGGTTTTCTCTGGGCTTATTCGCCTGTCCGCAGGGCATGGGTTTTTTCCCAAGCACAAAAGCCGCCGACGCGAATGCCGCGCGCGATGCTAGAGAAATACTTCCCGGGTTACTTCGCTGGTGGCCGCAAATGCAGCAACTCGATCCGCGCATCGTCGGGTCAGTCACCAGGTTGCGATACTGGCCAAGATGGGGTTTCAATGCAGTTCATCTTTGCGGTAAGCTTCGGATAACTGACGACGAATACCGAGCGATCTTCAAGCAAGACAGCACGGCAGCGGCTGAAACAATGCGGATTTGGCTTAAGGAAAGGTCGTAACTGTCCGGCGCGGAATAAAAGGTGCAGGGTGGGTGTACTCGCGCGTGCTCGCCCACCGGTTTCGCGCAGGGCGGGACAAACGGTGGGCGAGTACGCCCACCCTACTACTACTTCGCTTGCTCTACGCCTTTTTCGAATTCCGGAAGGTAGGTCGACCAAGTTCGTTCCCGCTGCTTCTTGATCCATGCCGATGCATGCCCGCTTTCCAGGATCGCGTAGACCTCCTCGAACCGTCGTTGAGATATAAATCGAATATTCTCGCCATTATCACTTAACTCGATGGCATCCCCACCAAGTAGAGCATAACGCCTGTTCCCGGTTTCATGGTGCGTTTTGTGATTAAACCTCATCACCCAGCACTCCCGCCTCGCCAGCCGAAGTTCCACCCGTGCGCCCAGACAACCACCGGCAAAAAACATTCACGCCCTTTGACAATCGTCACTCCCGCGCCGGCGCTGGATACTTCGGCTTTCTCCCTTGCAGCACCTCATACACATCCCGCACCACCCAGCTCATGTTCTCAATGGCGGTATACGTCCGGGCCGCCATGTGCGGCGTGAGCAGGACGTTGTCCATTCCCAGCAGCGGGAAATTCGGCTTTGGGGGCTCGGGCCAGAAGACGTCGATCGCGGCGCCGGCGAGGGTCTTTGTCCGAATCGCGTCCGCCAATGCCGCGGCGTCCAGGACTTCGCCGCGGCTGGTGTTTAATAATATCGCTGACGGTTTCATTTGCGCCAGTTGCTCGGCGCCGATCAGGTTTTCATTGCCGGCCCGCATGTCGACGTGAAGACTGAGGATATCCGCCTCGCGATAGAGCGTTGGCTTATCGACGATTTGTGCGGGGAATTCCAGCGCTGCGGCTACGTCGATCAAATCATTGTAGATGACGCGCATGCCAAAACCCCTGGCGGCGATGTGGCCCACGCGGCGGCCGACGCGGCCCATGCCGAGAATGCCGATCGTCAGCTCGTTCAGTTGTCGTCCGCGGGCGGTGTTGCGGATGCGCTTGAATTCCGCCGGCGCGTATGCCGACTCGCGGAAGAAAGCCCAGGGCCGAAGCAGTTGCAGGATGTATCCGAAGATAAAATCGCCGACGGCAAGCGTGTTGGCATCGGGCGTGAAGACGACTTCAATTCCGCGTCGGCGGCAGGCGGGGACGTCGATGTTTTCCAGTCCCACTCCGCCACGTGCGACGACTTTCAGCTTTGGCGCACCGTTGAGAAATGCGTCGCTCACCTTGGTGTAGGTTCGCACGACCAGCCCCTGCGCCTCGGCCAGCAATTCAGAAAATCGCGGATCATCCATCGCGACTTCCACAACCCGCGTTCGCTCTGCCAGCCATTTCAGCGGCATAGCATCGGAGCCTTCGGTCACCAGCACCAACGCCGATCGCAGATCAATGTCCGAGGGATGCGTTTCGCTCATGGCCGGATCATAGTGGGTGGCGATGAGCGCGTGAAGAACCCTGTGCTTGGGCCGGAATACGCTGCCCGCATTCTTCATTCATCCAGCTCATCCACCGGCGGTTTGGTCAGGTCGACGTGAATCTTTGAAATTCGCGGCTTGGTGCGGTCAAAGTGGTCAATCGTGAAATCAACCTGTGCAAGCAACTGTCCGGTGCCAACAGCGCGGGCGACGGCGCGATATTCACCGGCCAGAAGATAAACCGCCGTTCGGTAATGACTCTCGGCCGACAGCTTCACGGGCATCGGGCGCATGGGATGCGCATCTTTGTGAATTTTCGAGATCTCGATTTTCGCGTCGGCCAAGGTGCGGTTTCCGATGATCGTCACCATCGAGCGCAGTTCGTCGCGCACGCCGTGCAACCGGTCCGGGGCCAGATCCTCATCGAGGATGGTCTTTCCGAGGTGCGTGACGGTGACGTGATATAACCCCGGATCGAGCAGAATCGGGCTTTCCCAATCGTTGCTCGCATTGAGAGTGCTGTTCAATCGGCGGTGAGGCTCCAGAGATGAAACGACTTCGATCTTTGCCCCATCGAGCGTTGGGTCGCCGTCGATCACCACCGCCGTCGATGGGCCGTGGATCATGATCGAGCGATAGCCGATGATGGCAACCATCGCCGGCACAAAAACCGCCAGCGCCCCGGTAATAACCCGTGCCGCCAGCGCGCGCGAGGGCGACTCTTCGGGTAAAGCGGGCAATGGGGTTTCACGGTGCGGCATAGCAGTTGGCCTCTCCCCATTGAACGTTCATCGGCAAATCGAGGTTCACACTCGATGTGTCGGGCCTGAACTTCCGCTGAAAATTCGCAACGCATTTCCGGCCAAACCGTAAATCTGAATAGTTGTTCATCATTTTCGCGTTTGCGCGCTTTGGAGTCTTTCGCGGCGGCTGGCGGCGATTGACTGTTCTTCACGTCGGAATTCACTATCGGCCGGTCCCTTCGGCGCTCGGAGCGTGGGTCATGCGTATTACGATATTGCCTCTTGCGATTGTTGCGCTGCTTGTCTGCCAGGCGTCAGCCGCTGAGAAGGAGAAGCTGTATCTCGATGCGATAGACGTTCAACCCAAGCCGATCCATCAAGACCACAGCGTTAAATACGATTACGATATTGTGTACGTCCGCGCCCATCGCGCCGGCGACAAGCATCTGGAGTTTTATACCGAGATCGCACGACCGGTATACATGCAGCCGGGGGCGGATTTAATGCTGCTGCATCCGGATGGCAGCGAGGAATTGCTGGTCAGCGGCGGCAGCGGGGCGGTGCAGGATCCGGTCATCAGCTTTGACGGACAGTGGGTTTATTATTCGCTGTTTCACGATCTGACCCGTGGCGGGCAATTTGAGATTCCGCCAGGCGGGGCGGATATTTACAAATTGAATCTCAAGACGCGCAAGATCGTTCAACTGACCCGCCAGATTTACACGCCGAACACCGGCGCAGCGCCGAATTGGTCGCCCGATTTTCGCAAACCGCAAAAAGACGACAATGGCAAAACCAACTGGATCGGCTACGGCGTTTACAACACCGGCCCGTGCCTGCTTCCCGGCGGGCGGATTATGTTCACCAGCAACCGCAATGCCTTCCGCCCGCCAAAGCATCCCGGGCCGACGATGCAGCTTTTCGTGATGGACGATGTGGACGATGCTGCCGATGCCGAACGCAATATTCACCAGATCGGGTTTCTGAATGTGGCGATGGCGTTGCATCCGGCGGTGCTGACCGATGGCCGGGTGATGTACAGCACGCTGGAAGGCCAGGGGCTGCGCAGCGATATCGAATGGGGCCTCTGGGCGATTCATCCCGACGGCACGGCGTGGAGGCCGCTGGTCAGCGCGTTTCGGCCCGGCGGCGGCGCGCCCGATGCCTTCCACTTTCAGACGCAACTTTCCGATGGCCGCATCGTCGTCGAGCAATATTACAACCAGAACAACAGCGGCTTTGGGACTTATTACGTCTTCCCATTGCAAGGCGAGGATTCCACCGACGGCTACGCCATGGGACCTGCCGATCCGCACGATCCGCGCAATCCGGCGCTGCGCGAAGGGCGCAATGACAATGGGCGGCCGAAGACCACGCACCTCGCCTATAGCCCGCGCGGAATCGAAGCGCTGACGCCTTTTGCGCACGGCGATGATGGACCGGCGGATCATTCCGTCGCCGGTGACAAAAATTCGCCCAGCGTGGGGAAATTCACGCATCCCTCAGCCGCTCCCGACGACAACCTGTTGACGATCTGGTCGCCGGGACCGACGAATCATCAATACACGTACAACCCGCAGCTCAACGGCGGCATATGCATGATCAAAGGAGGCAAGCCGGTGGATGAGCCGGGCCAGATGCTGCTGATCAAGATCGATCCGAATTACAATTGCCAGTGGCCGCGGGCGGTGGTTCCTTACAAGCGCATTTATGGGATCGACGAGCCGGTGAAGCTGGCGGATATCGCCAACGACGGGCGGCTTTCCCGCGAACTTCCCGAAGGAACGCCTTACGGGATCGTCGGCACATCGTCCCTTTACAAGCGGGAAAGTTTTCCGCGCGGCGGCGTGCCCAAAGGGTCGGTCACGGCCGCGTGGGTCGGCGACAAAAACGACAACAGCATCCGCAATGGTTACAACGGCCTGGAACTATTCAACGCCTCGGATGAATCGACACTGAACTGGATGAACCAGGGCGCGGATGCGGGGATTTATTCCAACGACGAGATTTACGCCATCCGAATCCTGGCGATGGAGACGGCAACCGATCGCAATCGCGGCCCAAAAGGCGGCAAGCTGTTTTACAACGTCGGCCGCGAACGCCTGCGAATTCTCGGCGAAATTCCCGTGCGTAAATTCGACGCCAATGGTCACGAGCCGCTCGATCCTGATGGTAATCCCGACACCAGCTTCGCCGCGAAGATTCCCGCCGACACTCCGTTCACGTTCCAGACGCTGAACAAGGACGGCATGGTTCTGAACATGGCGCAAACCTGGCACCAGGTGCGACCGGGCGAAGTGCGGACCAACTGCGGCGGCTGCCATGCCCACAGCCAGCAGCCGACTCCCTTCGACAAGACCGTCGCCGGCCGGCCCGGATATATTTTGTTCGATCTGACGCGCCAAACTCCCTTGCTGACGGACATGACGCACGATGAATCCAAGGCACGCGCCACCGGGTGGAAGGCCCACGCGCAGGCGGGCGATGACGGCCTGCGATTCGAGCCTCGCGTGAAGAACGTCGAATATTTCCGCGATGTGCGGCCGATTCTGCAAAGAAGCTGCGTCGCCTGTCATACCGGCAAATGGGAAACGCAAATGGGCATGCTGGTGCTCGACGATGAAACATCCGTCAACGTTGAAGGCGTCGGCAAGGTTCCGACGACTTACGCGCGCCTGGCGGCAGATCACGGCCAGAAGTCGAAATGGGGCTACAAGCCGATGTGGAACGAAGGGCGCTGGTGTTTCCCCAACGCCTCGCGGTATGTGCGGATGTTCCAGTCGCGCCGAAGCATGCTGGTCTGGAAAATCCTCGGCCGCCGCACCGATGGGTGGAGCAACGACGACCATCCCACGGAGTTGACGCCGGGCGATCCAACAACGCTTCAATGGCACGGCAAGCCGTTGGAGCCGACGCACGCAAATCTTGGCAAGGCCGACCTGGATTATACGGGAACGATCATGCCGCCGCCCGATGCCGTTGCCGGCACGTTTGTAGCGCCGGACAAGAGCCGGATCAAGGTGGAAGCGCTGAGTGATGAAGACCACCGCACGATCATCCGCTGGATCGATCTCGGCTGCCCGATCGATTTCGACTATGACGCCGCCCATCCGGATGCCGCTGGCTACGGATGGATGTGCGATGACACGCGTCCGACGCTTTGTATTACGCAGCCGCTGGCCGATCGCAATGAAACCCTTGGGCGAATCGTCATTGGCGCAGCCGACTATTACAGCGGGCTGGACGAAAAGTCGCTCTCGGTGACCGCCAGCTTTGATGTCGACGGGATCGCCGCCGGGCAGGAATTGGTCGGGGGCTTCAAGAGCGTTAATCCCGGGGTGTGGGAACTGAAACTGGCCAGGCCGGTGACGGGACTGCGCGATGGCACGATCACCGTCAGCGTGAAAGACAAGGCGGGGAATACCAGCCGGTTGGAAAGAAAGTTTTCGGTGGTTACGACGACCGCCGACGGAAGCAAGTTTTCGCGGTGAAATGGGGACGGAACGCTCAAAGAGGAATCAACATGGATGAACAGGATGGACAGGATGAATCGATTCATTGTTTGCTTTTCTTCATCCTGTCCATCCTGTTCATCCATGTTAAATTCCCTCTTGCACTACTCGTCGCCGCTGGAAATCTTGTTCTAAAATGAACCTGCGCGATCACGCGCTACTGTCATCCTGAGGTACTCCGAAGGACCTAGCCGGTACGCGAAGGCGAGCCAGATCCTTCGGAGTACCTCGGCTCAGCTCGATGGCCGACACATCAATCTGAAAAGCGCTCCAAGCCGGTCGATCCGCCCATACGCCAATGAATTTCGAGATTTCCCGCCCGCGCCTTAGTAGTATCCACAGCATGAGCGAACCCATCGGAAGCCTGTGCTTTGTCCTGCACGGACATCTTCCTTATGTGCTGCATCACGGCTCATGGCCGCATGGCGAGGTGTGGCTGTTCGAGGCGGCGGCGGAAACTTATTTGCCGTTGCTGGAGATGCTTGATGAACTGGTGGCACATCGTGTTAGGCCGGGGCTTACGATCGGGCTGACGCCGGTGTTGCTCGAACAGTTGGCGCACGAGCGATTTAAGCTTGGATTTGCGGCATATCTGGCCGAGCGCATCGAGCGCGCCCGGCGCGATCGGGCGGAATTTGAAAAGGTGGGGGAAAAGCAACTGGCGTTTCTGGCTGGGCGGTGGGAAGTATGGCATCAGCAGCGGCTGGTGCATTTCGAAAAGCTCGGGCGGAATATTGTCGCGGCGTTTGCCCGGCATTGGAGAGCCGGGCATGTGCAGCTTCTGACCAGCAACGCGACGCATGCGTATCTGCCGCTGATGTTGACTGATGAGTGCATCGCCGCCCAGATGTCGGCGGGGACTCGCGCCAGCGAGAAACATCTTGGCGGAAAGAGCCGGGGAATGTGGCTGCCGGAATGCGGCTATCGCCCGGCGGAGGAACATTGGAAGCCGAAGGTGCTGTGGGATGATGCTCGATATCGGCCGGGGGTCGAATCGTATTTGTCGGCGGCGGGGGTGGATCACTTCTTCGTCGACACGCATCTGGTTACCCGGGCTATGGCGCTGGGGACGCTGGACGATGGGAAGTTTCAAAGCGTAAGCGAGGCGCAGGTTTATTGGGACAAGGCGCGCGGCTGGCGCGATCCGATGAATCCGGTTGGCGTGGCCAGCACGCAGCGGCCGCCGGAATGTTTCGCCATGGCCCGCCATCCGCGCGTCAGCGAGCAGGTATGGAGCGGGATCATCGGCTACCCGGCCGGCGGGGCGTATCTGGAATTTCATCGCCGTCATGGCGAGGGCGGGCTTCGATATCATCGCATCACCGACGTGACGACGGATCAGGCGAAGAAGGAGCATTACGCGCCGGAGGATGCCTTTACCCGCCTCTATGAAAACGCGCATCATTTCTGCCAGGTGGTTCGCGATACGCTCAGTGAGCACCAGCGTGCCACTGGCCGGAGCGGCGTGGTGGTTGCCCCGTTCGATGCCGAGTTGTTTGGGCATTGGTGGCATGAAGGAGTCAGCTTTTTGCATGATGTGATCTTGATCCTCAGCCGCGATCGTTCGGTGAAGCTGTTGACGGCAGAGCAGGTTCTTGCGGCACATCCGCCGACGACGGTCGTGCGCATGCCCGAAGGAAGCTGGGGAAAGGACGGGGATCACAGCGTCTGGCTGAACGATCAGACGCGATGGATGTGGGAGATCGAATATCGAGCCGAGGCGCGGATGCTGGGGTTGCTTCGCGTATTGCCGTGGCGCGGGAACCAAGCGGTGAAAGTGATGATGCAGCGAGTCGGGCGGCAGCTCCTTTTATTGCAGGCCAGCGACTGGCCGTTTGTCATTCATTCCAAGGGCGCGGTCGATTACGGCATCGCCCGATTCTCCGGCCACGCCACGCGGTTTGACGGCATGACGGCCATCGCCGAATCCGTGGCGGCGGGGGCGCCGATCAACCGGCTGCAGCAGGTGCAGATCGACGAGGCTGATGCGCATGACGATATTTTTGCGGAGATTGATTTGGAGTGGTGGGCGAGCCGAAGACTTTGAAGCCGTGAGTGAGCTACTGAGGTAACGAGGACTCCAAATGGAGCGAGTTGAACTAAAGGAGTTACTGGATGAGGCTGACGGCACTTACTCCTTTCGGGGCCGCCCGTTTTCTGGGGTCGCCTTTGACCTGCTCCCCAGCGGATCGCTTTGGAGTGAGATAACTTTTGTTGAAGGACATCAGGAAGGTCTTGCCCGAACGTGGTACGAGAATGGACAACTCAAATCGGAGGGAATTTTTCTTGGCGCTACCTTGCATGGACCCTCAAAGGAATGGTTCGCGAGTGGCCGCTTGAAGAATATGTCGCTGTGTGAATTTGGGATTTGCGTGGAGGGGAGGGAGTGGGACGAAGACGGGAAGCTAGTCAAAGATTTTCATCTTGACCCGTCTGACTACAATTACGCAGCATTGCTTGAGCAGCGCGCGGCTTTTAGAAAGCAAGAGTAGCCCTATAGCTGTCGTTAACCCAGTCGGCCGGGGTCCGGGATCAAACTCAGAATTTCATAAATGACGAATGACGAAAGTGGAGATTTGTGCAACGATCCATCTACTGCGGAATCGTTGGCGGCGGCGGCGGCGCTGCCGTCATTGGCGGAGTTTGCGCCTGGATGGCTTGCAGGGTTGAGGGCATCAGGGCCTTGTTGATCCAGGAGACGTGATAGTCGCCGTAGAGAACGTTCATTCCTTTTGAGTTGTGATCGGTGCCGGCTTCATAAAGCAGGATGTCGTTGGGATTGAGGGTCAGGGTGGTATATCCGCGGCCGGTATAGAGGTAGGAACAATGGCCGGGCAGGTCGGCTTCGGTAATGCTGGAGGCGGATTTCGTGAAGGGGGTGTCGTTGGAGGCGGGGCAAACGTAAGTCATCGGCGACAAGCCGGAGGTGCGAATCAGCGTTGACATCGAATCGGGATATTGGCCGCCGTTGCTGCCGGAATAAGTGATCATGGCGGAGGCGATCATCCTCATATTGGCTGCACACTTGGCCTTGAGGGCCTCTTCGCGCACCTTGTTTAACGCCGGAAGCAAAATCGAGATGAGGCAGGGGATGGCAATGACGACCAGCACGCCAATTACGATGGCGGCAACTGCTCCGCCGCTCATTCCCTTCCTGGGCGGCGGGAATCCATATCCCTGCGGCGGATATCCGGGCGCCGGATAGGGCTGCGCCCCATAACCCGGCGGCATCGCCGCGGGCAGCGCAGGCGGCGCGGCGGCCGGGCCGCTACCCGGCGCGCTGCCGACGGCGAAAGTCTGCCCGCACTTGGTGCAAGGGATGCTTCGTCCCTGATATTGCGGCCACTGGCCGGGCTGGATGGCATAGGTCTGCCCGCAATGGGGGCAGATAATTTCGCTGGGATTGGACTGGGTCATGCGCCTCCCGGATGGGTTTTCGATTGGATCGGCGCAGAGGTTATACGCGCTGGAGGCGCGAAGGTCCAATCCGGCGGGGTGGCACGGGCGGGCCGGGTGTGGTCGTCTTTTTGGTACGGTCATTCGTGACACGGGCGTCCCGCCGGCGTCCCGCCCGTGCTTGGTGCTGGTTACGCCCAAAGCATAAGGCACGGCCGAGACGGCCGTGTCACGACGGTGAAAAAAAGACGGCGGCCCGAGCCCGTAGGGTGGGCGTACTCGCCCACCATCTTTCGCGGGCGGCAAATGGTGGGCGCGTACGCCCACCCTACATTGAGCAGCCGATTGCCAAAAGGACGGGCGCACCCGGTTGCCCGTGATGCCGTCGCGTTGGTCGATACTTCGAGGAATTGAGTTCCAAAGAGTCGCGGAGTACCGCAACCACGGGCGGGCCGCACGTGCCACGCCGTGCCAGGCGCCGTCAGTCCTTGACGATCACCTTGCTCTTGCCGTCGACGAGCAGCTCGTAGAGAAAGGCGATGTCTTCGTGGCCCAGGCGGATGCAGCCCATGGAGGCTTGTTTGCCGATGGAGTCGGGCTCGATGGTGCCGTGGATGCCGTAGGAGTTTTTATCGACGGCGGCTCCGCTGATGCCGGCCAGTCCCATCCAATATCCGCCCAGGGGATTCTTCGGATCGTTGGGCCCGATCACACCTTCGCCGCGCGGGCTGTAGTAGGTTGCCGGGTGCGCCTTGTTGCCCTGCTGGATCATCCACGTTCCGGTCGGGGTTGAGTTATCCTTGCCCAGGCCAACGGGGAAACTGGTGACGAACAGGCTTCCGGTTTCCCCGGGGGAGCCAAGGTACACGTCCAGCCGAAAAGCGCTCTTGGTGATCACGCAATTGAACGGGCCATGGGGAATTTTAATCCATTGCCCCGCGCGCACCTTGCGGGCGTCGGCCAGGCCGTTGATTCGGCAGAGCAGTTCCCAGGTGACACTATGCTTGTCGGCAATGCGCGAAAGGCGCTCGCCATTTTGAACCTGGTAGCGGGTGGTGTAGGTATCGTCCTTAAAGGCTTTTTTGGAGAAGAGGACCGACTGACTGATTTCCGAGAGCATATGCCGGGCCGCATCGGCGTCGGCCGGTGTCAGGTGCCCGGCAATCAACGGATCGTTGAGCAAGTCGCGTGCGGCAAGCAAATCGCCGGCGTCCAGTTTCGCCTTGGCATCGGCCAGGGTGTGCGAAGTGAACGTGGCCGCGGCAAGAACCGGCGCGGGAGCAGCCGCCGGTGCTGGCGCCGGTGGTGAGGCAACGGCGGGTTTCGGCTTGGGATCCGCCGCCGCCACGGGCGGCACGCGCGGCGGCGCGGCCGAAGTCGTGTCCGACGCCAGGGTTGGCGTTTGCGTGACCAGGACGTTGGGATCGAGCGTAGGCGGCGGGGCGTTCACACCCGCCGGATGAGCCGTGCCTTTAACGTCCAGCACGTCCGGATCGACGGCTTTGAGTGAGATGGAGGCGTGGGTATTTTTGTGCCGGGTGTAAAGGTACATCGTCCCGCCTATCGCCATCGTGGCGCCAAGGACGATGATTAAAGGCCGGCTAAGACGAGTTCGGTGTTGACGGCTCATGAGAACCTCCATGTTCTCTTAATGGTCAGTTGTTGGTTGTCAGTTGTTGGTTGTCATGTCAGTGGTTGGTTGTCAGTTGTTGTATGCCTGTCGACCACTAACCACTGACAACCAACAACTGACCACTGACCACTGACCACTGACAATCAATATATCAACTGCGACGCGAAGCGGGTAATTCCCTGATCGGTCACCAGCATACTGAGTGGCATGTCGTGGTCAAGAATTGGCACATCATCGATCAGTTGTTCGTGGAACGCCAGGCCGCAGGAGAGCCCGACAAAATCGCTCTGGGCGAGGAAGCGGTCGTAGAAGCCCATGCCGCGACCGATGCGGTAGCCGTTGGGCGTGAAGCCGATGCCGGGCACGATGACCAGATCGATGAGATCGAGGGGAATGGGGTTTCCGGCGATAGGCTCGCGGATGTTGTGGGCGGAGGAGGTGGTGATTCCGGTTTGCAGGCTGTTGATCTCGACAGGGAGCATTCGCCGCTGGTCCCAGCTTACTTTCGGAACCACGACGGTTTTGCCGGTCTGCCAACATTTGAGGGCCAAAGGCGCGGTATCGATTTCGTGCGGCGTGCTCAGGTAAAGCATGACGACGCGGGCGGCGGCGAATTCGGGGGTCGACGTCAGCCAATGAGAGGCGGCGATGCTCTGACGATGCCGATCGGCATCCGTCATGCCCGCCAGTACTTCCTTGAGATGGCGGCGTACAACCGACTTACTTTTCATATCCATCATTACGTTCATCCTAACCACCAGTTTGCAACAATATCCTGCGATAGCAAACGGGGTGCCCTAAGTTGGGAAATCTGGGTGAAATTTGCGAGCTATGCTGCTGTGAAGCGTTGACCCTTTCAGTTTCGGGTTGCAGGTTTCATTAGACGCCGGGTCTGAGGTACTCCGAAGACCCGGATTTTTCGCGCGTTGGATCCGGGTCTTCATGGATATCACCGCGAATCTTGTTTTTAAAACAAGATTTCCTTAGCAGAGCCAGGCGAAAGGCGCTCGCGAAGGCGCGATGGCGCGAAGACAAACGCGAAGATCAAATGCCAGGCGATTTGAGGCGATTACGTGGATACTTGAAAGCACCCTTCGCGTCGGTCTTCGCGCCATCGCGCCTTCGCGAGCGCATTTTGGTTGCGGCCAGCGGCGGCGCTGAGGAGTACCTCAGACCCGGCGTCTCAATTACGCGCGCGGCGTTGAACTCTCTCTCCGTCGTGTTGAAATCTCTCTCCTTAGTGTTGAAGTTTCTCTCCGTCGTTTTATGAACCGCCCGCCGCGTCGTCTGCTTTTTCCTCCGGTGCATCCTTCCGCAGATCGGCCAGCCGCCGGGCGATGTGGGCTTCGTAACCTCTATCCGTCGGCTGATAATACGTTTTATCGACTCCGAGATAGTCTTGTCTAACAAATCCACCTTCGGCGTCATGGGGGTACTTGTATCCCTGGGCATTTCCCAGACGCTTTGATCCCGCATAATGCCCGTCGCGCAGATGCCGGGGAACGGGAATCGTCCTTCCTTCGCGAACGTCGCTCATGGCGGTCCAGATGGCCTTTGCCGACGCGTTGCTCTTTGGCGCGGCGGCCATGTAAATGGCGGCCTGCCCAAGCGTTAGCTGGCACTCGGGCATGCCAATCCGCTCCACGATGTCGCATGCCGCCGACGCGACCAACAGGGCCTGCGGGTCGGCATTTCCAATGTCTTCGCTGGCGAGAATGGCGATTCGCCGGGCGATAAACCGCGGGTCTTCGCCGGCCTCCAGCATTCGCGCCACCCAGTAGATCGCCGCATCCGGATCGCTGCCACGCATCGATTTAATCAGCGCGCTGGCGGCGTCGTAATGCTCATCGCCGGTGTCATCGTAAACAATCGCCTTGCGCTGCATCGACTGCTCGGCGATGTCGAGGGTGATGCGAAGGGCAGAGGAGCCAGAATCCAGAAGCCGCAAGCCAGCAGAAAATCCTGATCCTTCTACTGCTGGCTTCTGGCTACCGGCTACGGGCTCCTTTACGGACGACAGCACCGCCACCTCCAGCGCGCTCAGCGCCCGGCGGGCGTCGCCATCGGACATGGTGGCCCATAAATCGATCGCCTGTGGGTCGATTTCGATGGCGATGTTTCCAAATCCATTTTCCTTATCGGAAATCGCCCGGCGAATCAGTGAGCGAACCTCCTCCTCGGTCAGCGGGGCAAACTGAAAGATCTGGCTTCGGCTCACCAGCGGCGCATTGACCGCAAAAAATGGATTTTCCGTCGTCGCCCCAACCAGAATGACATATCCCGCCTCCACGTCCGGCAACAAAATGTCCTGCTGGGCGCGATTGAACCGGTGAATCTCGTCGAGAAACAACACCGTCCGCTGCCCGCCATGCGAAAGCCGATCCTTGGCCGCATCAAGAATGGCGCGCACCTCTTTCACTCCGACGGCGGCGGCGTTGACCTGCTCGAAATGGCTTTGGGTGTAGCGGGCAATGAGCTGGGCGAGCGTGGTTTTCCCGGTGCCGGGCGGGCCGTAGAAAATGACACTGGTGAGCCGGTCGGCTTCGAGCATCCGCCGCAACAATTTGCCAGGGCCGAGGAAGTGCTGCTGCCCGGCAAATTCGTCAAGGGTTCGCGGGCGCATGCGAGCGGCAAGGGGTGCGGCGCGCTGGAGATTTTTGGCTTTAACGTCCTGAAATAAGTCCATGGACCCAATCATATGTCGTTATGCCAGGGAATTCGCCCAATTAAGCAAATCGCGGCGTCGTCATAAAGCAATAAAACTCACGTAGGGCGGGCACTGCCCGAGCACGGTGTTGGCGGGCAGTGCCCGCCCTACGCCTCCAGAGCAGATACTCCTCAGCGCGGCCTGGTGGCCGCAACCAAAATACGCGCCCGAAGCCGCGCGGAGGATCTTCCCGTATCACGGGCGTCTCGCCCGTAGCCTCTTTGAATTAAGACACGGGCGAGACGCCCTTGATACGGGAAAATCCTCCAATCCGCCGGCTACGCCCGCCGTCTGAGCAGGCGGCAACTTTGGGGGACCCCTGTTTGGCGATACAAGTTATCCATTTCCAACGCGAAGGAATGCGGCGATTCACGCCCGACCAAAAGTTGCTTTCACCGGATTCCGATACTGTACGAGTTGCCGGGTTTCGCTGCTGCGCGCCTGTCGGTCGGATCGCCCCGAGGTCCGTTTGCGGGGTCAAATTGCCGGTTGATTTGCCGCGATTCACCCGTGAGGTAGGTTGTGACAGGGATATGCGCGGCCATGCTCGCCGGGCGATTGATATTCAGCGGATGGAACCAAAAGTCCGATAATCGCGTAGGTTGTCAGTGGAGCCAGCGCGTCAACCAGCGCGCTTTGCAGGAGTTTTTGCATGTGCGGAATCGTTGCGTACGTCGGCCGGAAAATCGCCCAGCCTTTGCTCATCGAAGGCCTCAAGCGCCTGGAATATCGCGGGTATGACTCGGCGGGAATTGCCGTCATCGACAACGCCGGCAAGCTTCACGTCCGCAAAGCCGTCGGACGCATCAGCGTCCTGGAAAGCAGCCTGAGCGACGTCAACCCGCTTCCGGCGGCCTCCATCGGCATGGCGCACACCCGCTGGGCCACCCATGGCGTGCCCAACGAAATCAATGCCCACCCGCATATGGACAACGGCGGGAAAATCGCCCTCGTTCATAACGGCATCATCGAAAACTACGCCACCCTCAAACAGTTCCTCGCAGAAAAGGGACACACCTTCACCGGACAAACCGACACCGAGGTTCTGGCCGTACTGATCGGCGATCTCTACGACGATCTCAAGACGCGAAACCACACTCCGCCCGGCACTTCCCTCATCCAGCGCGCGGTGCAGCTTGCCCTTCACGAAGTGGAAGGCACCTATGGCATAGCCGTGGTCTGCAAGGAAGAGCCGGACACGCTGGTCGTCGCCCGCAAGGGTTCGCCGTTGATCATCGGCATCGGAAAAGACGAATACGTCGTTGCATCGGATGCATCAGCCATCGTTGAGCACACCACGCAGGTGATCTATCTCAACGACAACGAGATGGCGGTGCTGAAACCCAACTCGATGCGCACCACCACCGTCAGCGACATCGAAATCAGCCCGGTCTTCTCGCAACTGGAAAACAAGCTTGAGGAATATGAGCTGGGCGGCTACGACCATTTCATGCTCAAGGAAATCTTCGAGCAGCCCGATGCCCTGCGAAGATGCCTCGGCGGCCGGGCGGAAAAACGCGAGGGCCGGATTGTCCTCGGCGGCATGTCCGATCACGCCCGCGATCTGGTCAAGGCGCACCGATATATTTTGACCGGCCAGGGCACGGCGTGGCACGCGGCACTCGTCGGCGACTACCTGATGGAAGATCTCGCCAAGGTAACCACCGAAGCCACTTACGCCAGCGAATTCCGCTATCGCAATCCGATCGTCGAGGAGGGGACGATTCTGGTTGCCATCAGCCAGTCGGGAGAAACCGCCGACACGCTGGCGGCCCTTCGCGAAGGCAAGGAAAAAGGCGCCTTGGCGCTGGGCGTGGTGAACGTGGTCGGCTCGACCATCGCCCGGGAAACCGACGGCGGAATCTATCTGCACGCCGGTCCGGAAATCGGCGTCGCCAGCACGAAGGCCTTCACCTGCCAATGCGCCGTGCTCACCATGTTGGCCCTCTACGTCGGCCGCCGCCGATTCATGAGCCAGACCCAGA
The DNA here is from genome assembly GCA_035695715.1 of Tepidisphaeraceae bacterium. GTDB lineage: Bacteria > Planctomycetota > Phycisphaerae > Tepidisphaerales > Tepidisphaeraceae > RYN-428. Next base: position 16,783 of record DASRRM010000445.1, read on the forward strand.
CCACCGAGATGATCAACGGCTTATGCGCGCTGCCCGACCAGATGGAAAAAGTGCTGGCCCAGAGCGAGAAGATCAAGAAAATCGCCGGCGAATTCTGCGAGCGCGAAAACTGGCTGTTCCTGGGCCGCGGCTATCACTATCCCGTCGCCCTCGAAGGCGCGCTGAAGCTGAAGGAAATCAGCTATATCCACGCCGAGGGAATGCCAGCGGCTGAGATGAAGCACGGCCCGATCGCCCTGATCAACGAAGGAATGCCGGTGGTGTTCCTGGCCACCCGCGGCTCGCAATACGACAAGGTGATCAGCAATATTGAAGAAGTCCGCGCCCGCGGCGGCAAGATCATCGCCGTCGCCACTGAGGGCGACAACCACATCCGCCGGTATAGCGACCACGTCGTCTACATCCCCGATGCGCCCGAGCCATTGCAGCCGATGCTGAGCGTGGTGCCGCTGCAACTATTGGCGTATCACGCGGCGCTGGCGCGAGGATGCAATGTGGACAAGCCGAGGAATCTGGCGAAGAGCGTGACGGTGGAATAAGGTGCCACGTGGCTATCGCAAATCAATTTCCTTTCGTCATATCGCACGGCCTCGTATAATTACCGACGATGGCGCATTTGATGACACAACCCGTCACGGAACCTCGACCGTTCCAGCCCGGAACAACTGGATGGTCGGCATCCGATCTGGACGATCCGCGAATCGAGCGGCTCTGGGAAAACGGTCGCTACGAAATCGTGGACGGGGTCCTCACGACGATGCCTCCGGCCTATTTCATCGGCGGAAATGCCGCGTTCAACGTGGCCTTCGCGGTAAAGCTGTATTTAATGCAACGTAACCTTCCTGGCCGTTTCGCGCCTGAGGTGGACATTGTGATCGACGAGCCGCGCGTTGTGCGGCCGATACGGTTCTGCTGCTTCCGGATGATGAGGCGAAACAACTGGCAGCGGCGAAATTGGCAACGCCGACTACCGACACCCGTCGAACGCGCATATTGATCCCGCCGACGCTCGTCATTGAATCGCTCAGTCCCGGCCACGAATTGCACGACCAACAAACCAAGCGCCGCTGGTATGCAGAATTTGATATTCCCAACTATTGGCTGCTCGACGCCTTCAGACAGTCGTTGGATTGTCTGGTGCTTCGCAACGGCGAATACAAACTCGACGCAGGCGGCAAAAATCACGAGTCGGTTTCGCCGGCGCTCTTCCCAGGCTTAAGCATTCCCCTCCAGGATATCTGGACCACCTGAAATCCGCCCACGGTGCGATATGAAATGAACGAATTGGCGTTGCCATTATCCGTTCGGTTTCCTGTCACCTCGTCGTTCGTCATTGTTCCTCTGTCGTAAAACTGTTTGAACTATAGCGGGCAAGCAAGATCCTTCGGAGTACCGCGACCTTCGGCACCGGTGGCACTCCATAATCACCGACCCAATCTGTCATACGCCTGGCGTCTTCACCGCGACAAGACGCATCCTGACCATAATTTATCATATTCCCTTGCACCACGGCAGTATTCTGCGCGAATTGGCCCGTCCTTTGCCATACCCAACAACATCATGTTGCCGGCATCAACACGGCCGGTCGGGAATCAAGGAAGCCTCACCTACCAGAAAGTTCTTTATGAACGGCATCGCACGGATCATCTTGATCGTGGTCTTGATCGTTTTGCTGATCGGCCTCTTGCCCGCGTGGCCCTACAGCACTGGGTTTGGTTATTATCCCAGTGGAGGATTGGGTCTAATCCTCCTCATTGTTATAATTTTGCTGCTTGCGGGCAAGCTGTGAGTTGCCACGCCTGATTTGCTCTTCGGAGCATCTCAGACACCGGCGTACGCGTTTTCGCAAAGCCGCCCCTTGCTCGCCGATCGGTGCTGCGCGGCAGGAATATGACATTGTGCCGGCGTCATGGCCGGGTCGCTGTAGCCGAAGCGCGTTCGATGACCACGGCCGGCCAGCTTTCCGCCACGCCAGCATCCACAACCTGCCCGATAATTCGATCGTCCGGATCGGCGTACAACTGGTACGCCAAGGCGCGGATGGTGGGGTTCACGGACGGCGTGATGGAAAGCTTTTCCCGGCTGGGAACCAACTGCCGCGATTGAAACGCGAAGGCCTGGTCTGGCTTGAGATGATAGGTGAACGATAGCGGCTTGCCATCGGTTGCGCAGTGCTGGAGGGTGTTCAGATCATCCGCTTGTTTGCGATAGGCGAAGACCGGCCGAACCTGTGGCGGAAGGGGGAAGGCATCATCGGCTTCGCGAAGCGTCGCGCGGTAGGTCCAGGTATCCATTTGGGTGATACGATCCGAGAGGATGACGACCGACCCGCCGGTCTCGATGACCGGCGACTGACGGCTTCGCCAAACCAGCGCGCTGGCGGCGGCCAGCGCACAGATGATCAACGCGGCAATCACCATCCACCGCGAACGCCACAGCGTCAGCGCGGTGAGCAGGATGACGAGGACGACGGCGGCGAGCACGACCGCGCGACGCAGGGAGGCCGGCCACCCGCGAAGCCATGTTTGCGAGGGGGCGTATTCCTGCTGCGGGTCGGGCTGATACAGCGATGTCGGGCCGGCAATATCGACCCGCGCGATCCAGTACGCACCCTGCTTTTTCCAGGGCCAGTTGTCCTGCGGGGGAGTTGATGCGCGCAGGGCGATCGCTGCGCCGCCCGCCAACAGCGCGCGGATTTGGTCTTCGTTCAGCTTCCGCGCCGACGCGGCGTCGAGAACGATGCCGTCGAGCGCTTCCCAGGCGCGATTATCGCCCGGCAGCGGATCAGCTGGGTCGAGCGGCACGCGGATCAGCTTTTGGCCGTCGAATGTGGCCGCCAGTGCATCGGGATCAGCGCCGGCGTAGCCGATGAGGCGTTCGTCGCCGTCCAGGGGATGCAGCGGCAGGGAAACCGAATGCGATACCCCGCCGATGGTCCAGGTCACATCGCCAATGGCTTGGATGGAGAGCCAGGGGATGAGTGCATCGATTCGCCCGTTGGTGGCGGGAATCTCGACGCTTAGTGTGCCAGGGGCTTTGAGGAGAAGCGGGGCGGCAGGAGAATCCGTCTGGGCCGAAAGATGCACCGGCATAAAGCGCCCGGGCCGATAATGCCCCTGCAATGGCAGCGAGAACGCCGCGTCGGCGGCGAGGAGAGATGACGGGCAAAGCAGCAGAGCGGCCGCGAAGAGGAAATACGCCAGCGCGGCGGCGTTAATTGGCCGTAAAGGGGCGAAGAATTTGAACTCGCAAGGCCACATTCGGATTCAACAACGGGCGGCGATTTTCAAAGGGGACACATGTTCGTGACACGGACGTCCCGCCCGTGCGTGAGCCTTGTCATAGGATTGCAATAAACTTCTCCAGAAACGTTTCAACTTCGATCAACGCACGGCCGAGACGGCCGTGTCACGATGGAGGTTTGACACAGAGCAAAACACTGATGCTCTTCGAACCAATCTCGCGCGGCAAGGCGATTTACGCAACCAGCACATCCGCGTCCCGCGTGGTGCCGGCCATCCACCACAGCACCGCCAGCGGCGCGAATCTTCCGGCCAGCATAATCAGATCGAGCACGAACAGCCCGGGGCCGGTGATGGAAACCGGATCGTGGCTCAGGCCAACGTTGCTGAGCGCGCTGATCGTGAGAAACCCGGCCTGGTCGGCGTTCATTTGTGAGGCGACAACCGACAACAGCAAAAATCCGCCGACTGCCAGCAGCACATAGGCGGCGAACCAGACGGCGGCGATTCCCACCACGCGCGGCACCGGCCGGCCGCGCAGAATATCGCGAATTCCGCGGAACAAGTGCCAGAACGTGGTGGCTTTGAGGCCGCTGCCGGTGCCGGCGGGGCTGGCGCCGATGACCATCAGCAGCACGATCAGCCATTGTGCCGGATGCCCGAAGGCGTCGAGAACCTCGAACGGAAAACCCGCCGTGCGGGCGTTGATGGCGGTGGTTGAAGCGGCCAGAAACGCCAGCCGGGACGTGTGCGTGACGGGGGCGCGATGGACCCTCGCCACGATAAACAGGACAACCGTCGCCACGAGGTAAATGCCTGCGGTCAGTTTGATGACAGTTCGGCTGTGCATGGAAAGACGCTTGGCGCCGCCGACCAGCCGGTCGTAAAGCTCCATCACCACCGGCAGCCCGAGCCCGCCGATGACTGAGAGCGGCAGCAGGATGCATTGCGATTGCCAGGCGCTAAAGCTGGGAAAGCGGTTTCGTTCGCCATAGAGGCCCGAAGTGGTGCCGGTAATGACCTGGCCGCTGTTTCCCAAGGCGCAGGCGGATTGAAGGACGGCGTCGATAAGGTCGGCTCGCGCGCAATAAAGCACCGCCGTTCCCGCCAGCACCGCCATCAACTCCAGCGTCAATGCGCCGACGATGATCTGTCCATCGGTAAACGGCATCCGCAACACGCGCACGGCGGCCAGCCCGCCGACGATCATCGCCATCAGGCTTCCGGCGAGGGTGAGAATGATCAGGATGACCGGGCCTTGGATGCTCTCGGTGAAGTCATTGGGACCGATAGTTTGCTGAAAGCCGCTCAGTGTCGCGGTGCTGACGGAAAGGAATAAAGCGCGATCGTAGGTAAGCGATTGCCCGCCCGCCTTGACTTTTCCCACGTGCAGCCAGAAGGAGCAGAAAAAGATCAGCAGCAAATACGCGAAGAGCATCCACCACAAAAGCTCGCCAACATGGCCGCGTTGTAACGCGGCAAGAGGAACGGTTTCCCGCGAAGAATCGGCAGCAAACTTGGCGGACACGCGAGAAACTCCTGACCGGCGGCGTGGAAGTGAATTCCCGTATCACGGGCGTCGCGCCCGTGTCGATTTCCCAAAAATCACCCGACACCCTTCCGCGATTCCGCACTTCAAATTCACAGGGCCGGACCCGCGGCATCTTATTCTTCACTCTGCATTCGTCACTTCTTATACACCGTCTCCGGCTCAAACACCTTCTTCCCGACAACTTTCCAGTCGCTGCCGATCTGATGTTCGCGATAGAAGCAACTGTAATACCCATCATGGCACGCCGCCCCTTCCTGCTCGACGTTGATCAGCAGCACGTCCTTGTCGCAGTCGGTGCGAATCGACTTGACGGTTTGAATGTGCCCGCTGCTTTCGCCTTTAAGCCAAAGCTTATTTCGGCTTCGGCTGAAGAAGTGGGTTTTCCCGGTGGCGACGGTTTTTTCCAGGGCCTCGTGGTTCATCCAGGCCATCATGAGCACTTCGCCGGTGGCGCTGTCCTGCACAATGGCGGGAATCAGGCCGTTGGAGTCAAACTTTAATCCTTGCAATTGCGGGTCCATAGCCGCATTTGAGGGGGGATGGGGGCGGTTTGTCAAATGGTGGGCAAAGCCGGTAAACCCGAGGCAGATAATTCGACGGAGAGACCACCCTGCACGACAACGCTGCCAGCACAACCGCTCGCTTTGCAATCTGCTGTGGATCGCGCATGGGCGAAGCGCTCCGCATCTATCCTAAACAAGAACGACGACCTCGCGCAGGCGCGTGGTTGGCGCAGGCTTGCCAATGCTGGACCGCGATCAGTAAGCGGCTAATTCCGGAATAGACCCCACCGGCGCCCAGTCCGTCATTGCCGGGGTCCAGACCAGATCGGCTGCCGACAGATGGCCTTGTGATGCCAGGCCGCTCAAATCCGTCGCGCTGATCGGCCCTTCGCGGCGGCCATCCTTGACGTAAAACCAGGGAATCCGCGGCGCGGCAACCGGGGCCGGCGGCGCTGTGCGGGCCACCGGTACGACAAAAGAGCCCGCCGACGGCCGGCCGGCGCGGGCGGCGTGGTTGAGGTTGGGGTCGTACGCCGCCTGAAGTCGCTTGCGATAGGCCAGCAGCGCAAAGCCTCCCCCGGCAATCGGAACCGCCGTCAGCATGTAATACCAATCCTGGAAGCTTGACGCTGCGCTGATGGCAAAGGTGATAAACCAGAGCAATCCCCCGATGCACCACGCAACGATGCTCAGGGCCAGCATCCAGCCAAATTGTCTGCTGCGGATGACATCGGCCATGGGCCCCTGCAGCCAGCCGCATGTCGGGCACGGCACCGCTTCAACGCGGTTGTTCAGGGCATAATGAAGGTTCTGGTGAGCACGCTCGTGGGCGCGGCGCTTGGCGCCGCTGTTATCGGCGTAATACGGACTGCGCCCGATGCCGGTGGTTGTCGCCGCCAGCGAATATCCATAAAGCGTGTGGCATTTCTCGCAGGCAACCTGCTTGGTAGTGCTCCCCTGAACCGTGACCGTGTATCTCCTGCCAACATAAACCAGCATACGCCTGGCCCCTTTCCCGAAAAATGCTGCCTGTGGGATTTGATACTTTCAGGGGAGATTAGCATTGACGCGTCAGATTTCCAAGATCGCTGGACCCAGGATCAGGGGTCGTCTGTTTGGATCTCGTAGTATTCAGGGGCTTGCACAAAAATCACGCCAAAAACGGCGTCTTTCACGAAAACCAGCGATTCTGGACAAAAGGCCCTTACTTTTCGACAACACGGATGGGTGGATTCTGTTTCGTGAGGTGGCCCGCATAAATGTCTTCGTAATATTCATCGGTCGCTTCCTTATCTCCGCGACAATTGGGAGGCGGCGGATTGGATTTCCTGAATTCGTGGTCCGTAAATTGGTCGCCATTTTTTAAGCTTCCAAATTGTTGGCACAGAACCTCGAATGTGCGTCCGGGATTGTTTCTGCCAATCGGAAAGGGTTGCGCCGCTACTACTAAGGATTTGGCTGGGTGTAAAACGTTGCAGTTGTTTAAGTCGATATTAAGGCAACAGCCCTTTTCTCCCATCTCTTTGACGAGTGATTGCGTTACGGTCCCGCGCACGCTTATCTGCTCATTTTTTCGGTGTCCTACAATAAACCTTTTGGATTCCTCGTCAGCACCCTCGAAATAGGCCCAAAGAAGAGTGCTCAATTTTTTAGATTGACTGTACGGAATCTGCGCGAGCACCCGAGTTATCCCGTGATAACGTCGACCGTCGCGTGCCGCTCCCGTTTCGCTAACCTCGATAACCAACTCTAGCTCACGGTGGAGAATATGGGACACGGCCCTATTTGCCCGGTCTATTTGCTCTTGGTGCCATTGTCCTTGCGCGGGGATGCAATCAGGAGGGATTTGGTTCATCACTTGGTCTACAAACTCTGCGGCGCGCATGACCAAAGATTGCGGGATCTGTGCAGGCGAACCCATTGTGCCGATCTGATCGCGTAAGAATGCCGCGATTGCTGAAGCGTGGTCGATCCAAGCCGTGACGCCGATTGAGTGGTCAACGTAACGTCCATCAACCGTCTTTCCTCGCGAAATCTTGTCCAATCGCGGAACGAGCGGGCTATCAATTCTTTCGGCAAGGTTACGCCATTCATCCAGCGGGCCTCGTGGCGACCTTATAATCGGAGGGGCCATCGGCTGCATCATTCCGTTGTCGACTGCATAAAAATAAACTTCCGCGACCTGCGTTTGCAGAATTCGCAAGTATTCGTGCTTAATCGCGTCGCTAGCATGCTCCCCGTGGAGACGATCGATCGAGTCGTGAATATCATTGAGGCGTCGGCGCACCGCCTCCGCTGACTGACGAGTGGGTCCATGTTCAGTCGCTGGTGCCGGATTCGTTGTCGGAAGAGTTGACGGCGCGGTTTGCGGATCGGTTGCCGGTCGTTTAGCCGGAGGCACGGTCGGTCGAGGCGTTTGGGGACGACGAATTGCCCATCCCCACGCTATTAAGGTTGCGCACGATAATAATATTGGGATCGCAAACCGACTTTTTATGCTCATGGGAAGCAGCGGCATACTACCCCCGGCGTAGGCAATAAGAGTTATTAATGCGAGAATTACAAAGGCGAATCCGCCAACAATGAACGCACTGAGACGAGACCAATGAAACCACTTACGGGATGCACCATAGACTGCATAGGAAACCGCGAACACGAAAATCCACACCAAGCCGTATTTCATCCACCAGTCCGTCCAGTGGCCCGAAAGGTCGGCGATTATGTACGCGGATGCCCCAACAATTCCAATGAGCTGGAGTGCGTAGGAAAGACTCTTGGAGTCGTGACCGTCGCGCTTATGGCTTTCGGCGTCGTCTTGGGATTCGCAATGGGTATTGTCTTCTGCCATGCCGGGTATTTCCGATGACAAGAAAAGTTACGCTGACAATCGACCCAAGAAGGCCACCGGTTTATCCGCGTCCTCCAGTTCTTTCCGCGCGACCTTTCGCAGGCGCTCGCGGACCCAGACCGACAGCGCCATGCCCGCAAGTGTGGCCGCATCCTTGAACGCCTGCTTCTCCGCCGCGTCCAACCGAAGCTCAAGATATTCATCCTTGCTCTGACCCGGAGCATGTTTTGGTCGTCCTGCTTTTGCCATGCGTGTATTGTACGGACAAAAATCGTACGAATCAACAAGAATTTTATTTCATGTCCCGTTCGTGCCCGTACGGTGCGGATAGCGGCCGCGCGCCTTTTTGGGCCGTCTTCCTCTTGTTCGCCTTCCTCCCTGGTTGCTGGATAATCAAAAGCAAGGCGGTACCGGCATCGCTTGAAAGCGGCCTCTGCAAATCCTGCGGCTACGACCTCCGCGCCACGCCTTTGCGTTGCCCGGAGTGCGGGACTATCCGGGAAACCGCCTGATATTCAGTCGTAATCCGACTTGTCCCGCGTCAAACCGCCCCTTTCCTTGACATGCCTTCTCCGCCCCGTAGCATCGACTCCCTTTCCGTTTTTCAAGGAGATTTTACCATGGCTAAGAAGTCCGTTTCCGATATTGATGTCAAAGGCAAGCGCGTTCTGATGCGGGTGGATTTTAATGTGCCGCTTGATGGCAGCAAGATTACCGATGACCGCCGAATCGCCCAGGCGCTGCCGACGATCAAGCATGTGCTGGATCGCGGGGGGCGGCTGATTCTCATGTCGCACCTGGGCCGGCCCAAGGGTGGGCCGGAGGCCAAGTTCTCGCTGAAGCCCGCCGCCGACCGGCTGGGCGAATTGCTCGGCACGCCGGTGAAGTTTGCCGGCGAATCCATCGGCCCGGAGGTTGAGAAGCAGGCCGCTGAGTTGAAGGACGGCGAAGTGCTATTGCTGGAAAATGTCCGCTTTCACAAGGGCGAGGAAAAGAACGACGCCAAGCTGGCCGAGCAACTGGCCAAGCTCGGCGATTGCTACATCAACGATGCCTTCGGCACCGCCCATCGCGAGCATGCCAGCACGTTCGGCGTGCCCCAATGCCTGGCCGGCAAGCCCCGCGGCATCGGCTTTCTCATTCAGAAGGAACTGAAGTATCTCGGCGAAGCCGTCACCACGCCGGCCCGGCCATTCGTCGCCATCCTTGGTGGCGCGAAGGTTTCTGACAAAATCAATGTCATCGAGCAACTGCTCGGCAAAGCCGACGTGCTCCTGATCGGCGGCGCGATGGCGTACACCTTTTTCCTGGCCCAGGGCAAGGAAGTCGGCAAGAGCCTCGTCGAGCGCGACAAGGTCGAATTGGCAAAGAGCCTGCTGGCCAAGGCCGGCGGGAAGATCAAGCTGCCGGTCGATACGGTGGTGTCAGATAAGATGAGCGACGATGCGGTCACCAGGATCGTCGAGGGGAATATCCCGGCGGATATGGAGGGTTTCGACATTGGTCCCAAGACCCGCGCGCTGTATCAGGCGGAAATCGCCAAAGCCAAAACGGTGATCTGGAACGGCCCGATGGGCGTGTTCGAGAAGAAGCCATTCGCCGAGGGCACGCGCGTGATCGCCCAGGCGGTTGCCGACGCCACGGCGAAAAACCACGCCATCACCATCATCGGCGGCGGCGACAGCGCCGCGGCCATCGAGCAAATGGGCCTGGCGGACAAGGTCAGCCACGTCAGCACTGGGGGCGGGGCATCGCTGGAATTTTTGGAAAACGGGCATTTCTCGACGTTGGATATTTTGGATTAGGAGATTGTCCACGAATTGACACGAATGAACACGAATGAAGAGGAGGCTTCGAAATCACCGTAAAGGAGCGCCTATGGAACTGCTTTATCGCGACGAGGTGTATGCAATTATTGGAGCCGCAATGGAAGTGCATCGCGAGCTTGGAAGTGGGTTTTACGAAGCAGTCTACCAGGAAGCGACTCAAATCGAGCTGGGCTTGAGGAATGTGCCATTTGAACACCTCAAAAGATTGCCAGTTCGTTACAAGGGTATTCTGTTAGAGAAGGAGTACATTGCGGATTTGATCTGCTTTGGAAGTATAATCGTGGAGTTGAAGGCCATTGAAGCTTTAACAAGCAAGGATGAATCGCAAGTTCTGAATTATCTCAAGGCAACCGGAATGCGCGTGGCCATCCTGATTAATTTTGGCAACCCCAACGCGTTGGAATGGAAACGTTTCGTTCGATGATCGGGCGACTCGATTTTTCTGTCTTGAATTCATTCGTGTTCATTCGTGTCAATTCGTGGACAAATCCTAATGACCTCCGACCCATTCAAACTGACCACTCCCCAAATCGCCGCATCGATTCTTTCGGCGGACTTTTCCAAACTCGCTGCGGAGATTGCCGACGTATTGGCCGGCGGCGCGGATTTTCTGCATCTGGACGTGATGGACGGACATCTGGTCCCGAACATCAGTTTCGGGCCGCCGATCATCAAGTCGGCCCGGCCGGTGACGCCGGCGTTCTTTGATGCACATTTGATGATCGATGAGCCGGTGCGCTATGCACCGGCTCATGTAAAAGCCGGGGCGCAAAATATCACGTTTCACGTGGAAACCACGCCCGACCCCCTCGCGGCGGCGAAGGAGATCAAAAGGCTCGGCTGCCGGGTGGGCATCACGCTTAAGCCCGGCACGCCGGTTGAGAAGCTCTTTCCCTCGCTGGAATTTGTGGACGTGATTCTGGTCATGAGTGTCGAGCCAGGCTTTGGCGGACAGAAATTCATGCCGGAAATGCTGAGCAAGGTGCGCGAGCTTAAGAAGCGCATCGGCCCAAATCAGCGCATCGAAATCGACGGCGGAATCCACGCCCAAACCATCCGCCAGGCGCGCGACGCCGGGGTCGACTGGTTCGTCATCGGCAGCGGCATCTTCGACAACCCCGACCGCGCGGCGGCGATTGCTGAACTCCGCGAGAAGATCGCGTAGAATCCCCCCGGAATTGAAGGCGCATAGCATCCGAAGTTGATCAAAAGCTTTTCGATCTACATTTTTTAAAATAACATCGCAGTGCATTTTAAGATTAAATCATGCCGTAGAATTTTCGGGCGCGTGACTCTCTTCGCGCCCTTCGAACCTTCGCGCCTTCGCGTCAAAATCCCCTGGTTGCGGCAAGTTAATCGCCTTGGACATTCATTTCCAAAGGAGCAAACCTGATGTCGCAAGTCCCCAATGAACCCCTGAAACTCCACAAAGATGGCATCCCCGAAGGCCTCTGGATGCGCTGCCCCGAATGCGGCGACATGCTCTTCCGCAAGGTCGTCGATGAAGCACTCCACGTCTGCCCCGGTTGCCAATATCATTTCCGCGTCAGCGCCAGAACCCGCATCGAATTGCTGTCCGATCCCGGCACCTTCGAGGAACGTTTCACCGATGTTTCCCCGACCGACCCGCTTCAGTTCGTCGATAAGAAGGCGTACGCCGACCGGCTGAAATCTGAGCAACTCAAGAGCGGCAATCCCGATGCCGTGGTCTGCGGCAAGGCGTTCATCAAGGGCCGGCCGATCATCATGGCGGTGATGGACCCGACGTTCATGATGGGATCGATGGGCAGCGTGGTGGGCGAAAAAATCACCCTGGCGATCGAAGCCGCGGCCCGTGAGCAACTGCCGCTGCTGATCGTCAGTTGTTCCGGCGGCGCGCGGATGCAGGAATCGAGCCTCTCGCTGATGCAAATGGCCAAAACCAGCGCCGCGCTGGGCCGACTCGACGATGCCGGCGGCCTGTTCATCAGCCTATTGGCCGACCCCACCACCGGCGGCGTCACCGCCAGCTTCGCCATGCTGGGAGACTTCATCCTCGCCGAGCCCAAAGCCCTCATTGGCTTTGCCGGCCCGCGCACGATCTGGAACACGATCCGCGTGGAATTGCCGGATGGGTTTCAGCGTTCGGAGTTTTTGCAGGAGAAGGGGTTCGTCGATTTCGTCGTGCATCGCAAGGATTTGCGCAGCGAAATTGCCCGGCTGGTGGATTTCTGCGGGAAGTAGCACGTTGTTGAGAGATACCACCATGCTTACGCCAGAACAGGTCGTGCCGTTTCTTCAGCACGATGATCGTCATATTCGCGAACAGGCCGTTCGCTATTTTCAGGGCACTTCGGACTTCGGCCCGCTCACGGCGGATCATTACTGGGCATGCATCGACCGCCTTGGCCACGTGAGGGAGTCGCTATCCTATGCCTCGGGACTTGCAGCGCTTCCACAAACCGATTCTTCGCTCCACCGCCTTCTGGCGGCGCTGGCTAAAAATCCCCCAAGACGATTCGAGATCCATTACCAGCATGCCGCGCGCGACATGGAGATGGATGTACTCTTGCGCCACCGTGAGGAGATGCTTGCCTGCCCCCAATTGGTGCCGCATGTTCGCCGGCACCTCGAGCTGCGGCTGAGCCTCCTTGACGAGAATCCCACGACGGCCTGGGAGCGCCTATTAAAGTATGGGAATCAGATCGCGGGAGAATATGCCAACGGATTCGACGCCAGCCCGAGCGATGCGCTGATCGAAGCCGCCGCGCGCAGCAGCGACGTCTGCGCCCTCGCGAAGGACGCCCTGACCGACAGGAAGATTATCGATAGCTGGAACGAAATCTTCGCCGTTCGCGTTCTGGGCAAGGCGCGCTATGAGCCGGCCATTGACCGGCTTATCGATAAATTCGCAATCGACGCTGATGTGTTGTGCGAAGAGGCGATGTACGCGCTGGTGCGTATCGGCTCGATGCGCATCATCGAACGAATCGTGGATTTTTATCCCGGCAAACCATGGCACGTGCGCCTTTACACCAATGGGCCGCTCCCGAAAATCAAGCGTCCACAAAGCGTCGACGCCTTAATGAAGCTGCTGCATGTGGAACTTGAACTGGCGGCCGACGGAGAAACCGAAGATGAAGGCAGTCCTCTCATCGATCAGATTCTGATTGATATAACGGAATTGTGTTCGTTGGAGGGGTTGGATGAATCGCGCAAACTGATCGCCCAGGATCCGGAGAATCCGGAAGTCATCGACCTGCGCGAGAGCCTGCTGGCGGTTTCGATCATGAGCGGCCAAACACTTCCGGAAGCGCCGCAATGGCAAAAGCTCATGGAAGCCAATGCCAGAAGATATGATTTGCAGGATAGTAGTTTCGAAAGTCTCGCCGCGACTTACGTCGAGAACTGGATGCGGACAGGCATGTCGTATCCGCCGAGGGCGCAAGCCCAGGCCAATGATCCACCGCCGGATTTCGCTTCCCACCCCATTGCTGAGGCCCGCGACCTTGAAGTGACCGCGCCAATCCGCAACACTGCCCCCAAAGTCGGCCGCAACGATCCCTGCCCCTGCGGCAGCGGCAAGAAATACAAAAAATGCTGCGGCAAGTAAAATCGATCCGCGCGGGAAATCGGCAAGCTATAATGAACTTCGACGATCACAGGAGTTCACCATGACAATCCTAAAGGAGCCGGCAATGGGGCGTTTTTCCGTGGAAGTGGAACTGGCGAACCATAAGGACCAGATACGCGCCGAGGCCGGCCTGTTGCTTCCCGAGCAAATCCGCCGCGTTCGAATCCGCGGCGTGGTTGATAGCGGCGCGACTCGGCTGGTGATCCCATCCTCCGTCGCACAGGAACTTGGCCTGGAAACATCAAGCAATACCAAGGTTCGTTACGCCGACGGCCGTTCGGCTGAGCGAGCCATTGTAAAAGACCTGCATCTGTCCTACGGCGGGCGCGAAAGCGTATTCAATGCGATCGTCGAGCCGGCCCGGGATTCATTATTGATCGGCGCTATCGTCCTGGAAGACCTGGATTTCCTGGTCGATTGCGCCGGGCAACGCCTCGTCCCACGCGATCCGAATCAGATTATTTCCGAGATTGAGTGAGGCGGGCCGCTTATTGATTGCACGGAGGTTCATGTGGCGAGCATCACCATTCGAAAGCTGGATGATACGTTTAAGGCCCGGTTGCGAGTTCGCGCAGCTAAGAATGGGCGATCAATGGAAGATGAGGCCCGCGATATTCTTCGCAATTCGCTCAATCGCGAGAAGCCCACGCCCGTCAACATCGCCGCCACGATCCGCGCGAGAGTGAAGGCATTTGGCGGAATTAATCTTCCACCAACTGCGCGCGAGCCGATGCGGCAGCCGATCGATTTCGCACGTCGCCTTTAATCTCATGTCGTGGATTGAGAGCGGTCAAACTGCTAAACTTGTACTCGATGATCGATGTAAAGTGCCATTCCGCTTTGCCGTGCAGGAGCCGCCATGACCCAGACTAAGGAGCCGATGATGGGGCGTTTTTCCGTGGAAGTCGAACTGGCGAACCACAAGGATTTATATCGCGCCGAGGCGGGACTCATTCTTCCAGACCAGGTGCGCCGCCTACGAATTCGTGGCGTTGTCGATACCGGTGCCACGCGACTGGTGATTCCAGAAGCCGTCGCGCAAAAGCTGGGCCTGGAGACGTCGGGAACTTCGAAAGTGCGTTACGCCGATGGTCGCACGGCCGAACGGGCGATCGTGAAGGATTTACATCTCGCGTATGGCGGCCGCGATAGCGTCTTCAGTGCTGTCGTCGAGCCTGGAAGGGAATCGATTCTCGTCGGGGCGATTGTGCTGGAAGAGCTGGACTTTTTAGTTGATTGCATAGGTCAACGGCTCGTGCCTCGCGATCCGAATCAGATTGTTTCGGAAGTGGAATGATACTTTACGGTGGACTCACTGACAGGCGCGTGTCGCGTGAACTCAGAGGCGATCTATAGGGAACTACTATCTCCGCTCGCCGAAGGCGGCGGACTTGTTTTTCTGTCGCCATGCACAGCGGCTGAGCTCAACCGCCTTAAGCAGGCTCTTCGCCTTCCCCTTCCGACGACATATATGTCGTTAATGGGATGCGTGGGTTTGATTCAGGACCTATTTTGTGGCACCGCGAGGACGACTGGGGGGATGCAATTGGCTGCCGAGAGGTTTGCGAAAACCTTCGGAAGTGCCGACCATTTTCCCTTTGCTCACGATGGTGAGGCAACGCTCCTGCTACGCCACGCCCCCGACGATGAGAGGGTCTACCGCCTCAGTGCTGGCGATGCGGGAATGTCCTCGACAGACGAGACGCTACGGCAATTCGTCTCTCGACACGTGGGGTTAGCGCGCCGACGAAGTGACCGTTTTCGAAACGAAAACAAGAGTTGGGCAGTGCAATTCGTCGTTAACGCAAATGACGAAGCGCGCATAATTGATGTGTTGAGGTCCGCAGTCGGGATCGACGATCCCGGAACTGACTGGTCCAAAGTCGAAATCTCACGTTCTCATGTGAAGTGTTGTTCGCGGATGTTAACCCGGCGAGGTCTTCCAATTCCGCTGAAGCGCCAAGAACACGAGAGCTGGAAAACTGCAAGCTTTTATTTGAACTGGCAGGAACCCGTCCTTGAACTGCAACAGGGTTCGATCATTGGCGAAATGGATCGGGCATTTCATGAGTCCAAATTGAACTATATACTCGTGGACTATGGCCTCTTGCCACTTCCGAAGGCATGATCAGAGCCGATCCCCAATCCGAGGCAACCGCATCAGCCGTCGCAGTTCAATCACCGTTCGATAGCATGAAAATCGTCCACATCATCACACGCCTGATCGTCGGCGGGGCGCAGGAAAACACCCTGCTTTCCTGCGAAGGCCAGCATGATCTCGGCCACCACGTCACCCTCATCACCGGTCCGGCCCTCGGTCCCGAAGGCTCGCTCATGCAGCGGGCCAGCAGCCATGGCTATCGCGTCGAGACGATCGATGCGATGCGCCGAAGCATTCTGCCTTTGAAAGATTGGCGGATTTATCGCCAGCTCATCCGCCGTTTGCGCGAAATTAAGCCGGATGTGGTTCACACCCATAGCAGCAAGGCGGGAATCATCGGCCGATGGGCGGCGCACGCGGCGGGCGTGCCGGTCATCATTCATACCATTCACGGGCTGGCGTTCACCGCTTCCAAATCGGCTTTTGTGAACTCGGCTTATCGCCAGGCGGAGAAACTCGCCGCGCCTATCACCACCCGCATTGTCTGCGTGGCAGATGCCATGCGCGAGCAATCGCTGGCGGGCGGCGTGGGGAAGCGGGGGCAATATGTGACGGTTTATAGCGGCATGAACACCGGGCCGTTTCTGCATCCGCCGGTCCCTCGGAAGGAGATTCGCCAGAAGCTGGGATTGGCCGATGATCATGTGGCCGTCGGCACGATTGCGCGGCTGTTTTACATGAAGGGGCACGAAGATTTGCTGGCCGCTGCGCCGGAGCTTTGCAGGAAATATCCGAATCTTCGGTTTTTATGGGTGGGCGATGGTCTATTGCGCGGCGAGTTCGAACGTCGTATCAATGAGATGAACCTTGCCGACCGTTTTATTCTCACCGGCCTGGTGCCGCCGGAGAAGGTCCCGGAATTGACCAACGCCATGGATATTCTTGTGCATCCTTCGCGGCGCGAGGGGCTGGCGCGGGCGCTGCCGCAGGGCGCGCTGGCGGGTTGCCCGGTGGTGGCTTACGACATCGACGGCAATCGCGAAGGATTGATTCCGGATGCGACGGGCTTTGTGTTAAAGCCCTTCGATACTGCCGGACTTTCGGCGAAGATTGAGTTATTATTGGCCGATGCCGATCTTCGGCGGAAAATGGGCACGGCCGGCCGCGAATTCGCCTTGGGGCGGTTCGATACGAAAGTAATGGTCGACGCGCTTGAGAAGGTGTATCGCGAAGCGGGCGCGGCTGGAGCCTGACGATTCGGCGCGCGGTCTTTGGGAACAGTGTCCGACTCACAGCAACACGGGGAAGGATGGGACTGATGCTTTTTCATCGCAGCAAATTCACGGTGAATGCTCCGGCATGCCTGGCAGTCGCCCGCACGACGATGCGCCGCGCAATCGCGACCGCTAAGCGTGCAGGATTATTCGCGCTTCTGATCGCGATCCTGGCGATTTCGCGAGGTTTCGCAGTGGATGTCCTGCCGGCGCCAGCTCCGCCGCGTCCGCCTTCCATGGAAACCATCAGCGCCGCCCAGGTTGCCGCCATTGAAGGTGAACTGGCCATGCTGCTGCAGCATCGGCTGGATGCGGCTGGGCCGGAATTGACGCTGATCGATTTCCAAATCGATATGCGCGTGATGCAGCGCTGGCTGTTAGCGCGGGCCGCCGAGGATAAAACGCCCGTGGAATTGCAGGCGTGCATCGCGCTGCGCGTGACGAATCTCAAGTCTGCCGGCGATCAGATCAGCCAGCGCCTGCAATCCTCTGCCAAGGCGCTTTCGCCAGCACAGCTTGACGGCCTGGCAAAGCTACATCAACTGACTTACAAGCTGCCGGCGATCAAAAAGTCCGGTGAAATTGACGCGGTGTTGAAGTCGGTCGCGACGGATTTGATTCTTGCCTCCAATGCCACCCCGGCTGAAGTGCAGAATCTCCCGCCGATGCGGCCGCAACCGTTTGCCGATGGCTCAAAGACGCCGATCGCGGCGCCGAAAACGCTGGCTCAGCTTGACGCCCGGGCTAAAGAGTTGCAGGTTTCGCCCGCGTTGAAGCGGCAATTGGCCGGCCTTGCTGCCGCGGCCGACACTGCCGCTGCCGATCCCAAGGCCGCTGCCGATGCCGCGGCACTTTTTGATACGCTTTCAACGGCAGTCGATCTTTCTGACGCGATGGAGAAGAACATCGGCATTGACCCCGCCGCCCGCCCGAAGATGGAGCAGCAGTTGACCGAGGGCCTGGCCCTGTTCACCGATCCGCGCACGCGCTCGGCGGGCCTGGGCCGGATCGGCGCGCTTCGACAATATCGCGACAGCGTCCAGCGCATCGGCCGCCTGCGCATTCCGCCGGCGCTGCAACAAAAGCTCGGTGCCGCATTCGTATTTGCCAACAACAACCCCGACGCCGGACCGGGAATTCTCGCCGCTATTGAAACCTACCTGCAGCTATGCAATCGCTGCGACAGCCGCAAGGAGGCCGCGCTCGTGCCGAACCAAAAGCGCATCGTCGACACCCTGCAAAAGCAGTTTGCCGCCCAGCGCGTTGGCTTCCTCGACGACGCCAGCGCGCTCGGCGCCGCCACGCAATTCCTCTCCAGCACGCCAGCCAGCCTCGCCGCCCACATCGATACCATGACACAACTGCTCGACAGCATCGAGGCCATTGAAAAACTCCCCCACGCCATCCAGACATTGCAGGCGTATCGTTTGAAGCCGACCGGCGGCCTGGAAAAGCGCACCGGGACCGCGGTACTAGAACTGGGCGCGACTGGACAGCTTGGCTCCCACGATGCAGCGCTGCGCCTGCTGGGCGATGTCGAGCACCTCGCCCAGCTTTCCGAATCACTGGGCATGCCCGCCGGCATTTCCCCCATCACGCTCAAGCTTTATACCCACGACCGCATGCCCAACATCGACAGCCGCCGGACGCTGCTGGTTTCCTCGCTGGCGTCGCAGCTTGCCGCGGGGCACGACATGGATTCGGCCGATCTTTCCAAATTGCAGATGCTTCACGACATGCTCGATTCTTTGCACCTGGCCAACGACGTGGAGAATGGCCTGGCCAAGTCCGAATTGCTGACGCGCTGGGCCGACTGGTCGATCACCCCGGCCCAGCTCAAGGCACTGGTCGCCCCGTATCGCGAAGGGACGGCGGCGGCGTTCGATGGCTTTGCCGACGACAACGCCACGCCGCTTTTTCGCTGGCCCGATTTATATAAGCGTTTTCTGCCGATTTTGGTGCTGACCAAGCAAGCCGGCCTTTATGCCGACCAGTGCACGGAATTTCCCACGGGCCTTCCCGGCGATTTCGCCCGGCTGCTGACGCCGATGGAAAACCAGCCCTTCGCCACCGAGCGTTTCGCGAGCCTGGCGGTAACGGTCTGGCAAGCCTCCGCCACCCTCGGCGACCCGAAGATCACCGATGCGGTATTCGACGCGATGCTGGCGCGGCTGAGGAAGGAACTGCGCCTGGAATGAGGGTTGTCGAATGGGGAAATGCCGCGCAGAACTGATACGGCTTGCTGCCACACAGGAATTTCGACGCGAAGGCGCGAAGGCGCGAAGAATCGAAGAACGCGAAGAGCCTCACCACGTTAGATATGTAACAAGGCTCTGGGCTGGAATTCTCCGAAGTGTGGACATCTTTACGTCCGGCGGCGGGGACCTGAATCGGAACGCAGTCGTCTAAGCGACAAGCGAGTCTGTTGGCCTTGTCCACGGTTCGGAGAATTCCAGCCTGGAAATGTTGCGTTCTTGTTGCATCATCGCGCCGATCTGACCGCGCATATCAAGCGCCCATCCCGTTGAAGCAATTCATCGCCGAATCTAATCAAGCTGCGATTCGGCGATGCGCACGGCCGTACGCGAAGGAGCATTTCCGCGCAATATTCTTCGCGCCCTTTTCCGGTCCATGCCGCAAGGCAAATCATCGCGGCCGCCGCCGATCGGCTGACACCGCCCTGGCACGAAAACAGCACCGTGCCGTCGACGTGGCGCGTTGCGTGCGCGAATTCGATAATCGCCCGCGCATCATCCATATTCGGCGCAACCATGCGTCGGCCCGTTTCCCTGCTCCATTTCTTGAGTGTCCAATTGCGGTGCAGATTTTCCGCATCGGCCGCATTCGGCCCGTTCGATATCATCAAACTGCAGCACCTGCACCAGCGCGATTCCAGTTGCATCCACTGGGTATTCCCCCTGCGAGTGAATCGAAAGCACTGCGGCGATCTCGTGCCCGGGTTGCCGAAGTTTCATGGCCGCTTCTGAGCAGCCGAGGACCAGGATGGGAGGATGCGCGGGGGTGTCGTCCATATCACGGCTTCTCGATCAGCGGCCCGCCTCCTCGTGCGGCCAGCGCGACAGTTTTTCCATCCGCCTGCAGATTTCCGTCGATGAAGCCTTCGGTGCCGTTCATGACATAGCGAATGGTGAAATGAGTGGGATCATTGGGATCAGATTGACCGGCGAAGAAGCGAATGACGTCGTTGTCATGATCGCGATAATGTCCGATCTCAATTTCGGTTTTCGAGGAAATCTTTGTCAGGGGGCGGCCGTTTTCGGCCGGCTGGAACACGTCCGCGGAGAAACAAAATGCCTGATGCGCATGGGGATGGTCAGACCAGAAGTGCTTGCAGTAGAACGAAACCGCGATGAGTCGTGGGCCGTTGGCCGAAGGACGTTCCCCCAGATATAAAAGCGGCGCGGGCACTTCCAATTGGGCAGGCAGCGCTCGGGCAGTTTTGGCGGCGGCGAGAAAACCATCGAAATTCAGGTTGACGCGCCCGACAATCAAATTCGCGTCGTTGCTGGTGTAGCTCACGGTGAAATCGGGATTTTTTTCCAACAGCGAATCCGACTCGACTGCTCTTAGATAAGTGAAATCCCCATCGACATATTGCGGATTGTCTTGCAACATGACCAGTTGGTCGGCAGGCGCTTTATATTTCATCCAGTTCGACTGCTCCGCCAGAAAGGCCTTTTTGGTCGTTTGGGTTGAACGCGACGAGGCCGCCGGCACGCGCTTATGGGTGATCGGCAACGGAATGAGCGGCCCGCCGTCGCGGGCCTTGAAGACCAACGCGATTCCGTCGGCTTGAAGATTTCCATCAATCAGTCCGCGTTTGTCGTTAATCGAATATGCAATCGTGAAGTGCGATGGATCGGCTGGGTCGGCCTGGCCGGCGTAAATGCGCACGGTATCGCCAGCTTGATGGCGAAAGAATCCGACCATGAACTCTGATGGAGCTGTTGCCACATTCACGAGCGGCGCATTTGTGCCGCCAGTGGAATAGACATCAAAAATAAAATTAAACGCCTTCGTCGCGCCGTTGGCCCATTTGCCGGAATCGGCAGTGTTCACGAGCACGAACCTGTCGCCGGCTGCAGACTTCAGCGTTCCGCAGAATAAAAGGGCATCGGGATTTGGATCGAATACATAAACGTTGCGCTTGGCGCCGACGGAGGCGAGGTAAGAATCCAGTTCACTATGGTCGCGGCAGAGGACGAGTGTTTTGTTCCAGTCGAACTGCTCCGTTTTCATCAATGCAATGGCCTCGCTCGTGCAGACACCTCCGAAGAACTCGCTCTTGTCATGGAAGAAAACAATCTGGTCGGCGGGTGGATGGTAATTCAGCCACTCGGACAAACTATGCGCGGCAACCGCGCCGCGCTTGGGCGCACTTGCCCAACCATGAATCGCCCAGGCGACAACGCCGACCCCGACCAGCAGGCAGAGGATAGTGAAGCACTTGAACTGGGAATGCGACGTTTTCGTGCTCGCAGACATCTTAGGCGCTACAAGCGAATTCATTGGTAATACAGCTTTGGGCACAACGTCTGGCATAAATCCCGCCTTCTGGCCGCGATCTTCTTAGTTCAGCGGCTTCGTGAAAAGAGGTCCCCGCGGCCTGAGCTCGACACCGATTCCGTCCGGCTGAAGCTTTCCTTCAATCATGCTCGGGGCGCCGTTCATGATGTATCGAATGGTAAATCGAGAGTCATCGTTGGGGTCGGGCTGGCCGGCGAATATCTGAATGGAATTGTTATCGTTGCCGGGGAACTGTCCGATGAACGTAAACTCGCTCGCGGTCCCATGGAATGGACGGCGCAATTTCGCTTGCTCGTACACTTCGATATCCAAAGCGAATACGCCCAATACATCATCGCCTGGCCCCGCCAGGCCGGTGCAATAAACAACCAGAAACCTTTCACCGGCCGCGCAGTTCCGTCCGCCACAGTATAAAACCGCCGGGGGCGGCGGCGGAGTTGGCGGCTTGATTCGGGTAACACTGTTCATGAACCCCATGCGAACCGGCGCAGGCAGAAACGAAGTAAGCTTCGCATTTACACGCCCAATCAGATAATTCGCGCCGTCTTTTGATGCCATCACTTTCAGATACGGGTCGTCGAGCCGCATGGCATCCGCCGTTGTCGCTCGTTTAAACGGCGGGGTTGGAAAGGTCGTGATCTTATCCTGAAACAGCACGATCTGGTCCGGCGGGGCGTGATAGTTCATCCAGCCCGCCTGCTCGGTCATGAACTTGCCGCTCTCAACTGCCTGAGGCCCACAACTCATGGCGGGCCAGGTCAAAGCGGCTGCGATCACGACCAACAGCAAGAGCCTTAGCCATCGCCGCCGGCGCGGTGAACGCTTCCTGTATGAAAGGATATGGGTTGGCGCGGTCGTCGCGGTTTCCGTTGACGCGTCGTCGGTCATTCTTTAACCCCGCAAAAAGTGCATTGTACTGTGTCGCGGCACATTCACCGAACGCACGAATGACAAAACGCGCGTCGGGTTGAAATCTTGCGTCATCGATCCGGGTCCTCGCTCTCCCTCGTTCCCGGCGTGAAGTCATGTCCGATCCCCGTCGGCGCGCAACCAATCCATCACAACCCCACAACGCGTTGCGGCATCTCTTGTTCCGAACCGGCATAGCACTTCCCAAACCGGTTCCCCAGAAATTCCGCCAGCTTTACTTCCTCCTGCTTCACGAATCCGCGGCTGGGCAGTTTGCCGGCGAAGAACAGGTCGACCACCGCGCACAAGCTCCCTGCCGTGGTGATTTGGATGGCGCTCCAATTGCCGCCGAAATGGTCGCCGTGGTAGATCTTTCTGGCGTCGGTCACCTGCGTTAGGCGGCTTTGCTTCTGGCCGGATACCGTGCAGAAAATCAGGACCACATCCTGCGGCGTCACGGGGACGGCATTCTCCAATATGTCCTTCAGCAGCGATCGGCGATCGTTCAAGCGAAGCTCGTTCATTAAAAAAGCCATTAGATCGCGATGGCCGCGGTAGCGGATGGTTTTATAGTCGAGGCTGCGCACGGCGTCGGCCAGCGTTTCGCACAGCGTGCCCACGCCGCCGGAGGTGTTGAAGGCTTCGTAGTCGATCCCATCGAGCGAGAAATGCTCGAGGCCTTCCAGTGGCAAAACTTCGAGCCGCCGGCCCTGGTGAATGGCTTCACAAGGATTGCCATATTCGTTGATCAGCCCGTCGGTGCTCCAGGTGAGGTTGTATTTCATCTCGTTGGTCGGAAACAGCGGCAGCGCGCCAACCCGCATGCGCACTTCCTCGGGCTTGTCGAATTGCCGGGCCAGGTCGTAGGCGGCGATCGACACGAACCCCGGCGCCAGGCCGCACTGCGGCATGAAGATTTGCCCGGCCCTGGCCTTCTGCGCGCACTCGCGCACGGCCGCGGTGGTTTCGCGGTCTTCGGTGAGGTCAAAATAGCTCAGCCCCGCTTCCAAAGCAGCGTTGGCAACGGCTGGGTTCAGCGCGAATGACAGCGCCGAGATAACCGCCGACCGGCCGGCCATCGCCTTGCCCAGGGCATCGCTGTCGCCAGCGCTGAGGGTGACGGTGGAAACGGCTGCTGCGTCGGTTAGGCGTTTGAGGGCGGCGGTGTCGCTGTCGCCGACGAGGACGTCATAGTCGCCGGTATGGGTAAGGAACTGGGCAATCGCCGCTCCGATTTTCCCCGCGCCAAGCAGTAGGACACGATTCATTGGCGAATCCTTTCGTGAAGGCCTGAACTTCCCGCGAATGCCGTGCATATTATAGGTGAGAGAGGATTACGATGTCTGGGTCAGGATCGACGCCCGCAAAGGTTAGCCGCGACGCGCAGCGGAGCGCTCGGATCGCGGTGTGAATCGGGTTTCCAACTGTTTCCCGATTCGTTGACCGACTCGCGCTCTGCTGCGCGTCGCGGCTAACCGAAAAAGCGTGACGCTTACGATGAGGAACGAGGGTTCATGCGGTTTTGCCTCTGCATCGGTTTTATCCGTCTCGTTCCTTCGGAGGAGTTTTTATGGCAACCGCCGCAACCGCAGCGCCTTCCCAGCCCGCGAGCGATTCTCTGACCGCGTTTCAGTGGGAGCCGCAGCCCGTGGCCGAGAAATTCGTGCGCGGGCTGGTCGACGATTTTTTGAAACGCACGCCTTACGCGGCTGACCTGGCCCGGCATATGACCGCCGACACCGGCACGCGGTTTTTCGACTGGGTCGAGAGCATCACCCTTGCGCCATCGATGGAGCCGCTGATCACTGCCGCCGGATTTGTCCATGTGACGAGCGATATTCCCGGCGTTTATGCCCACGGCGGGGGGATGTTTCCCATCCTTGTGATCGACAAGGCGCATCGCTTCGATCTGACCATTCGCGTGGAATGCGTGGCGGATTTTGCCGCGGCGCGCGGGCTGCCGTTGCTGACGGCGGATGAGCCGCTGGCGCCATATCGGCGAACGCTGATCGCGCGCGGCGATGGGACGGAATTCTGGGCCGCCGAGCGGCACGGGTTTCGCGGCTTCCTGCACCCGCAAATCGACGCCGAAAAACGCATGCGGATGGTTTATCACCTCGAGCATTTCCGCACCCGGCGGCGGAATTTCGAAAACGAGGTCGAAGGCTTCCGCCACGCCAATCATCTTATCGACGCGGCCATTCGCGATCTTGGCGTCGACCTGACGTGCGACCTGTTTTTCTTCGCCGAGCGCGAATTCTGGCAGCGCCGCAACCGCGCCGCCGGAGTTCAAAAAGCCCGGCAGGATACGCTGGGCCTTGGCTGGGCGAACCACGATCATCACACCTATCGTTCTTCGCGCGAGCATTTTTCGCGATTAATTGGGACATTTGAGAAGCTGGGCTTTGTCTGCCGGGAACGGTTTTACGCCGGCGCACAGGCGGGCTGGGGTGCGCAGGTTTTGGAGCAGCCCAACGCCCGCGTGGTGATTTTCGCCGATGTTGATCTGGCGCCGGAGGAATTGCTGAGCGATTTTTCCCACGAGGGACTGCCGCCACGCGATAAGCTCGGCACCGTGGGCCTCTGGTGCGGGCTGCACGGCGAGGCCTTCCTGCAAGCCGGCATGCATCACCTCGAATGCCAGTTCGACTTCGACGCCCTGCGCGATCAAATGGAGCGGTCGGCAGTGAAGGTCATGAAGCCGTTCACGAATTTCCCCTATCTGCGGCAGGCGTTCACCGAAGGCGAAGTCTGGCCGGTAAAGCCCGAGCGTATCGCGAAGTTGCTGAAGGCCGGTCTGATCACCGAGGAACAAGCCGCCCGCTTTCGCGACCATGGCGCCATCGGCTCGCACCTGGAAAACCTCGAGCGCAACGAAGGCTTCAAAGGCTTCAACCAGACCGGTGTCAGCGACATCATCCACCGCACCGACCCGAGATCGCAAATGCAAACGCGGGAAGATGCGCGTGATTGATGTATGCGACTTGGGACATTTTTCAATGGTGGAGTATCCCGTGGCGACTACGCTTTTGCTGGGAACGCCGGTTCTGAGGTACTCCGAAGAGCCGGGTCGATAGCGCGAAAAAACCCGGCTCTTCAAGGATATCTCGCGATTTCTTGTTTTTTGAACAAGATTTCCCGAGACGAAGAAGCGGGATTAATTTCCCGTATCACGGGCGTCTCGCCCGTGTCCTCTTTAATGAAGACACGGGCGAGACGCCCGTGATACGAGAAATCCACCCGCGTCTTCGCGCGCACCTGTTTTGGTTGCGGCCAGGGGCCGCGCTGAGGAGTACCTCAGAACCGGCGTGCTGCAAAACTCTGATCGTTTTACTTCCGGAATTTTCCCTGCGTTCTCGCCTTGATGTATTGCGTTGCGGCGGCCGCGAGCAAGCCCGATCGCGTTTCACCGGCCGCCTGGGCGAAATGGTCAACACTTCGCAGGACTTTCTCCGGCAGCGTGATATTGATTCGCACGGCCTTGCTGAGTAGATGGCCGACCTCCACTGAAACAACCGCCCACGTTCCACCTTTGTAGTCGCGGCTTCGCACGTGGCGTTCGATCGGCTTGGGCCGCGGAATGGCCTGTCCGTCGGCGATTATTCCCTCAAGGTGAAACTCGATCGCTTCCTGGGCCATGGTCATTGCTTCTTCGATCGTCGAGCCGGCGGAAAAGCAGCCGGGTAAATCGGGAACGCTCACGCCGTAATCGCTGTGGGGGTCTTTGTGGATGACGATCGGGAAGTTTAATGTCGTTTTGGCCATAAGCGCCTATCCATTCCAGGGAATGCCAGCTTGACGGAAAATGCTTCGGATAGTCCGGATGGAATGTGTATTATACACACAAATAAGAGTGCGAGACAACCACCACAATGAATCCTGCAACATTGAGTCCCTGACTGAATCGGCGGCAATTCTTCAACCGTATCATGAGCGTCTCGCGCGTCTCGCCCATGAGCAATGGGTTTGGTGGGACTTCGGCGATTTTGTAGGTTGGGCGAACTCGCGCACCACGTATTCGTCGCGGGCTGGGAAATGGTGGGCGAGTACGCCCACCCTGCAAAACTTCGCGGAGCATTCCGTGGTGGCTGCGCTTTTGCGGGGGAACGCCGGTTCTGAGGTACTCCGAAGAGCCGGGTCGATAGCGCGAGAGAACCCGGCTCTTCGGAGTACCTCAGAACCGGCGTACTGAGATATCAAACCGTTTCCAATGAAATAGTGGGCGAGTACGCCCACCCGGTCGAAAACACGGGCGGGCCGCGCGTGCCACGTGCCACGCATTACCGCGTTATCAAATAATAAACCGTCCGTCCGTCCAATTTGATCTCCCCTGCCGCTCCCGTCCCCTTTAGTGGATAGCCGTTGAAATCCAGCGGCGTTACCTTCAAACTCGCGGCGTCCGGGCGCTTGAGTTTTACCGTGCCGGACAGATCCTTCACCAGCCACGGATCGCGACCTATGCTGGTGATGCGTTTTTCACTGTTGCCGGTTGGCTCGGTGCGATAGCCGCTCGGGCGCTCCTCGGCCATGACTTGCAGCAGTATTTTGCCGGAGGTGGCGATTGGTTTTCCGTCCAGTGCGACGGCGATGATGTGGCCCAACTCCATGTCTGACGCGATCGACAGGTTTTCTGTTTCCACCGGACCGGCGGCTTTCAAATCGCCGCTGATTCCCTGGGCGGCGGGGGCGTTGATGGTCATCACGCCTTTGCCGTAATCGAGCTTGAGCTGCTTTGTCGTGCTGGTGACGGTTTGGGCGGCGTGGTTGATGTATGGCGCGAGGTCAACCAGCTTTGGGGCGCCGCCGGTGGCGGTGAAATTCACGTTGGTCCGCCCGGCGAAATGAACCAGCGGATCGATCACGCTGTTGGCCTTGAGGCTCGTGCCGGTGGGAACGTCCTTCAGGCGAAGCTCATCGAATGATGCATCCTGCGGCATCGGCGTGCCCGAAAGGTTTTCGATGTCGGCGATCTTCAAATTCAAATTCACCAGCATGTCACCCTCGGCAACCAATCCCTCGCGGAAGATCAGCGCGGCCGCCGGATATTGGCCCATCGTGCCGGGGGACATCAGCGTCCAGGGCTGCATGAAATAGCCCGGCTTCACCGACCAGTGATCGGTGTCCAGGGCAAACATCATGAACGCATTGCTACCCTGCAACGCCCCATAGCAGGCGTAATACAACGGCCCTTCGCTGCGATAACGGTTGGGCCGATCGAACGATGTTTCGGAAATGGCCGATGGCTTGCCGTCGTAGTGCGGGTCCATGATCGGGTTTACGAAAAGTTTCGACTTTCCCGGCGTCTCGGGGTCGAAGCGCAACGCGCTGCGGTCGGCATACACCTGCGTTTCCATCAGCGCCCAGCCGTCGTTTGGCCCCTTGCGGCTGCCGCCAAAATAGCCGTGGCGGTCGACATAATCGGCGGCGGTGTTGGTGTATTTGTCGACCGGGCCGAGATATTCCTGGCTGGCGGTTGTCCAGCCGCTGGTGGCCAGTGCACCCTTGAATCCAGCGCCGCGGAGGAAGGCGTAGGTCTTCTTGTAGAAGTCGTATTGCAGTTCGGTCATGAAGGCGACCGTATCCTTGTCGCGGGCCGTGCGCTCGTGGGAAATATTCCACAGCGGGCGGAAACCCATTCGCCCCTCGGCAACATCATCGCGATCGGTGTGCAGGCCATGCCATTGGGCGAGGGCTTTGTCGAGCGAGCCATATTTTTTCACCAGCCAGTCGCCGAACAGTTTTTCAATGATGCGCATTTCCGGATCGGGAATATTCTTGTCGGAAAAGGTCCAGAAGAAGAGCGAATCCTCATTCTGCATTTCCAGCGATGCGACGGCGGGTTCGTCGATCAGGCGCTTGCCGGTGGTTTTCGACGGGGTAGTAAGAAGCGCGGTCCACCATTGCTGATATCTCTTTTGGAAATCGGGATTGAAGAACAGCGCCGCGTGCGGATTTTTCTTCCCATCGTATCCCTCCAGCCATGGCGTGTTGGGTTTGGGCGAGATGAAGGAATACCAATAGACCGAAAAATCGGTGTAGATGCCTTCGGACTTCATCGCCTCGACGATGTCCAGCGCATGTTGCACCTTGGCGGGAACGATGTCTCCATTGGCGTCGAAATAGGGGGCATGAATGCGGATGAGATTCACGCCATGCTTGGCCAGCATCCGCGCGCAGCGACGAAGCTCGGCGGGGTCATCCATCTTGTCGGGCGGGCCGTCAACGCCCCAAAAGCGCACGGCTTTTCCCGTGGCCGAATGGACAAATTCGCCACCTTTCACGGCGATAAACCCGCCATCGCCAGCCTGCTTTTCGTTGAGCGAGCGAAGGTCGAAGCCGGAGGTTGGCAAAAATGCATCGTCCTTCGGATCGAACGCAAACCACCCCTTGTCCGACTCGGCCACGTGTGCCGCCTCGCCCGGTTTTTGTATGCCGTGCGGCTCGAAGGGCTCGTTGGCCAGCACGAAGCAGTCGAGCATGCCGTGGTTATTGTTGTCGCTATGCATGCGGAAGACGACGGTGTTTGCTCCCTGCTTCAGTGTCACTTTGCCGACGTGTTCCCAGGCGATGAAGCGCAGGTCCGGCTTGCCGTCGGCGGCGATGTTGGTGTTGTCGCGCGGGTCTTTGGCCATGTCGATTTCAGTTTCCGCACCGCCATTCAGCGCGTACGAAAGCTTGGTGGCCACCGGATTGGCATGCACCCAGAATTCGTAGTCGCCGGCCTTGGGCGCGGTGATGGCGTATTCGATGACGCCGGGCTTGTCGCTCCAGTTGGAGATGAAATCGCCGCCGGAAAGGGCGTCGGTGTTCACCTTGTCATACCACCACGGATGCCGTTTCACGTCGGCCTTGGCGGGCTTTTCGCCTTCAGTCCAGATGACAGCGGCGCGAAGAGGGCTGGCTGAAAGAAATGTGCCGATCGCGGCGGCAGTGATGATGAGCAGTTTGCGGGGAACAGCCGGCATGGAAATATCTCCGTGGTGAAAGCGTCGCCAGTGAAGTCGGACGATGATTCCTACCGGGAAATGCAGCGGTTCGTTGCTTGGGTCAACTGCTTCTCAGCAGCCGTATTCCTTTGAGAATCGGCAGGTGCGATGGACATACGTAGCTGCAAATCCCGCACTCGATGCAGGCATCCAAACCGTATTGATCGGCCAGAAATGGATCGCCTTGCTGCGCTGCCTCCAACAGCCCGGCGGGTTGAATATGAACCGGGCACCCTTCAACGCACCAGGCGCAGCGAATGCACGGGTCGGGGTTCATTCGCCGCTCGGGCGGACTGACGGTGATGCTCAAATCCGACGCGGACGTCACGCAGTCGCCGCTGAGGCGAATCTCGCGCAACGAATTTCCGGCGCGAAGCTCCAGGTGCGACTCGGCAATCGACAGATGCGACAACACATGCAACCACGGCATGCCGATCGGCACATCCAGCCAGTAGGTCTGCTCGGAAATCCGGTCGCGCAGGCCGATCGGCACGGTGAGCATCGATTCGTTGTGCAGGAAGCAGCGGCCAACTGCAATCGCCGCCGCCGCGTCGATCACCAAAATCCCCGCCTCTGTCGGCGACTTTCCATGGCGCAAATGCCGGCCGGTGATTTCGTGAATCAGCAGCGTGGGATGCGCCTGCGGATAGTGATCCTGCAGCGGGACGAGCTTGAGCTTGGTGCCCGTGACGGCCGCGCGGAGCAAATCCCAGCCGATCGAGTTTCCAAACGCCGCCACCACGGCAAACATCTCCGCCGCGCCGGTCATCTTCGCCAGCGCCAACACTCCGGCCACCAGCTCCACGGGAAAAGCCATTGCCAGTTCGTGATGCAGCAGCATGTCCGGCGCTTCGTCGAGCACGTCGCAGATGACGGTATTGATCGGCTTATCGATGCTATTGCGAAGTTGGCCAAGGAGGTCCGGGGTTGTCCAGCGCTGCGCCCACACGCCGCGTTGGCGCAGGTGCTGAATGCCGCCGGCCAGTCCGGTTTCGCTCAGCCAGCGGAGCATGTTGGGGATGGCGTCGACCGTCGCGCGAGGCGCGGGTTCGATGTTGGCAACCGGCTCATGCGGCTCGAAGAGAATGGCGGGGACGGTCAGGTCGTTGGTCAGCTTGGCGCATGCCAGGGCGGCAATTTTCCCATCCGCCGGTGCAAGCGGGGCGGCGGAGGTTTGCGGCCACTGTTCGGCCAGCACATCCCCGCGGCGAAGCATCCGGCCGGGCGTCTTAATGACAATCTCGTCGGCCTTTGCGCCGCCGGCGATGGGGATCGCGAACCGGCCAGCCGGCGGGATCGGTCGAAACACGCGCGGCATGGCGGCGGGGACCGGCGCGGAGGCGATCGTGGTCACAATCTCCACCAGCTCAAGCGATGAATCATCTGCGCCTTCGCTCACTTGACTCCTGCCAATGCAATCCCGTTCCGCCGGCACAACTTCTTCAGCGCATCGGCCCCAACCTTGAACAACTCCGGCCCGGTTTCCCCATGCGAATGACCGGCGACTTTCAAATGCGGCTCAAGGCTGACAAACCCGCGATACCCGCTCACATATGCGTCAACCAGAATCGCCTCGATGTTCCCGTCGCCTTCGCCCGCCGGCACCACCGGGCCGCCGTTGGCCTTGGCGTCCTTGATGTGAATGTGAGCGGTGTAAGGCTTGAGCAACGCCCAATTATCGATCGGCTTTTCGCCGACCTGCACGAAGTTGGCAAAGTCAAAAGCACACCTCAACTTCGGCGAGCCGATGCTTTTCATCAGGTCGAGGCAGCGCGGGCCAATATCCCCGAAAATTCCTTTTTCGTTTTCGTGAACCAGGGTGACGGCGTGGTTTTTCAGATATTCCACCTTCTGGCGAAAACGATCGATCACTTCATCGCGATGCGGGTCGATCGGCCCTTTACCTTCCCCGCCGGCCGGGTAATAGCTGAACACGCGAATGAGCGGCGCTTCAAAGAATTCGGCAATGTTCACCGCCAGCTTGAAGCGGTCAAAGTGTTCGCTCCAGGGCTTGTCGATGGCGACCTTGCCGATCGGCGAGCCGATGCTGATGACGCCAAGGCCGTTGTCCTTCAATTTGGTTTTGATTTCCGAGCGCAGCGTGGCATCGAAATCCATGACATTCTTTCCATACACGCCGCGTAACTCGAAATGGCTGACCTGATTTTCTTTGCAGACGCGAATCTGCTCGTCCAGGTCCGGCGAGATTTCATCGGCAAAAGCGCTGAGCTTGATCATGATGCTTCCTATACGCCAGACGCCCCGGGAAATCGACGGTTGCGCCGAATTGTAGGGTGGGCGTACTCGCCCACCGTTTGCCACCCGCGAAAGAGGGTGGGCGAGTACGCCCACCCTGCGGTTGCTGGTCGTGACACGGCCGTCTCGGCCGTGCCGGAGACGGGAAAACGCGAAGAATAGTGATGCTTTTTGGACTCACTACATCGCCAGCACGGGCGGGACGCCCGTGTCACGTCAAAGCACGAAATCTCTCAATAAATGCTCGCCGGTTTCACTGCGGCACATTAAAACCGCTCAGTTTAAGTATTTAATTTAGGCCAACTCCACCTCGGCCGGCGCCACGACATTTGCCGCGGCGGCCGAGCCGTTCCATTCGGGCAGTTGCGTTTTGGATGCTTCCCATCCGGAATGCCGCAGGGTTCCGCGGTATGGGGATTGCCCGGTGACATTTCCGGTGAGGCGGACCCGGGCCGCATCGGTTCCGGAGGCAATGCTCACCGCCGTTCCCTCGGCCTCACTCATCACCGGCCGAAGCGAGAATAGCCGATCCAAAACCGCTCCTGCATCGCGATGCACATCGCGGACGGCAGCGCCGATCTGTGCATTGTCAAACGCCGAAATATTTTCTTTGAGAAAATCCACCAGCCGGGCTTCGCGCTGCAGGACCGAAAGCAAGGTGAGGGCATCGCTGCGCGCTGCAGCGGGGCGCGATGACGCCGGCTCGGCCGCTGCCTTTGCCGTTGCGGGCGCAGCGGCCGGCGCGGCGGCGGCCTGGCCATCGAGCAGCCGTGCGCCCGCCTCGGCAAACGCTGGATTGCCCAGCGCCTTGAAAAACAGTCGAAACGCGATGCCAACTCGTCCCATGAATTATCCTCAGGGTTACAGACCGCTCGTCGTGACACGGCCGTCTCGGCCGTGCCGGCGACAAAAGGCGAAGAATAACCGTTTCCAGTGATTCTTAAACTCTTTCCATCGCCCGCACGCGCCGGGACGCCCGTGTCACGTCGAAGCGGCAAAGCGTTTTACGCGACCATTCCGTGCGGGTCGATCACATATTTCCGCGCCGCGCCCTTGTCGAAGTCTTTGTAACCCTTGGGGGCATCATCGAGGGTTATCGTCGTGACGTTGACGGCTTTGGCGATTTGAATCTTGTCGTTGAGGATGCACTGCATCAACTGGCGGTTGTATTTCATCACCGGGCATTGGCCGGTGTGGAGGCTGTGGCTCTTGGCCCAGCCCAGGCCGATGCGGATGCCGAGGTTGCCGATCTTGGCGTTGGCGTCGACGCCGCCCGGGTCGCCGGTGACGTAGAGGCCGGGGATGCCGAGCGAGCCGCCGGCGCGGGTGACTTCCATGATGGAATTGAGGACGGTGGCGGGCCGTTCGACCTTGGCGTCGTGGCCGTGGCCGCGGGCCTCGAAGCCGACGCAGTCGACCGAGCAGTCGACTTCCGGCACGCCGACGATCTGTTCGATTTGCTGGGCGAGGGAGGCATCCTGGGTCAGGTCGATGGTTTCGCAGCCAAAGCTGCGGGCTTGCTTAAGGCGTTGGGGGATCATGTCGCCGACGATGACCACCGCCGCCCCCAGAAGATGGCACGCCGCCGCGCACGCCAGGCCGACCGGGCCTGCCCCGGCGACATAGACGATCGTGCCGGGCGCGACGCCCGCGGTCACCGCGCCGTGATACCCGGTCGGGAAGATGTCAGATAAAAGGGTCAGGTCCTTGATTTTCGCCCTGGCCTGGTCGGCATCGGGAAACTTCAGCAGATTCCAGTCGGCATAGGGCACCATGACATACTCGGCCTGCCCGCCAACCCACCCGCCCATGTCGACATAGCCATACGCCGCCCCGGGCCGGCTGGGGTTGACATTCAGGCAGATTCCGGTGCGGCCTTCCTTGCAGTTGCGGCAGCGGCCGCAGGCGATATTGAACGGGACGGAGACGATGTCGCCGACCTTGATGAATTCGACATCGCGGCCTGCTTCGATGACTTCGCCGGTGATTTCGTGGCCGAGAATCAGGCCGGCCGGCGCGGTGGTTCGGCCGCGGACCATGTGCTGGTCGGAGCCGCAGATGTTTGTGGAGATGATCTTGAGGATCACTCCATGATTGCACTTGCGCTTGCCCAGCGCGAGTTTGGGGAAATCGATGCTTTCGACTTTTACTTCGCCCGGCTTGATATAGGCGACGCCTCGGTTATCCGCCATGGTACTGGCCTCCAGGTAAAGGATGATGAAATGAGATGGGGCGACAGGATAAGTCGCTGGGGTGATTGCATCAAGAAGAAATCGCCGCGCGTCCCGCGTGCTTGGTCGAATCTCTTGGCAATCGGTAGGGTGGGCGTACTCGCCCACCATCTTCCGCGGGTGGCAAAATGGTGGGCGAGTACG